>JACUTV010000153.1 GCA_014859645.1 Campylobacterales bacterium
ATTGAGAACATCATCATCGCCAACATCCTCATCAAGTGGACATGGTACGCGCGCATGATGCGAGGCATCACCGCCACGTACAACCAAAAAAACTACGTCCTCTATGCCAAGACCATTGGCAAAAGCGACCGTTGCATCATTCGCAAACACATCATACCTAATGTTTTACCTGAAATCATCGTGTTGGCTACACTGGACATGGGTTGGGTGATTATCAACATTTCCATGCTCTCGTTCCTTGGCCTTGGCATCCAACCGCCCTCTCCTGAATGGGGCGCGATGCTCAGCGAAGCCAAAAACACCCTCATGTCCCACCCTGGGCAGATGCTCGCCCCCGGCCTTGCTATCTTGGTCGTAGTGGCAAGTTTTAACATCCTAGGAGACACCTTGCGTGACATCCTAGACCCCAAAACACAGGAGCGCTAAATGTTACATGTACATAACCTCACTATTAGTGCACGCACACGCCACGGACTCCGACCTTTGGTAAAAGATGTCTCCTTTTCCCTTGAAGCCAACCAGTGTTTGGGCATCTTAGGAGAATCAGGCAGTGGCAAAAGCCTTACATGTAAAGCCGTGATGGGACTCTTAGGCGAAGAATTTGACGTGCAAGGGGAGGTACTTTTTCAAGGGCAAAACCTCCTCACGCTTCCTGAACACAAACGGCGGAAACTGCGCGGCAAGGAAATTTGCATGGTGATTCAAAACGCCATGACTGCCTTTAATCCCCTCTTTTCCCTCAAAAATCAACTCCTTGAAACCTTGCGCACCCATTTGGATGAACCCGACCCTGTGTTGCTAAAGCGCATTTTAGAAGCTTTTGAAAAGATGAACCTTTATGAGGGCGAAACCCTCTTGCTCAAATACCCCCACCAACTTAGCGGCGGGATGCTCCAGCGGGTCATGATTGCCCTGTGCATCGCGTTAAATCCTGTCATGATTATCGCCGATGAGCCCACGACGGCTATTGATGTGGTGAACCAAGTGGAGATTATTCAAGAGCTTCAAAAAGTGCGCGATTTGTTCCACACTACCATGATTTTCATCTCCCACGACCTAGGCGTGTTGTGCCAACTTTGCGACACGCTCATGGTCATGCACGAAGGGCAAAAGGTTGAACAAGGGAGTGTGCAAGAGGTTATTTTTGCCCCCAAAGCACCCCAAACCCAGATGCTCATCCAAACCCGCCTCGAACTCTTACGCGCCTTTCATGCGTGCACGGAGGTAGCCCCATGCTCTTAAGGGTCACCGACATCCACAAAGGCTACGCTAAAAGTAAAGGCTTCTTTGGCAAAACCATTACTCCTGTGCTTAAAGGAGTGAGTTTAGAGGTAGATTACGGGGAGTGTGTGGGACTCATCGGCGAATCAGGCAGTGGCAAAAGCACGCTGGGCAAGATTATCTTAGGGGTTGAAAAACCCGATGCGGGCACTGTTGTCTTCGGGGGAAATGAGGGCAAAAAAGAGCTTAGCGTGGTGTTTCAAGACTACACCAGTTCTGCTAATCCCCGCCTGCGCGTCAAGCATGTGCTGTCCGAACCCCTCAAAGAGCGCGCCAAAAAACAACGGGCCTATCTTGGGCATTTGTTGCGTGAAGTGGGCTTGGATGAGAGTTTTTTAGAACGCTTTCCCCATCAACTCAGCGGCGGACAACTCCAACGGGTCTGCATCGCACGCGCCCTTGCCACCAAACCTAAGTTCATCTTGCTTGATGAAGCGGTAAGCTCTTTGGATGTTTCGGTGCAACTCCAAATTCTTAAACTCCTCAAACTACTCAAAGAAAAATACCGCCTCTCGTACTTGTTCATCACCCACGACCTCATGAGCGTGACGTACCTATGCGACCGCGTTATTTTCTTTAAAGAGGGCAACATTGTCGAAACCGTGAGCCATGTAAGTGCCTTGCACGGGGTAAAAGACCCCTATTCGCGCTCCTTACTTAACGCCGTTAAAGCCATGGAAATCCCCGACATGTGCCGTGCTAAGGTGTGCCAATGACGTACAAAGAATACTTGGTCGTCGCTCTTCCTTTGGTGCTTTCCACCATCACCCAGCCTCTTTTAGGCGCGGTAGATACGGCGGTTATTGGGCATTTAAACGAAGCGGCCTTTATTGGGGGTGTGGCTATTGGGACAGTGATTTTAAACACACTGTATTGGCTTTTTGGGTTTTTGCGCGTGAGCACTTCGGGGTTTTCGGCCCAAGCCTTAGGCAGTGGTGTGGCACATGAACGCGCCCTTGCCTACTTTCGCCCACTGGTACTTGCACTAGGCATTGGTATGGTTTTTGTGCTCCTTCAAACACCCATTTTGCAAGCTGCTTTTGTGCTCTACCAACCCGAGGCACTCATTTTTCAAAGCGCACACACCTACTTTAGCATTCTCATCTGGGGTGCGCCGCTCGTGCTACTAGGGTACGTCAACCTAGGATGGATTATGGGCCAGCGCCTCATCCGCCAAACCCTCCTCTTGCAAATCTCCACCAACGTGCTCAATATCGTGCTGGACATTCTCTTTGTGGTGGTGTGGGATTTTGGTGTGGCAGGGGTTGCGTACGCCACGCTCATCGCCTTAACGTACAGTTTTGTGATGGGGTGTTGGATTGTCTCACGGGTACTGGATGTGAAGCAGTTTTTCTCTCTCAAAGCAGAGCTTTTAGAAGTCGGACGGCTTAAAAAGATGCTAAGCGTGAACGCGGATTTGATGATTCGCACCGCGTGTTTGCTCATCATGACCAATCTGTTTATCGCCAAAGGCAACCGATTTGGGGCGGAACTGTTGGCGGCCAATGCCATCTTGTTTCAACTCCAATACATCATTTGCTACTTTTACGACGGCCTTGCAAACGCCTCAAGTATTTTTACAGGCAAAGCCGCGGGGGCCAAAGACAAGCAGGCTTACGCGCGGGTACTGCACATTTCTAACGTCATGATTGGGTGGGTCACGGTGCTTATTGCCTTAGTGTTTCTAGTAGCACAAGAGGAAATCGTAGGGCTTTTTACCAACATTGCGGAAGTGCAAACCTTGTGTTTAACGTACATGGGGTGGATTGTCCTCTTTCCTTTTGTGATTGGCACAGGCTTGGTCTATTACGGCATCTACACAGGAGCGACCTTTACAAAACCCGTGAGGGATTCGATGATTGTGGCGCTTTTTGTATTTTTGGTGGCTTTTTTTAGCCTCATTCCCCCTTTTGGAAACCACGGGCTTTGGGCTGCTTTTATCCTTTTTAGTCTCGTGCGTAGCGTGTATTTATACCAAAAAAAGGAGGCGTTGGAAAAAAGTTTTGCGTTTTCGTAAATCCATACGAATGATTCTTTACATGTATCATTATTGAATAAACACTACAAAAAAGGAGTAAAAATGAAAATTGTTCGACTCAGTATTGCTGTAGCAATGACTGCATTATCTTCTCAGGTATTTGCCGCAGACACCCTTGCAGACGCTTTTAAAAACGGTAGCCTTTCTGGCGAAATCAAGGCTTTTTATTTTAACAAAGACAACGGCACTGACAGGGAAGATATTGTTGCCACAGGCTTAATGCTCAAATACCTCACTGACGAATACATGGGCTTTAAAGCGGGTGCGACTTTTCAATCTAGCAGCACGCCTTTCATTGATGATGGCGGCAAAACAATGTTTCGCAACGACATGTGGGCCCAAGGCGCACAGCTTTCTGAAGCATACCTAGCCTACACTTTTGATAAAACCACGCTCAAATACGGACGAATGTTCATGAGCACGCCCCTAGTAGCAAGTAGCGGTTCACGCCTTATTCGCGAATCTTTCGAGGGCGCACATATCACCAACACCAACCTCCCAAACACGGTACTAGGCGCGGTGTATGTAGATAAATTTCAAGCACGCACCGACCGAGACGGCGACGTTGGCAAATTTAAAAACTATAACGATGGGACTTATTCCCTTTATGCCATCAATAAATCCATTCCTAACCTCACCCTCATTGGTGCATGGGCGCATATTGATGAACAAACCGCCCAAAGTGATTTGAACATCTACTATGCTGAAGCCATTTACGCCAATAAACTTAACCAACTTGGTTACACCCTTGCAGGCCAATACTGGGCCAACAAATACACCTCAGG
>JACUTV010000154.1 GCA_014859645.1 Campylobacterales bacterium
CGATGGTTTTGGCATTTGCGGCAACCCCTGCAACAGCAAGTGCTGCAACTAACGAAACGGAAACGAGAAGAGTTGATTTCATCTAACACCCTTTGAGATTTTTTGGTCAATAGTAGCAATGGTAGCAGGTGCCCATTGCCAAATGATTACGACAAAGAGATCTGTGGAAGGGAAAGGGTTCTATGTATGTTTTTTATCAAAGAGAAATATTCGGCCTTAGAGCCGAAAGATTTCTGGCTCTAGGTGGATGTGTATTTGGGGTGCTAGAAGTGAATAAATGAGAGATTTTGGTAGGGCTTGCTGGCAAAGTGTTCTGACTTTTTCCTCATCTTCTTCCGAATAAATATAGAGTTTTCCCTCAAGTGCTGTGATTTTCGCTTCGCCTTCGTAGCCGATAACGCCTAAAAGCGCAAGGGGGTTTTTCATGGTGCATGTTAGGCGAACCTCCATTTCTCCTAGAGAAAGATGCGCTTTTTTAGCCTCCTTTTTTATTGCTAAAAGATAGCTACTGATGAATGAGGCAACAAGCAACTCCACGCAAGACAAAGAGGCGGCCTTTGCGTCAAACGCCACAATATCATCAACGATAAGGCTTTGATTGCGTGTGTAAAATTTAACCTTATTAGCAGGGGTGACAAACATGCGAAAAAGCGAGCGAAAGTGACTTTGCTCATCCAAAGGGGCATTATGCATGTGCATTTCTAAGAAAGAGAGCTGCTTGGTAAAGGGCGTTTAGTTTTCCTTCGATAATGGCTTGGGTATTGAGTGGTCGGTTTGAAAATGTTGCAAAACCGCAATCTGGATTGAGCCAAATTTTTTCTTTAGGGAGGTACTGCAAAGCCTCTTCTACTTTAGCAATGATTTCTTCAGGCGTTTCTATTTCTGGTGTCCGCGGGTTAAGCACACCTAAACCCAAAATGATGGAATCTGCAAGAGTGCTTTGTTTAAAAAGCGAAGCAATTTCACCCGCGCGGGGTGTTGAAAATTCCAAGTGTAGTACGTTCGCACCAGAGGCTTCAAAGACAGGAACCAAAGGCGTATAAGGACCGCTCAATAATGTACTCTCGTCACTGCTCCAATTACCCCGACATACATGTAAGGCTGAACAAACCTTTTTTTGGTTGATGTAGTCAATAAGCTCTTGAATTAAGCGTGTTGCAAAACGTAATTCATGGCTAGGGTCTTTTCTTTCTGAGAGTGCAGCACACATGAAGCTTCTGGGTTTGCCGTGCGTAAAGACAACTTCGGTCAACACGGGCTCGTCAAGTTGAATCATATGCGCACCGTTTTCAACTAAGATATCCACCTCTTTTTTAAGGACCTTTAAAATGTCATCACCCAAAGCCTCTTTGCTCGAATAATGCTTTGCTGAGAGTGCTGGTAGCCACATGGACCGTGTTAAGAGGTAGGGTCCTGGAAGCGTAACTTTTAAGGGTTTTTTTGTGAAACGTTGCAAAAGTGCCAACTCTTTTGCAACCAAACTTTCACCGTAAGATACCTTGTCAACGCAAATGGCATTTTTGATGCTAAAGCCAGGCACATCAAGCTTTGTCAGTATCTCTTCAAAGGACTCTTTGTCTTCAATGAAGTCGAGCATTTCAACCATAGACATGAGCTTGACGCCCGAGAGTTTGCGTGCAACAAAAGAGCAGTAATTGTCCCGCGACAACTCGCCACCTGTGAGGATATCAACACCATTTTCTTCTTGGCTCTGAACAATTTTTTGCGTTTGGTTTGCTATGAGGGTTTCAAATCGAGAATCCTCTTCGTTTTTATGAAGGTATTTTAGGATCTCATTTTCTCTTGGCCAGCTTCCAATAAGACTGATGGGAAACAAAGGTAGTGTTTGCTGCATCTTTAGCTACTCATTTGAAAAAATTCAAACGTTCAACGGCTTCTTGAAGTTGAGCAAAACCCGATGTTCTTCCATCGACCCATTGTTTAAGTCCTTCCATGTCCATCATCTCTTTGTGTTTGGGGTTGGTGTAGTCCATTTTAAATAATACTGCTTCCCATTCACGCAAACGCTCCTTTAAAAACCCTTCGCGTACTGTAAAAATACAATGATCAAACAAGGGGGTTTTCTCAAAGCAAACGATTTGTGTTTCGTCAATCGTGCCGTCTTTTCTCCATGCTTCGTAATTCAAATCCACACAAACCGATGCGTCAACCGTACCTTGTTTAAGTGCTTCAAGCGCGTCATATTCCCCGCCAACATGGTCGCCGTGCAATCCGTATCCGATGTTGAAAACAACTTCTTCATAATCTTTTCCAACAACCAACCCATGGTTTGCTAAATGGTTAATGGGAATCAGTCGTGCTTGCGGAGAATCAACTGCTCCAAAGCCAATTTTTTTATTTTTAAGGTCTTGGATGGTTTGGATGGTAGAGTTCGCCCGAGCCAAAAAGACGGTTGAGCGATCTTGGTCAGTATCGCGCATGGCGCTTTTGGTACAGGTATGGTTCGAGCGAATCACCGAATCAATCCATGCCAACGGAGAATTCCAAGCAATGTCGATTTGTGCGGCTAAAAGCGCGTCCACTTGAGTGCGATAGTCTTTGTAAAAGAGGCATTCGACATCAAGATGATTTTGACGGAAGAAATCTGCAATAATGCCCCAAATAACCGTAACTTTCGGGTCGTAAATGACCGCACCTATTTTAATTGATTCATGATGCATTGTGTACCTTTCTTATGTGTTTAAGGGATTTGCTGGCCCGAAACGGCTTTGCCTAGCCATATGTTTAAAACATCGACGCTTGGAGCCATGATGTGGCTAGCGAAAGAATCGCGCAAGAGTCTCTCGAGGGAGGTTTGTTTGTTGTAGCTCTTTCCACCACCCACGCGCATGGCAATTGTGGCACTTTCAATGGCGCCTTCAGAGGCAAAAATTCGCGCTGCAATAATCTTTAAAACAGCATCTGCTTCTTGGTTGTCGTAGCTTCTTGCTGCTTCAAATGTCAGTGTTCTTGTCCCAACCATTTTTGTGTATAAGCGGCTTAGGTGAATTTGCACTGTTTCAATATGGCTCAACGAAAGGTCTTGAGCGTATTTTCGTGTGGTTGCGTGTTGGAGTGCTTCTTGATAAATATCAGCGCTTAAGCCGCTATACACTGAAGCCAAACCGGTGAGGAAAAAAGGAGCGACTGTTGCAAAAACTTGTTCGATTCCACTACCATCTTCTCCTATCTTGTACTCATTTTCTAAAAAGAGGTCTGTCATTTCCATGGGGCATGAAACATTGGCGCGCATGCCAAGACCATCCCACTGGGAAAGTAAAAAAGTTAACCCTTTTGCTTCAAGAGGAACGATCCAGTTATTTAGTTTTTCTCCCTCTTTCGCTGGGGATAAAACCAAATAGTATGAAGCATAATTCGCTGAAGTGACCATGCTTTTGGTTCCATTTAGCGTGACTCCGGTGGAAGTGTATTTTGCTGAGATTTCGGGCTTGTAAAAATGTGTTCCCGTGCCCAGTTCGCTGTATGCGAGTGCGAGTAGTTTTTTGTTTTTCACGACATCTGTAAAGATTTTCTGTTTTAAGGATTCGTCGCCATGGTTGTTGATGCACATTAGTGCGACGTTGTGCATCATATAGCACAATCCAACAGTTGCAGAACTTTCTGCCAACGCCATACACACTTGTGCATGCTCACTTAAACCTTTTCCTTCTCCGCCGTATGCTTCGGGAATAAGAAGCGAAAAGTAACCCTCACTGCCCAATTTGTCAAAAATCTCTTTGGGAAAAACGGCATCTTCGTCAAGTTGTTTGGCTTTGGGTGATATCTCTTTAAGAGAAAACTGTTTTGTACGAGTGTAAAAATCCATAGAGAGCTCCAGATAGTGAAATTGTGTAGCAACAACCTGCTGCCTACTAACATGGGTGAGTGCGGTACGCTTTTGAGATAGTTTGCATCTTTTAAGCTTGGGTGGGAGTATAACATATTGAAATAAATAATCAAGGCAAGCAAGAAAATTTTTGGTTTTAATTGCTTGTTTTGATTGCGAAATCAGCAACGATGGTTTATTGCTCTTCAAATACCTTTACATGTAAGCCTTTAGCTCGTCCTAAGGGGGATTGAACTATTATTGCAT
>JACUTV010000155.1 GCA_014859645.1 Campylobacterales bacterium
CAGCGTATAGACTTTACGGGAAACTGAAAGAGTTGTGGGAGTATGCAATTGCAAAAGATTATTGTGAGCACTTTATTTTTATCAAAATCCCTAAAAAAATGTTCTCCAAGCTTCCACCAAAGCATTATGCAAAAATTACGGATGAAGTGATTTTAGGCAGGTTGCTACGCGATATAGAGACCTACAATAACGCGATAGTGCGTTCACTTTTGCAGTTCGTGGCATACGTTCCGCTAAGAGCTGAAAATCTTTGTGCCTTGCGTTGGGAACAAGTAAATTTTGAGGAAGAAAAAATTGTGATACCACGAGCGAGCATGAAAATTAAAAATCCTCAACTAGGGGATTTTGAATTACCTTTATCCAAGCAAGCTATCAGAGTGCTTGAGGGCGTAAGACCTTTTACGGGTTGGGGTGAGTGGGTGTTTTGTGGCACTATAGACCAAATGAAGCCAATCCCTAATGAAACTCCAAATAAGGCATTGCGCCTGCTTGGATACGATGGCATGAAGGGGCGCCCAAAACAAACCCTGCATAGCTTTAGAGGCACTTTTAGAAGTCTTGCTGATACTTACCAAACAGAGCATAACGCAAGCTTTGAAGCCAAAGAAAAGGTGCTAGACCACCACGAAAAAAGCATTACCGTTAGAGCCTATGCACATCAGGCAAACTATTTTTCTCAAATGCGCGAACTTTTGCAATGGTGGGCAAACTTTTTAGATAGGCTCAAAGAAGCACGCTAAGGCACTAAATTTCAACGAACGGGTGCTAAGTAGTGTCCTAGTATTCGTCCGCTTGTTTTTGTTGTTTTTTGGGCAAATATTATTTTTAATCCGGCGCGGGTGGGTTATGGTAATCCTTTTTTTTAGGTTCTTTTGAAACACTCTTGTTTTTAGTATCTATTTTTAGATACTTTTGGTATATCTAAAGCATACTGAGTAAACTAATACTAAATTACTCTAGGCATTCACCGTCAGCTATAAACTCCATATTCAATTCTTCCAAGCAAATCACTAACCGCCTCAGCACCTTCACTTGTGGAGATTAGTTCAAGTGGGATGCGATTGCCAAGAGCAGGTTGTTTGCTCCGAAGCCATTTAACCGCACCAGCGCGACTCCCAATAACCTCTTCAGCACGAGCAATTATTTTATTAATATGGCAGGCATGGTCTCCATTCTTTATATCCATTTTTTCTCCTTGCACAAGAATTGTACAGCCAAAATGTTAATAGAGATAACGGCAAATTGCCGAAAAATTCTAAGGAGTTCAAAGTGAACAAAATCAAAACGAGTGTTGTCGTGTCAGCGTTGCTTTTCGCAACAGGCAGTTTCGCCTCTAGTACAGAGCTAGCAAAGGCGTTTACGAATACTGGCCATGTCAAGGGTGCAGTAAAAGCATGGTATTTCGACCGTGACCTTGGAGAGCAAGATGGCAGTATTGGAAGCCTTGGCCTAGAGCTTGGGTATGTTACGCCTAATTATCATGGTTGGGAGGCAGGCTTAGGCGCCCAAATGGCCGTTAAGGCTTTTTCTTCGGGCGACAAAATTTTTAACGAAGACATGAAAATGGATGGTATTGCACTCTCGGAAGCATATCTTGGTTTTATCCAAGGAACGCGCGGTATGCGTCTTGGTCGCCAATATATCCACTCTCCTCTTCTTTACACCAGTCAGGATGAAATCGTAAATGAAGCCGTGCAGGGCGGACTTTGGGTCTGGAACGGTACGTTTATGGGAGCTAAAACAGAGTTTGGCGCAGGGTGGTTTAACGATTTTCAAACAGCCGGAAATCGCAAAGGAAAAATCGGTAAATTTGATGGAAAAATCAGCCTAGCGGGGGCAGATGTGCATGAGTTTAAAAACTTAAGCACGGTATATCTTGGTACACAACTTACCGAAAATTTACATGTAAGCACCCAATATGCCCGTGCAGATAAGGTTCTCTTTGAGGGGCAAATTGCCCAAAACTGCTCTAGTATTTGTGACAAAGAACCGGACCGTAAAGAAAACATTAGCGTTTTTCATGCCGAAGGAAAATACAAACTAAGACATGACGGCTACAGTGTAGGTATTGACGCCATGTATCGCAATAGCGATGGTGCAAAAGGGTATGAAGGTAGTTACTATTCAGCCCGTGTTGGCGTTGTTGATTTTGGTGGCTTGAATGCCTCTTTGGCTTACGCTCAAACCGACAAAAACGATGATTTGATTGCCGGTTTTGGAGGTGGGGCGGATAAGGTCTATACTGCCACAATGATTCATGGTGGCGAACACGTAATCGGGAAAGATACAACTTCCTATCTCGTCGATTTAGGGTATGATTTTGGAAAATCAGGTTTTAGCGGTGTGAGTGGTCGCTTCCAATATGGGTTTGGAGAGCGTGAAGGACTTGATTTTTACGGGTATGAAGCAGAGCTTGCGTATCGAAAAAGCAACATTGAAACTGCTTTGCAATTCGCAAATCTTGAAAAAGATTTAAGCAGCGGTGGAAAAGACAAAAGCCGCGATATTAGATTTAAGGCTACATATCGCTTTTAAAACATTCAAGAAGGGGTGGCCTAAAAGGATCCACCCCTTTTTCATGGGAACATTGGAGCAAAAAATGATAGAAAAAAAAGAAGAGGAAAAATCTATATTGGAAGTCCCTTTGTACAAAAGCGTAAACAGCTTTTTTAGGAGCCGCTATCAGGGCGATAAAACTATTCATCTTGATCAGGCTTTTTTAGAGCCCACAACTCACCAGTTGATGTGTATTCAGGCGGCGGGAAGCTCGATGGAGCCAAAAATAAATGCGCACGATTACATTTTTTTTACAAATAATTTTAATGTAGGGGTGGGGGAGTTGTGCGTTGCCTTGGTGGAAAATGAATTTTGGATTCGTCGCCTTGAGTTTAAAGATAACTCGCTTTGGCTCTTGCCGGAGAACCCTATTTTTTCGAAAGTGAAAGTTGAAAAAAAACAAATAATCGGAAGAGTGGTTTTTATTGTGCCACAACCTGCAAATGGAGTTCATGCATGAAAAAAATACTATACCTTTTTCTAGTGGCAACATTATTTTTTGCCCCCCTTAATGCAGAGGATGTTCAACCAAAAGAAAGCATCCATACGGAAGATGGATTTAGCCTTCAAACTTTAGTAAAGGCGCCACTGTACGTCGTAATCGGTGCTTGTGGGGTAGTTTATTATGGCACGCTCTTAGCTGTTTATCCGTTTGCTTATTTAGGAAATGAAATCAAAGAGGTTATTTTTGGGGGTGGTAATGATGAAAAATAATTCAATTTTTTTCTGAATCCAAAACGGTGTTCTTAAAAAGATACCACAGTGCGCCCCCCATGATAGCCATTGCTCCGTAGATGCTTGCTAGTAGTATAAAATCCATTACGAATCCTTCTTGAGAGAAAAGCTAGTGTCTCCATCTAGATTACATAAAAAGAATACAAAAACCATTAGCGTTGCTGTCATCAGTGCGTAAGAGATGTATTCCATGGCTACTCCTAGTTTTTTTAAAAGCGGAACAATGCTTTTAGCGTAAAATGCATTATGATAGAATACTAAAAAATTCAAAGGAGCACAACATGCTCACCTTGTTTAAAATGGCACTCGTGCTCTTTGTGGTTTATCAGGTTTACACGCTTACCTCCAAAGAGGAATCCAATGGAACTCTTTAAGACAGTATTGGTCTTTGGCGCAGTGCTTTATGTCTTTTGGTTTTTAATTAAGCTTGGAAAAACCATGCTTGAAGATTAGGTTGAAAAAAGATGAATAGCGCTATTTTACTGATGATAATCCTTGGTTGTGGAGCTATAGTTGCTGCATATTTTGCACTGGCGAAGAATAATGGTTGAGGCTCTTTTATTGCTAGTTGGTATTGTGTTGGCATACCAAGCTTGGAAATTAAACAAAAAACGCTAAATTCCCCACGCACTCCCCGCCTTTTTTATAGGTTTTTTCCCAGTACAATCGCTTGAAAAACATACATACTGAAACTTTAAAACGTGTTTAACGGTAGTTATACTACACTTTGGGATGTGGTGCTATACGATTTTCTTCACCCCGCGATAAAAAGCGTGCTGCTAACACAATTTTTATCT
>JACUTV010000030.1 GCA_014859645.1 Campylobacterales bacterium
GACTCGTCCGTCAATGTCAAGTAGTTCAGTTTGTCAAGGGCATCGGAGGAGTTGGAGATGAGTTCGCGCAAGAAAATTTCTTTGTTTGAGTACAAAGAGTGAATCATCAGATGCAAAAGCTGACTGACCTCGGTTTGAAATTGATGTTTGGACATAGTGCTCCTTTTACATGTAAGTTGTTTTAAGAGTGGAATTTTAACACATTTAAGCAGTGCAAACAAGATATAACTATTTATTATCTTTATTTTAATTATAGATTAATCAAATATCATTATACTTTCCCCATAAAGAGCGGTAAAAGAAGGGGGAGAGGATGAAAAAAGTCTTATTGCTAAGTGCGGGAAATCCATGCCGAGCAATTGTTTCTGAGGCCATTGCTAAAAAATACCTTCCAAAGACAAGTGGCATAGAGGTCACCAGTGCGGGTATTTTAAATGACGGTTCGGTCAACCAAAGTGCCATGCGGGCATTGGAAAAAGAGGGAATTGATACGTCTTTGCTGCGAAAAAAAGAACTTAGTGAAGTGATGGACGAAGCCTATGACTTAGTGATTACGCTGTGTGACCACTCAAAAGAACATTGTCCTGTGTTTCCTTACGCCGTCTCGACGATTCACATGGGGATTTCGGTTTTAGAAGATGATGACGCAGCCTGTGCTGCCTTTATTGAAAACGTGAAAACAAAGCTGGTTCCACTGCTGTGCAGTGAATTAGCGTAAAGAGAGTTCCGCGACTTTAAACCCACCACCCGCCGCAAGCACGGTGCCAACAACATTGAGGGTCATGTTGCCAAGGGCTAGTGCAAAAGACCCTCCGTTAAACAACCAAAAGGTTTCCATCGCAAAAGTAGAGTAAGTTGTAAGCGCTCCTAAAAGTCCCGTGGTTAAAAAAGATTTGACTGGAAGTGAAAACCACTGGGTGTGCATAAAACAAGCAAAAAGTACGCCAAGAAAAAAACTTCCCACAAGATTAACTCCCAAGGTACCAAGGGGAAGAGGGTGGGGGAAGTGGTGATTAATGAGGCCATTAAGGTAGGCGCGCGCAATGGCGCCCACAAAACCACCGCTACCGATGGCGAGAAGTGTTTGCCAGCTCATCTTCGAGGGCTTTTTCCATGGTTTCTTTGATATGCTCGTACCATAACGGATCCGAAGCGGGATTAACGCTTTCTAAAAAGGTGACGCACACTGTTCCGCCGTTGGCTTTAAAGTGTTGCGAATCCAGTACTTGCCGTGTCCCGGTGATGATGACGGGCTGGACGGTTAAGTTTAGTTTTTCTGCTAAGGCTTTGGCGCCCACTTGAAATTTTAACAATCTGCCCCCTTTCCCTCTTGTTCCTTCGGGAAAAATCGCAATCACACGCCCTTCGCCAATGCGTACCTTAGCTTCTTTGAGAAGTTTTACCATGGAGCGTCGGTCGCTGCGGTCGATGGAAATCATCTTGGGTGGGTGCATGATATGGCCAAAAACAGGGATTTTTTCCACCTCTTTTTTGGCTACCCAGCACGGGTTTCCAGGGTGGAGCGCCTCCATGACAACAATATCAAGCAGGCTTTGGTGGTTCATGATGATGAGCTTTGCTTCTGGGTCAGCAGCGCCTTTTTGAAGCAATGTGTACCCTAGCAAGGTGGATTGGAGTTTTGCCCATGTTCTTCGGATGGCGCGGTGGTGGGCGTTGAACACATACATGAGCAAAATAGTAATAGGAATACTAATGGAGAGCTGTATTAGCGCCCACAGGGCTCTAATCCTTGCGAACATGTTCTTCCTTTACCCAGCCGATTTTTCCCGTAGGGAGCAATACTTTAATATACTCATCGCGCGTTCCTAGTTGTTCTGCTCGCATGGGTTCAGTGGTAGTAAAAAAGAGAGTGGATTTTTCCGTTGGAATAATGCGAATGCGCGTATCTGCTTCAAGAGTGATGTAGCTAAAAGGAGATTGTGAATAAGCATAATACCCACAAAAAAGCAATCCAATCATTAAATACAATATTTTTTTCCGGAAGGCAAACAAGAGCAAAAAGAAAGCGGCTACCACTAAGGTGGAAGCGTTTTTATAGATTTGAAAAGGGCTTTCTTTGGGGTTAAGTCCAATTTGTGTGCTTACATCGCCTTCATCTACAACCACTGGGAGAAAGAGACGCTCAAAACGGTTGCTTTGGAGGTTGAAATAGTTGAATTCAATGCGTTCTTTGTGGTCTTCAAAAATAGTGAAATACACAATCTTACTCTCGGGAAAATCTCCCAAGAGTGAGTCTATCCCTCCTTTGAGCGTGCCGTGCAGGGAAAAATCTTCCAAATTCGCCAGCACGCCTTCCACTTCAAGCACCATAATCAAACTTCCCGTATCAAACCGACTGGTTTTGAACCGGCTTACATGTAAGGATTCAGCCACGACGCCTGAAAAAAATGCGTTGTGGTTTAAGGCGACTACATTGAGCGCTTGAAAGGGGAGGGTGTCGGATTCGACCGCAAGCTCACCGTCTAAAAGGGCCAGCGTAAGGAGCGGAAGCTGTGCGTTTTGGCGTGTAGCTTTAACATAAAAGGTGTTGTGAAAGACATTTTCACTCTCTTTTGTCCAAGGCGATTGGGGATTGAGTATGACAACAGAATCACTTGGATCAAATTGGGTTTCAAGGGTTTTGTAATCTTCTCTAGCGACGATGGCTTTTACGGTTAGGGCAAAAATTTGATTGCGGTACACGCGTTCGGGCAAAGGGTCGTGAGAGAGAAATAAGGATTTGGCAAACCCTTGAGGAGAAGGTGCAACAATAGGGGCGGTGTGCGTTTGGCTAGAGATGGGTTGTGGGTCATACATAGAGGGCTCAAAAGCCCTCTCTTGTGCTAACGCAACGATGGCAAAAAGTAAAAACCCGACAATACGATGACCCATGGGATTACGCAACAAACCCTTCTAGCATGGCTCTGCCATCTTGGGAACCTAACAGTGCTTCGATAGCGCGTTCAGGGTGAGGCATGAGCCCAAAAACGTTCTTAGCTTCGTTGCAGATTCCCGCAATGCTAGCAACCGAGCCGTTAGGGTTTTTAGGCATGCCCTCTTGGTCACAATAAGTAAGAAGAATCTGTCCATTAGCACGAAGTGTCGCTAATCCTGCTTCGTCAATGAAGTAGTTTCCTTCGCCATGGGCGATAGGTACGTTGATGATTTGGCCAGGGGTGAGGTGACGCAAAAATTGGTTAGTCGTATTTTCTACTTTGAGGTGGTGAAATTTGGAGACAAAATGCACATTGGCATTGCGCTTCATGGCGCCAGGCAACAAGCGCATCTCCAGAAGCATCTGGAAGCCATTGCAAATACCAAGGACGTACCCGCCTTTTGCAGCATGGGCTGCGACAGCTTTCATGATGGGGGAAAACTTAGCAATAGCTGCACTGCGCAAGTAGTCACCATAACTAAAGCCGCCTGGAAGCACCACTAGGTCAACGCCCGCTGGCAACGCCTCGTTTTTGTGCCACACGAGTTCTACCTCGTGTCCAAGGGTTTCGTAGGCATACTGTGTGTCGACTTCGCAGTTGGTGCCGGGAAATACAACAACGGCGACTTTCATGCGAACTCGATTGTGTAGTCTTCGATGACGGTATTTGCTAAAAGCTCCTCACACATCAATATAATGTCTTTACGCGCAGCTTCTACGTCAGTGCCTTGTACTTCAAGGAGAATCTGCTTGCCAATTCTGACATCCTCAACCGAGCCAAAACCAAGAGAGCCAAGGGCATGATGCACGGCTTTGCCTTGGGGGTCAAGCACGCCATTTTTCAAATATACGTTTACAATAACTTTCATGAACTCTTTTCCTTATTGAGCTAAAATGCGTTTAAGTACTTCTTCGTAGGCAACTTTAACACTGCCTAAGCCTTGGCGAAAACGGTCTTTGTCAAGTTTTTCTTTGGTGTGCACATCCCAAAAACGGCAACTGTCTGGACTGATTTCATCGGCAAGTAAAATATTTCCTTCACTGTCGACACCAAATTCTACTTTGAAGTCTACCAAGATAAGATCACGGTGTGCGAAAAAGCTTTTAAGAATAGTGTTGATTTCACGGCCAAGACGGCGAAGTTCTTCAAGGTCAGATTCGCTTTTTACGAGGTTTAAGATAAGGCAGTGTTCGTCGTTAAGGAGCGGGTCGCCAAGGGCGTCGTCTTTGTAGCAAAATTCAACCAAAGTAAAAGGAAGTTCTGTGCCATCGGGAATTCCTAAACGTTTGGTTAGAGAGCCTGTAGCGATGTTGCGTACCACTACTTCAATAGGAATAATCCGACATGTTTTGACCAATTGATGGGTGTCGTCGAGGGTTTTGACAAGGTGAGTAGCAATCCCTTTTGTTTCCAACATGCGAAAGAGTTGGGTGCTGATTTTGTTATTAAGCGCCCCTTTACCCAGTTCACTCCCTTTTTTTTCTGCATTAAACGCAGTTAAATCGTCTTTAAACTCTGCAATAAGCAAGTTTTCGTCAGATGTTTTATAGAGGCGTTTTGCCTTGCCTTCGTAAAGTAACGCGTGTTTGTCCACAGGGTCTCCTTAGTTTTTGGGTTGGGTAATAGAAAGAACTTTGACAATATCAACAGCACTTTTAAGTTGGATGTCTTCGTATAATTGTTTGAGAGAAATAATGGACTCATCTACTTTTTTCTTTGGCGCGGCTTTTTGCTCTGCATTGAGTTTTTCAAGTTCGCTACTTAGGTGAAGTTTGAGGTCATTTTCTTTGATGGAAAAATCCGTTTCGGGGGCAGGAACGCTTCCTGAGTGGACGATAACATCAGGCGTAACTCCCACTGCTTGGATGGTTCGACCGCTTGGAAGGTAATAGCGCGCAATAGTAAGGCGCAATGCTTCTTCGTTTCCTACGGGCAAAATCACCTGAACGCTTCCTTTTCCAAAGGTTTTTTGTCCCACGATGATGGCGCGTTTATGGTCTTGCAATGCACCCCCGACAATCTCACTAGCACTGGCACTTCCGCCGTTAAGAAGTACTACCATAGGAATGTTCGTAATGGTCGTGCGTTTGCTAGCAGTGTAGTCGTGGTTTTCGTTTTTGATGCGTCCTTTTTGAGAAACAATAATTCCTTCGCTCACAAACAAGTCCGTAAGGCCCACCGCTTGGTCTAGTAGCCCGCCAGGATTGTTGCGCAAGTCCATGATGATACCATTGACACCACGGTGTTTTGAAAGGGCTTCTTTGGTTTTTTCGACGACATTTTTATCAAAGCTCGTGATACGAAGGTAGAGAAGGTTTTCGTTTTCAAAGGTTTTGGTGTAAACAGAATTGATTTTGATAATGTCGCGGGTGATTTTAAAGGTCAAAGGTTTGTTTTCACCTTCTCGCACAACGGTGAGCATGATGTCTGTTTGGGGTTTTCCGCGCATGAGGGTTACGGCCTCGTCGATGGTCATGTTGAGGGTTGATTGCTCGTCAATGCGCAAAATAATATCGCCCGCTTTTAATCCAGCCCTATCCGCTGGTGTGTCTTCGATAGGGGCAATAACGCTAAGCGCGCCATCACGCATCCCTACGGTAATGCCTAATCCGCCGAACTCACCATCGGTTTGGACTTTCATGTCTTTGAATTTTTTTTGGTCCAAAAAGGCGGAGTGGGCATCGAGGTTGGTGAGCAAGCCTTCGATGGATTTGGTAATCACTTCATTAAAGGTGATATCATCTACATAGTACTGTTCAACGGTTCCAAGCACCTTGGTGAATTTGGCCAAGGCATTGAGTCTACTCTCTTCGGAAACGCCTGTTTGCGCATTTAGGTTGGTGGAGAGTAGGAACGTTGCGCCCACAAGGGTTGCAACAAAGCCAAGTGTCATTAATCGTGTTTTTTTCATTTCGGAGATACTCCCTAGGGTTATAAGTCCCTGATTGTAGTCAACATTGCCTAAAAAGACGCTAAACCAAGCCCATCAAGAAGGAAAAAAGCTCAAGTTTTAAGGTGAGGAAAGAATGAATCTTCATAGATTTTTATAAAGATAGTTGACAATACTAGACTAAAGGTTGTATAATCATACAGATAAAAACAGACGAGGAGCAAGACAATGAAACAGCTATTCGAAACACTCACCCATCAGATGACGCAAGCCCTTGAGAGCGGGATAAGCTTAGCCCTTCACAGTAAAAATAGCGAAGCTACCCCCTTACATGTACTCTGGGGCTTGGTGACCAATTCTGAATCCATCCTTTCTCAGGTATTGCGAAAAATGAATGTGGACAAGGCGGCGTTGGAACTAGAGATAAAAAGCCGAGTGGACACCTTGCCTAAAAGCAGTAGCGTAACCAAAGAAAGCATTAAACTTGGACGCGAGCTTGTGGAGTCCTTGCAAGAAGCCCAAGGACTCATGGCAAAGCTTGGCGACACATTTTTGGCGGTGGATACGTGGTTGTTGTCCAATGCTAGCAAGGCTCCATTAAAAGGCATTTTAGAAAAATACCTTGACATGATGGAATTTAAAAAATCTCTTGAAGCCTTGCGTGGCGGGAAAAAAATCACCAAACAAACAGGAGATGACACGCTAGAGGCACTTGGCAAGTACGGCATTGACTTGACGGAAAAGGCCAAAAACCATGAACTTGACCCCGTGATTGGGCGTGATGAAGAGATTCACCGCATGATGCAGATTTTGATTCGCAAGACGAAAAATAACCCCATTTTACTAGGTGAACCAGGGACGGGAAAAACGGCCATCGTAGAAGGCTTGGCGCAACGCATTGTGGAGGGAAATGTCCCCCTTTCGTTGCAAAACCGCCAAGTGGTGACGCTAGATATGAGCGCGCTTATTGCGGGGGCAAAGTACCGAGGTGAGTTTGAAGACCGCCTTAAAGCGGTGATTGATGAAGTTAAACAAGATGGCAATATTATTTTGTTTATTGATGAAATCCATACCATTATTGGTGCGGGTGCGAGTGAGGGAAGCATGGACGCGGCCAACATCCTCAAACCTGCGCTTGCGCGGGGCGAACTGCACACGGTGGGAGCGACCACGCTCAAAGAGTACCGCAAATATTTTGAAAAAGATGCGGCCTTGCAACGGCGTTTTCAGCCCATCCAAGTGGGTGAGCCTAGCATTAACGAAGCGTTGCAGATTTTGCGGGGCATTAAAGAACGTCTTGAAGCCCACCACAATGTGAGCATCTTAGACAGCGCTCTTGTGGCGGCCGCGCGCCTTTCAGACCGCTACATTACCGACCGTTTTTTACCCGATAAAGCCATCGACCTTATCGACGAAGCGGCGGCGGAACTCAAGATGCAGATTGAAAGCGAACCCGCGGAACTAAGCCGTGTTAAGCGCCTTATTTCTGCTTTACATGTAGAGAAAGAAGCGCTCAAGATGGAAAAGAGTGCTAAAAACGAAGAGCGCTTAAGGGTGATTGAAAAAGAGTTGGCCGATGCTAATGAAAAACGTCAAGCCCTTGAGAGTCAGTTTGAAAACGAACAGCAAGTGTTTACGGAGCTTTCTTCCATTAAGAGCGATCTTGACAGCTTGCGCAAGGAGGCAGAACTGGCCAAGCGCAACAGCGACTTTAACAAAGCGGCGGAGATTGAGTATGGCAAAATCCCTGCTCTTTTTGAGGATGAAAAAAACCTCAATGCCCGTTGGGCGAAGATGCAAGAAGAGGGTACGCTGCTTAAAAACTTTGTAGACGAAGAGATGATAGCGGCCATCGTGAGCAAGTGGACGGGGATTCCTGTGAGTAAAATGCTCACCACTGAAAAAGAGAAAATCTTGGCTATTGAGAGCCATTTGGAACAAACGGTGGTAGGGCAAGAAGAGGCCATTCATGCGGTGGCGCGCGCCATTAAACGCAGTAAGGCAGGGCTTTCTGAGAGCAATAAGCCTATTGGAAGCTTTTTGTTTTTGGGGCCAACGGGCGTGGGAAAAACCCAAACGGCTAAGGCGTTGGCGAAGTTTTTGTTTGATGAAGAGCGCGCGTTGGTACGCTTTGACATGAGCGAATACATGGAAAAGCACGCCGTGAGCCGCCTAGTCGGTGCGCCTCCAGGGTATGTGGGTTACGACGAAGGTGGACAACTTACCGAAGCAGTACGCCGCAAACCTTACAGCGTGTTGTTGTTTGATGAGATTGAAAAAGCCCATCCTGATGTCTTTAACATCCTCCTTCAAGTGTTGGATGATGGCCGTTTGACGGACAACAAAGGCGTAACGGTGGATTTTAAAAATACCATTATTATTTTGACCTCCAACATCGCCAGTGGGAAAATCATGGAAGTGGAAAAAGAACAGCGCCGTGACGCGGTGATGGGCGAGCTAAAACTGCACTTTAAGCCCGAGTTTTTAAACCGTTTGGATGATATTGTGATTTTCAATCCCTTAGGCAAGACACAGCTTCGTGCTATCGTTTCCATTATGTTTGAAGAGGTGCGCAAGAAATTGGCCGCCATGTCCATCGAGGCGACCTTGGAAGAGTCTGCTAAAGAGATGATTGGCGAAGCAGGATTTGACCCTGTGTATGGAGCAAGACCTCTTAAACGCGCCTTGTATGAGCTCGTGGAAGACACCCTAGCTCAGATGATTTTAGAAGAAACCCTTCACGAAGGCGACGCCATAAGTATTGGGGCGCATGAGGGAAACATCACCATCCAAAAACGTTAAGCTAAGTCACTTTTTTTCCTTACATGTAAAGGAAAACAACAGGACATACCACAGTGTTTGCGGGGCAATAGGTTTTGCCCCGCCGCCATGATTTTTTTGTGTTTTTTTACCCTTTTTACCCTTCTTAACGCAATAAATATGTAACCTTTTAACGACTGCCTTTCTCACCTTTTTTTTCAAAAATTCCCCCGTTTTTCCCCCGTTTTGTTGATACCATCCTTTCGCAAATCTTATAAAACCATTTTACTTTTTTGTTAATGGCAAAAATGTGTTGATGCTTACGAGATTTAGCTTTTAAGGAGGTGCTTATATGAATGAGAGCAGACGCGAATTCATCAAAAAAGCCGCAGTTGTTGGAACGGTTGCCACAGTCGGCGCGATGAGTGCGCAAGCAACAATTTCACATTCAAGCAGTATAGACGGCGTGGTTAAGGGAAAATCACCTAAGCGTGAAATTACTTATGCCAAAACACAGCATTGGGATGCGTATTACCAATCAGCCCAATAGTACAAAGGAGATAGCGTTATGGAAAACACAACACCACGCACTCTTGCAACGACCGTAGGTCGAAGATCGTTTCTGAAAATGGGAGCCCTGTCTGTCGCCTTTGGTGCAACATCGGGGTTTGCTAGCGGAAGCGTCACAAGAGTGGCGACAGAGGAAGAGGTGAAAAACCCCTTTCCAGAAAGCAAAACAGTCAAAACTATTTGTACATCGTGCTCGGTTGGGTGCGGGGTCATTGCGGAAGTGCACAATGGAGTATGGGTGCGTCAAGAAGTTGCTCAAGACCATCCCATCAGCCTTGGAGGACACTGCTGTAAGGGCGCGGACATGATTGACATGATTCGCTCAGAAGTGCGTTTGAAGTATCCTATGGTAAAAGAAAATGGCCAGTGGAAACGTCTTTCGTGGGAAGATGCCCTTGATCGCATTGCTACAAAATTGGCGGAAATCAAGAAAGAAAACGGCCCCGATGCGGTGCAGTTTTTAGGTTCTGCTAAGATGAGCAACGAACAAGCTTACTACCTTAGGAAATTTGCCGCGTTTTTTGGGACAAATAATATCGACCATCAAGCACGTATCTGACACAGCTCCTCAGTCGCCGGTGTGGCGAATACATTAGGATATGGGTCTATGACGAACTCTTTTGGCGACATGCAAAACGCAAAGTCTGTCTTCATTATTGGGTGTAACCCCGCAGTGAATCACCCTGTCGGGTTTAGCCATATTTTAAAAGCAAAAGAACGCAATAACGCAAAGATTATTGTGATTGATCCCCGCTTTACCAAAAGTGCTGCTAAGGCAGATTATTTTGCACAAATTCGACCTGGTACGGACATCCCTTTTGTGTACGGAATGCTTCACCTCATCTTCAAAAACGGTTGGGAAGATAAAAAATACATTGAAGACCGCGTGTATGGCATGGATGAGATTAAAGCAGAAGCTGCCAAATGGACACCCGAACTCGTAGAAGATGTCACTGGTGTTCCCAAAGAAACCCTTATTGAAATCACAACCGTGTACGCACAAAACGCTCCTGGTACCTTGCTCTGGGCCATGGGTCTTACTCAACACACAGTTGGTACGGGAAACACACGTATTGCCCCTATTCTTCAAATGGCATTAGGCTACATGGGTAAAGCAGGTGGCGGAACAAATATTTTAAGGGGCCACGACAACGTTCAAGGCGCGACGGACATGGGATGTTTGTCTGATACGCTTCCTGGTTATTATGGCTTGGCAGAAGGTGCATGGAAATACTACGCACGCATGTGGGGCGTTGAGCACGAGTACTTGGTGTCACAATTCAAAGACGCTTCGTGGATGGGAAAACCAGGATTTACCCTTGCCCGTTGGTGGGCTGGCGTATTGGCGGGAAACCCAGGCGAAGATGCCATTGAAAATGCAGGAACCAACCTCAAAGCCCTTGTGGTGATGGGATGTGGCATCACCTCAACTTCACAAAACCTCAAAATCCAAGAGGGACTTGATGCCCTAGACCTCGTCGTTCTTGCGGATCCTTTTGTGAACGAAGCAGCCGTTATTACTAACAGAAAAGACAACCTTTTCATTTTGCCTTCTGCAACGCAGTTTGAAAACAGTGGCACGGTCTCCGCGACCAACCGAAGTGCACAATGGCGTTATCAGGTAGTAGAACCTTTGCATGAGAGCAAGCAAGACCAAGAGATCATGTTTGAACTTGCCAAGCGCTTAGGGTTTTATGAACCTTATACACGCTCTATGATGATGCGCTTGAAAGAGGATGGGTATCTTGAGTTTACACCAGGCAAAACAAGCTTCCAGTGGCCTGAAGATGCGACTGTTGAAATCTCTCGCACCTTAAGAACCATCGGCCTTATGGGGTGGACGCCTGAACGCATCAAAAAACACACCGACAATTGGCACTTGTTCGATGAGGTGACTGGCGAAGGAACGGGGCCTATGAAAGGCGAATACTACGGACTTCCGTGGCCATGCTGGAGCACTAAACATGGAGGTACGCCTAACCTTTACAGTGTTGATGTTTCTACGCGTCAAGGGGGTATGGGCTTTAGAAATAACTTTGGTCTAGAAAAGGATGGTGTTAGCCTCTTGGCTGGAAAAGGTTCTGCGCCTGTTGGTTCTCGTGTGGATGGCGGGTATCCTGAAATCACTAAAGAAAACATCGAATCGCTTATTGGTAGGCCGCTAAGTGAAGCAGAAAAAGAACTGTGTGGTCAAAACTGGAAAACGTGTACCAGTGGTAAGCTCATAGACCTAGCCCTTGAGGCGGGCTTGACGCCTTATGGTAATGCTAAAGCGCGCGCTGTAGTGTGGACATTTCCTGATAAAATCCCGATGCACCGCGAACCACTTTACTCGCCGCGTCCAGATTTGGTAGCAAAATACCCTACCTATGAAGACAAGGCAAACCACTTCCGCGTCACGACTAAGTACGCTTCTATCCAAAAAGAAAAAGACCATGTGATGGAGTTCCCGATTGTAATGACAACGGGTCGCTTGGTGACCATGATGGGTGCTGGTTTGGAAAACAGGGCTTCTAAATACCTGTGTGCTCTAACGCCAGAAATGTTTTGCGATATTCATCCCGATTTGGCAAGCAAGCACGGTATCAAAAACGGTGCGATGATGTGGGTGCATTCTCCTGCGGGAACAAAGATTAAAGTAAAAGCTAAATACTCCCACACGGTAATGCCAGGCATGGTGTTCCTTCCCTTCCACTTTGGAGGATTTATGCAAGGTGTGGATATGACGGGCAACTTCCCAATGGGAACGAAACCTTATGCTAGCGGTGAATGTGCTAATACGGTCGTGGCGTATGGCTACGATATTATCACACAAATCCCCGCATCAAAAGCCGGCCTGTGCCGCGTAGAAAAAGCGTAGGAGGCTGATGATGGAATACGCAAGAATGAAATTTTACTGCGACGAGAGTCGATGTATTGAGTGCGATGGATGCTCCATTGCGTGCGCGGAAGCGCATGAGTTGCCTACGGGTGTTGTGCGAAGAAAGGTAATAACCCTCCATGAGGGAATTTGGGGTAAAGAAGTTTCAACCTCTGTTGCTTGCATGCATTGTTCAGATGCTCCGTGCGAGGCAGTGTGCCCGGTGCATTGTTTTTACATTCGTGCAGATGGTGTTGTGTTACACGATAAAGAAAGGTGCATTGGATGCGGATACTGCTTGTATGCATGTCCTTTTGGCGCACCGCAATTTCCACGCGAAGGGCTCTTTGGCTCCAAGGGTGCTATGGACAAGTGCACCATGTGTGCTGGTGGACCAGTGGAAACTAACTCGCACCATGAGATGGAACTGTACGGACAAAACAGGATTGCCGAGGGAAAGGTTCCTGTGTGTGCGGCGATGTGTTCAACCAAAGCGCTACTCGTGGGCGATGGCGAATCCGTAGCTGGCATTTTCAAAGGGCGCGTAGCAGCGCGTGGAGGCAAAGGCCTCAACACAATGTACGGTTGGGATAAAGCCTACAACGACCAATGGAAGGACCAGTAATGAAAAAAGTTATTTATACACTCCTCGCGCTCTTGGCGTTGGCGTCGGTGGCCTTTGCTGTGGAAAGTCAACTCTGGGGAGAAATGCGGTTACAAAATATTTTAGGATACGGACAAGAAGAGACTCTTCAGCTAGGAGCACTTTTTACGCTCCTTCAAAGCAAGTACTTTGCTTGGGTCTTTTTGGCTGTTTTATTGGGTGTGCCTGCGGTCTTTTTTCTGCACTATAAAATCGTCGGGCCCAAGATATTTCCCCATAGCCAAAAGAAGCATTATGCGTTTAACCTGTTTCACCGAACCATTCACCAAATCGCAGGTATTAGCTTTTTGGTAATCATTCCCACGGGGTTTGTGATCATCTTTGGTGATTTTTTTGGCGGCGGTACCTTTGTGCGTTGGGCAAAAAACCTTCACGCTTTTTTTACGGTTCCTCTTGCTGTTGTCATTCTTCCCATGGCACTTATGTGGCTCAAAGAAGCACTCTTTACTCTTGAAGACATAAAATGGTTTATGATTTTGGGCGGCTACCTCTCTAAAGAGAAGCGCATTATCAATGCAACCCAGTTTAACGCGGGCCAAAAGATGTGGTACTGGGTGGCGATACTAGGCACTCTGACGATGATTTTAACGGGTGCTATGATGTTCTTCTTAGACTTTAAGATAGAAATGTTGCACACGTTGAGCGGACTTAGTCAGATTGACCTCTTAAGACTCGCTGCCATCTTGCACAACGTCATGGGGTTTGTGGTGGTTGCTTTGTTTATCACCCACGTGTACATGTCTATGTTCGCCATCAAAGGAGCGGTGCACAGCATTATCACGGGTTATGTAGAAGAAGAGGAAGTAAAATACCTCCACAATGCATGGTATAAAAAGCTCAAAGAAAAAGGGAAATTCTAACCCTTACATGTAAGCCTCCAGACGTGTCTTTAGCGATGCGTTTGGGGTGCTTTTTTCTTTACATGTAAGAAGTGGCACATACACTCTTTTTGCCAAAAGTCGATATTCACTCAAAGCAAAAGGAGATCCTATGGATATCAACACACTCACCGCTAACAATTTTTTTAAGTACAACCACCTTTCTGTTTCTGGAAAAAGCACCACCACTGGGGCAACGGGCGTTACCAAAGGCTTTTCCTTTGAAATGTCTCGTGTGGACCTCTCTTTTCAAAGCTATGTGGGCGCTACGTCTATGCAGCTTCAAGTTCCTCAAAGCTTGTCGGAGTTTATTGACTATGAAGCCATTGGCTATGGGGGAAAACCTATCGAAGCCTTGTCGCAAAACGAAGCCAAAGCACTTGTCGCAGACAATGGTTTTTTTGGCGTAGAACAAACGGCTGGGCGCATCGCAGGGTTTGTGATCAGTGGGGCAGGGGATGATCTTGAAAAACTTCAAGAAGGAAGAAAAGGGGTGCTTCAAGGGTTTGAAGAAGCCGAAGCCACGTGGGGCCAAAAGCTCTTTGATATTAGCTATAACACCTTGGCTAAGGCGCTAGAGACAATTGACGCACGCATCGCAGAGCTTGGAGGTTCGGTCTTAGACACACAAGCCTAAAGGTGTATACATAAGCGCACCATTAATGTGTCCTCTTTTTTGTAAAACTCAACATGGCTCGATATGGCACGTTTACCTTCTTGTAAGACACCTTGAAGCGAGTGTAGCACGTGGACGAATTTTTCAAACATGGGCGTATTGATTTCTGTAATACGGTGTTGTAATACCTGCTTTGCAAGGGTGTTAATGAGTGCATAGTAGATTTGCTTGTTAAAGTGGCGTTGTACGATGTACTCTTTCATGAGTTCAATATTGGCTAGCCACGTGGCGTAATTTACTTCGCCTGTGTGAAGGCATGCGGTGCGCGCGTGCTCTTGCTCGTGCTCTACATATAAAAAAGCAGCCATTTGTGCTTTTTGAAAAAGCGCCTCTTTGTCCTCAACAATAGTATCGATGTGTGCTATGATCTCAGCGTCGCTTAAGCGTTTTGAAGTGGCATCGTACGCGTAAGTGTGGTTAGGAGTATGCTCATGAGAGAGTGCTTCACACAGTTGTGTTGCGATGTTGAGGTAAACGTATTTGTCTTCTTTGTGCGTATCAAAACGTATACCGCTTTGTGAGAAGATAACCTTTGGTCCTGCGTATTTTATGCCCATTTGTGTGTCCTCATCCCATAGAAAATAAAAAGAATAATACCACAACTTTGGGAAAGTTTGGGGTACTTATGCCACTTTTAAGTAAATTCACAGTAAAATCCTAACCTTAAATTATCTTAAAAGAAGGAATGGCATGAAACGTACATACCAGCCACACAATACTCCGCGCAAGCGAACCCACGGGTTTTTGACACGGATGAAAACCAAAAATGGTCGCCGACTTATCAATGCACGCCGTGCAAAAGGTAGAAAAAAATTGGCCGCCTAAGGGCTTACGACTCCCTTAAACATTCACGGGAGTTTGCCCTTGGATACAATCAGGGTAAGAAGTGGCACTGTGATTGTGCCGTGATCTTTTACAAAGCATCGTTGAAGAAAAACGTAGGGTTTACCGCTAGCAAAAAGGTAGGCAACGCCGTGCAACGCAATTTCTGTAAACGCCGTTTGCGCGCTGTTTTCTTGGAACTCCAAGACAGCGTGGTGGATGGCAGTTATATTTTTGTAGCCAAGGCCCAGATTCACACACTGTCGCACGATGAATGTGTACGAAGTGTGCGCTGGGCATTGCGAAAACTTGGATGCCTTCATCCATGAAAACACTTGCGCTGTGGTTGATTGCTTTTTATCAAAAAGTTTTAACACTCGCTAGCTTTGGAAGTTGCAGGTACTATCCTACGTGTTCTGAATATGCCAAATGGCAAGTGATGCACAATCGTCTTTTATTTGGTTTGGGGGCAAGTTTGTTGCGAATACTGCGCTGCAACCAACTGTTTCCTGGTGGAATCGACTACCCCGTCGTATCGAAACGGTTTCGTTCCTATTCGATGGTACGACGCTTTACATGTAAGGTTATTTGTGTAAAGTTTTGGTTTGTTCCTAAGGGCCCCGGCCATTATTATGTCATCAAATCATTTGCTTGCAGTAAAATCTAACTAAGGAACTTTTGTGATAGATAAATTGAGCATGCAACACCGAGTCCTCATTGCAACCGTCCTCTCCTTCGCTTTTTTTGTCGGCTACGACTATTTTTTCATCCCAAAAAATGTACCAACCCAAACCGAAGTCGCCCAAAGTACTTCGACGCAAGCTCCCCAAGTGGAAACCCCTTCATCCGCGCCAAATGACACTTCATCTGCTTCCGTTGCTCCTGCTTCAAGTGCTTCTTCAGATTTAGCGTACATTGCTACGGTAAAGGGTGAGCATTTCGAACTTAAAATCGACCGTTTGGGACGCATTTCTCAGTACTATTTGAGCGATACAAAGTTTAAAAATGCCGATGCTTCACGCTTGCAGTTGATTGACGAAGCCCTAGAGCCTAAGCCTCTTGAAGTACGTTTTAAAGACAGCGCCATCAATAACGAAGCCTTTGCTATTGATTATGTGTCTGACGTAGAGACCCTTTCTCTTGGCGATGCTCCCCAGTCTCTTACATTAACACAGACGCTTGGGCAAACAACACTTACGAAGCACATCACGTTTTACCCTCAGGGGCATTATGATGTTAAACTTGAACTAAGTTCTCCTCAAGATTTTTTCATCACCCCAGGATTTCGCCCCAATGTAGTGGCGGATAATTTCACTTTTCACGGCGTACTTATTAAAGAAGCCGATGAAACAATCACTGTGATTGGTGATGGTGACGCTAAGGGTGACGACCGTTTTATTGACGCTCCAATGGTCGCTGCGGTGGATCGTTACTATACGACCTTGTTGTATGATTTTAATGAAGGCTTTGACGTTGTTGTCTCAAACGACAAAGACAAAAGTGGTATCTTGTTTGTCAAAGGCAAGCCTTCCATGAGTTTTAGCGGCTACATTGGGCCAAAAGATTACGAGATTTTAAACGGGATTGATGCGCGCCTTACCGATGCTATTGAGTACGGATGGTTTACATTTATTGCAAAACCCCTGTTCCTCTTTTTGAGCTACCTTTACGGTATTTTTGGTAACTGGGGTTGGGCTATTGTCGCCATGACCATCTTAATCCGTTTGGTACTTTACCCTTTGACTTACAAAGGGATGGTTTCCATGAACAAGCTCAAAGAGCTTGCACCAAAGGTTAAAGAGCTTCAAGCTAAATACAAAGGTGAACCACAAAAACTCAATACCCACATGATGGAATTGTATAAAAAACACGGCGCTAATCCCATGGGTGGCTGTTTGCCGATCTTGATGCAAATTCCTATTTTCTTTGCCATCTATCGCGTTCTTTCTAATGCTATCGAACTTAAAGGGGCGGCGTGGATTTTTTGGGTAGAAGACCTTGCGGCAATGGATCCTTACTATATCTTGCCTATCTTGATGGGTGCCACCATGTTTTTCCATCAGCGCATTACGCCAACAAACTTTACTGACCCTATGCAAGAAAAAATCATGAAGTTTTTGCCGTTGATTTTCACTTTCTTCTTTGTAACTTTCCCTGCGGGATTGACCCTGTACTGGTTTATCAACAACCTCTTTTCTATCGGACAACAGTATTATGTTAATCGCTTGTTTGCGAAGAAAAAAGAAGACCAAAAAGCACTAAAAGAAGAGAAAAAATGAGAGTAGAAGCCGACACCCTCCAAGAAGCATTTTCAAAGGCTGCTGCCGAGCTTTCGTGTTCGGTGACAAAGCTTGATATTCAAGTTATTCAACATCCCCGTTTGGGGATTTTTGGCCTCTTTAAAAAGTCGGCCATTATTGAAGCCTTTCGTGAAGGCGAACCTCGCAAAGAACGCGAGGCGCCTGTGGCTAAAAAAGAAGAAGTGCGAGAAACGGTAGAAGCTAGAGAAGCGCCTAGAGTTTCTGATTCAAAGGAATATGAAGAGCGCAAACCCCGTCAGAAAAAATCCCGCTCCAGACGCAAAAAAGAACCATTTGGTGAAGAAGAAATTGCGTTGAGCGTTCCTGAAGAACCTTTTGTCAAGCAAGAAACACCTTTTCTTAAGACAAACGAAGAGAAAGAAGAAATCTATCCTTATCAGCCCAAACAGCGCAACCATGCAGTTGTGGGTGAGGTTATAAAAGCACTTGACGTTGGGGTTCGTGAGCTTGTGCAAAGTAGCTGTTTTGCCATCGAAGTGGTGCGAGTGGAAGCCCATGATGAACAAACCGTGCTAATCGAGATTAACGGTGAAGATGCGGCGTTGCTTATTGGCAAGGAAGGGTATCGTTATAAGGCGTTTTCCTACTTGCTGTACAACTGGATTAACATGAAATACGGTTTGGGTATTCGTTTGGAGATTGCCCAGTTTTTGCATAATCAAGAAGAGATGATTGAAAACTACCTCGCCCCTGTGGTTGAGCGTATCGAGTCCCAAGGGCGTGGGCAAACCAAGCCCCTTGATGGTGTCTTGATAAAAATCGCACTAGAAAAACTTCGCGCCCGTTTTCCCGAGAAATACGTGGGCATCAAAACAGGGCGTGAGGGGCGAAAATTTGTCGTTGTAAACGACTTTAATCGGAAAAGCATATAGAAACAATTGCCGCCATTGCCACTGCTCATGGCATTGGCTCCATTGCCATAGTACGCGTGAGCGGGCCAGATGCGTTGATGTTGGCTTGCTCCTTGGCTCAAAAACCCTCTTTTTCCCCACGCCACGCCACTCTCTCTTCTTTGTTTGATCCCCAAGGAGCGCTTATTGATGAGGCGTTGGTTGTCTATTTTCAAGCCCCTAAAAGTTTCACAGGTGAAGAAGTGGTGGAGTTTCAATGTCACGGTGGCATGATGGTGGCAAGCATGGTGCTAGACACGTTGCTTGGCTATGGTGCGCGCCTTGCAGCTCCTGGGGAGTTTTCAAAGCGTGCGTTTTTAAATGGCCGTATTGATTTGGCTGAGGCAGAGGCTATCGCTAAACTTATCGAAGCTAAGAGTGAGGAAGCTGCCAAAATCCTTGCCCGTCAAATGAAAGGCGAGCTAAGCCGTTTTGTGAATGAGGCGAGGGAGTCTTTGCTGGAAATCTTGGCGTACGTGGAAGTCTCTATTGACTACGCCGAGGAAGATTTGCCTGAAGGTTTGATCCATCAAATGGAAGCAAAGCTCACCGCTTTAGAGCAACAGTTAGGACAAGTTGTGACCGTGAGTGAACAGCGCAAAGGCTTGATGCAAGGCTTCAAAGTCGCGATTGTTGGTAAGCCAAATGTGGGTAAAAGCTCTTTGCTAAACGGACTTTTGCACTATGACCGCGCTATTATTAGCGATGTTGCAGGTACCACGCGCGATACCATCGAAGAAGAGATGCGCATCGGGACGCATCTAATCAAAATAGTAGACACGGCAGGCATTCGCCATACGGAAGAAAAAGTTGAGCAAATCGGCATAGCCCGTTCTAAAAAAGCCATCGAAGAAGCAGATATCGTGCTGGCCTTGTTTGATGCAAGTCGCCCAAAAGATGCCGAAGATGTGGAAATTTTAGCACTGTTGGACGCCTATGCTTCTTCCAAGCACGTGGTCTATCTTCTCAATAAAACAGACCTGCCAAAGGTGTTTGAGGGCCTAGAAAATGCCTTACATGTAAGCACGCTTTCAAGCCTTTCGTGCGTTGCAGATGCCCTTAGAACACACCTAGACACCCAGCGCATGGATGAGGGAATGTTGCTCACCTCAACCCATCAAATCGCTTCGGTACGCAAAGCACATGAAGCCATTATCGAAGCAAAACCGCGTCTTGAAGAGGCAGAGCTTGAACTGTTTGCCTTTCATCTTAACGAGGCCATCGGGGCGCTTGGTGCCATTACACGACCATACGGGGTGGATGAAATGTTAGACAAAATGTTTGGCACCTTTTGCCTAGGTAAGTAACGAACCTTTTGCCTCACCCTTTTTAAAGACGCGTTTTCCACAATGGGTACCCCCAAAGCCGAAGCTTTGACCCATTGAGATAAAGTCTCTCTTGCGGGTGATTCAAAAGGTTTTTCATGGGCTGCAAAAGCGTCCTTAACAAGTCCATAAGTGCAATTTGAGTACACTCACTAAAAAATTTCCCAAGGGTGATTCGGATGGAAAATATTAACGACGTCTTAAAGTCGCATAAGTTAACGCAAGAGGATTATCAAAACATCCTCTCGATTCTTGGAAGAGAGCCAAACTTGCTTGAGATTGGTGTGTTTTCCGCTATGTGGAGCGAACACTGCTCTTATAAATCCAGTAAAAAATACCTTAACGGTTTTCCTACTAAAGCCCCGTGGGTCATCCAAGGCCCCGGCGAAAATGCAGGCGTCATTGACGTAGGTGATGGCATGGCGGCGGTTTTTAAGATGGAAAGCCACAATCACCCTAGTTTCATTGAGCCTTACCAAGGCGCGGCAACGGGTGTGGGCGGCATCTTGCGCGACGTGTTTACCATGGGCGCGCGTCCTGTGGCTAACCTCAATGCGTTGCGCTTTGGCGAAGTGGAAGGCCCTGGCGCAGTTGCTAAGCACCAACGCTACCTCGTACGTGGCGTGGTTGCAGGGATTGGGGATTATGGCAACTGCATGGGTGTGCCAACCGTAGGTGGTGAAACTTCTTTTGACAAATGTTACAACGGCAACATTTTAGTCAATGCCTTTACCTTGGGCCTGTGCAAAACCGATGAGATTTTTTACGGACGGGCTGAGGGCATCGGCAATCCTGTTATTTACGTGGGCAGCAAAACAGGACGCGACGGCCTAGGCGGCGCAGTCATGGCGAGCGATAGCTTCACGGAAGAAAACAAATCCTTGCGTCCGACTGTGCAAGTAGGCGACCCTTTTGCAGAAAAACTCTTGCTTGAAGCGTGCATGGAGCTCTTTAAACAAGACTACATCGTGGGTATCCAAGACATGGGCGCGGCAGGGCTGACATCAAGCTCTTTTGAGATGGCAGGACGCACGGGAAGCGGGATGAAAATGGACCTTTCTAAAGTCCCTGCGCGCGAAGAGGGCATGATGCCTTACGAATTTATGCTCAGCGAGTCCCAAGAACGCATGCTTATTTGTGCTAAAAAAGGGATGGAAGATAAGGTGCTGGAAATCTTCCACAAATGGGACTTAGATGCAGAAGTCATCGGTGAAGTGACCAATACGGGCCATATGGAACTGTTCTGGCACGGAGAAAAAGTAGCTGACATCCCTGTGCAGCCGGTGAGTGAACAAGCTCCCGTGCTTGACCGCCCTGTGAAGCGTCCTGCGTATCTTGATGAAATCGCAGGCATGGGGATTGATGATTTTGAGCCCATTTCTAACCAAAAAGCCTTTGAATCACTCATTGCAAGCTTAGAAGTAGTAGACAAATCGTGGATTTTTGAACAGTACGATTCGATGGTGCAAACCAACACAGCCAAAGGACCAGGCAGTTTAGACGCCAGTGTCATTCGCATCAAAGAAAACGGTAAAGCCCTTGCTATGAGCAGTGACTGTAATCCGCGCTATAACTTCATCGACCCCAAAGGTGGCGCAGCAGCTGCAGTAATAGAGAGTGGACGCAATGTGGCCATGAGCGGTGCGCGACCTTTGGCTATTACGGATTGTTTGAATTACGGCAACCCTGAGAATCCTGAAGTCATGTGGCAGTTTGCCCAAGGATGCTATGGCATCAAAGAAGCGTGCGCGGCGCTTAACACACCTGTTGTCAGTGGTAACGTCTCTTTGTATAACGAAACCAATGGCGTGGGTGTTTACCCAACGCCTTCCATCGCCATGGTGGGACTCAATGACGATGCGGCGCGCATTTTGCCCTCTCAGTTTGTGGGTGCGGGCAATAGCGTGTACGTGCTAGGCACAACGCGCCATGAGTTTGGCGGCAGTTTGTACATGAAAGTTTTGTTTGACAAAGTGCGCGGCGTGTTGCCAGCTATTGATTACACCGCAGAACTTGCCCTATGGGAACTGGTGATTGAAGCCAACAAGGCAGGGATGTTAGCGTGCGCAAAAGACGTGAATGTCGGCGGCGTGGCGATTGCTCTTGCAAAAATGGCGGCTGTTTCAGGGCAAGGCATCACTGCTTCCATACAAACCAAAGACGCCCGCGACATCTTTAGCGAAAGTTTCTCACGCGCCATTGTAGAAGTGGTAGATGAAAAAGGCTTTTTGGCTATGGCTGAAAAACTAGGCGTTACAGTAGAAAAACTGGGCGTTGTGGGTGGCGAGAGCTTTACATGTAACGATGTAACCATGGAGATTGGCACCCTAAAAGAGGTTTATTTTAACCGTTTTAAAGAAGTGATCGAGCAAGACATTTAGAAAAGTCTTGCTTGCATCATCTCCATGTCGTAAAGGTCAAAAAAGAGAAGGGAGTCTTCCAAAACGGGTTTGTCTAAAAGTGTTTTAAGCACCAAAGACGCCTGCAAACACGCGCAAAATGCCGCGGTCATAGGAAGATTTCCACTCTGTTTTTCCGCCCCTTTTTCTCCGTCTTTATAAATCTCTTCCAAATTTTTACTCGTACTGCATTGCCCCATCCAGCCTCCAATAGCACCGTGCACAAAAGCGACATTTTCTTCGTTACATGTAAAGGCGAGCAAGGTTTTGGTGAGCGGACAATCTAGCGCATCCACGACGACCGATTTTCCTTTGACAAGCAGGTGCGCGTTTTCAGGGACAAGGGCGTCTTGCAATGCCCTTACATGTAAGGCGGGATTGATTTCCAACAGGCGTTTACGTACGGTTTTTGCCTTGGACTGCCCCAGGGTTTTTACGGTAGAGAAGATTTGGCGGTTCAGGTTGTGTTCTTCGTATACGTCTGGGTCGATGAGCGTTAACGACCCAATGCCAACACGCGCTAAAAGCTCACTGGTGAGTCCACCTAATCCCCCGCATCCAACCACGAGCACGTGGGCGTCAAACAAGCGGTGTTGGTCGGCTTGGGTGAGGCTTTGTTGGTTGCGACGGTAACGTAAAGGCGTGAGACCTGCTTTAAAAATGGCTTCTTCGACGGTTCTGGCCTTACATGTAAAGCGTTCCATGGCTTCGCGAAGTGTTGCAATGCTCACAAACCCTTCTTGGGCGTTTTCGTGTAAAAACAATTCTAGGGATTTCATGTTTCTCCTTTTGCGGGGTATAATGTAGCAAAAATTGGAGGCTTTATGCAACTTTTTCTCAAAGCATTTTCCCTATTGCGTCCCCATTTAAAACGCCAAGGCATTGGGTACCTTGGAGAACCCTTTACATGTAAAGACGGCATCACCTTAAAAGAACTCATCGCTACGCTTGGATTTGGGGAAAAAGAGGTGGAGGGGGCTTTTGTGAATCATCTGGTTGTTCCTAAAACCACGGTACTTAAAGAGGGGGACAAGGTTGCCCTCATCCCTCCTGGCACGCCTGGGTCGTACCGCCTGATTTTAGGCATCAAAGAAAACGCTTAACCGCCCCCCACTTTGGGGAAGAGGGAGAGCACGTCTCCCTCGTGAAGTTCTACCTCTTCGGGTTGGTGGCGTCCGTTTAGCATCAACACGCCAAGGGGAAATTTCCCCTCGTAGATGCCAAGTTCTGCTACTACCTCTTTAGCATATGTTCCCTCGGGGTAGGTGCGTTGTTCTTCTTTGAACCTACCTTCGCGGTACTGAGCAAAGAGTTTCACTGTAATAGTCATCTAAAAATCCCAAAACGCATCGATTTCTTCATTGGTAAAATCCCAAATCGCATTGTGTGGGGGTAGGGCTTCGTATTTCATGAATTCAGGAATGCGATCATCGGCGCTGGTGAGGCCTGCACGTTGGTTGAAGGCGCGTTCGAGTTTGAGAATGTTTTTGCCAAGATTAACAACATCATCCCCCGTAAGGGCGACGCCAAAACGGGCATTAATCATGTCAATGAGTGCGGGTAGACACTTGGGGTCATCGAGGGCTGGGAATGCCACAAAGATACACATGCCCGTGCTGTCCACTGCCGCAGTAGCGATTTGCAAGTTGCGCGCTAGGGCGACTTGACCTTCTTTGGTGAGTGGGTCTACGTAACCGCCACTGTTGAGGATGTTGGTCGCTACGGCGTAGCC
>JACUTV010000156.1 GCA_014859645.1 Campylobacterales bacterium
TGTTTTAAATGCCTTAATATGGGGGTTGAGTGAGTTTTTCAGGGGTGACTACATAATTTAAAATTAAATAATTCTTCACCTTAAAAAGAGTTTTGACAGAAGCCAAGAGGGATAAAACTTTAAAAAATAAGCTTCCGCGCAAGGCTCTTTTAAAATCTTTGGATAAAGTCCTCTACTCTAGTGCTCTATATCAGCGTATATACTCTTTATTATTTCAAGGTTTGCAGCAATTGCCAAATTGAAATAAAAATTTTTCAAAAAACCTTGGTTAAATGTGTAGTTTTTTCCATAAACCTTTTCAGCCAAAAATTCCCCTGAAGGCTTTATGAAATAGACTTTGTGAAGCGCTAACCTGCTTTGTGTTTTGTTGGGTCCAGTAAAGGCTCCTATCAGACCTATGGCCAATTCGGCGCTAGCAATGGTGTTTGAGGCAGCTGCTGCCTTTGGAGACATATAACCATTTAAACTTAATGAGTGCAAAGCACTCCCAGAGTTATAGAGATGATTTGAAGCTTTTGCTCCTTCAAAAATTTTCCCCTCGTATTCTTTGGTTTGAATCACCTTTAAGTGCTCTTCCTTGGTGGTATACGGACAAATAAAAGCGAGATTATTAACAACCATTACTAAGTCAGCCTCTTCTGCTGTTGCAACAAAATTGTAATTATCTGACATCTCTTTTTTCAGCAGATTACTCAAGCTAAAGTAATCCAATGTTGATTTTAAAATAAGCCTATTTTCATCTTTAAGGACGATTGGATCGAACTCTAATGCCATCCCTCCATAATATTTTAAAGGGTTTAAGTAGTCAATATTTTTCTCAACAAAAATTTTTTGAATTGTTTCAGTCAAGTCCTCATCAAATGCAAACCGTAATGTTGAATCAACAATATATAAATATAAATCAAGTGCTTCTTGACGATTTTTAAAACCTGATATTTCAAAACGCCTGTCATCAAGTTTTTTAGCAAAATATGTATTGGACTCATGCTTGTCTACAGAAGTAAAAATTCCAGTACTATTGTAAGAAATATTTTTCATAACATAATTGCCAATTGGCGCATAATGATCCATTGTTATTTTGACAAAATAGCTATTGTAAAAATCTTTATTTAGATAGGCATTGCGGCGCAGATTGTTTTCTTCATAAAAATCTTCAATGAAATTTACTTGATTTACGGATGTATTGTATACATCACTCCATTTTCCGTGCCTATTAATAACTTCGACCATGCCTTCTATGAAAAGCTTATTTCTAGCAAGGTCCAAAGTATCATCTACAAAAATATTTAATTTTTCTTCCTTATCAGCAAAAAATATTTGCTTCAAATGCAAAGTTTCTGGTTTTTTATAGGTATTTGGGCACAACGCTCCTCCAGTGCAAGAGCAACCACTAAAAAACACCCCTACAAAAACACATAAAAAAAGAACAAACCAATTCTTTTCCATTTCAACATTCTCCTTAAAGAATTATTAATTTTTTGCTAAGCATGCCCCACCTCAAAGCCCTACTCCAATTCCTCCAGCTTCACTTCAAACTCCGCCATCACCGCGTCGAGTTTGGTTTGGGCGGTTTCGAGTTTAGCGAAGGCACTTTCTACGGCGAGTTCTTCGTGGGAAACTTGCTTGGAGAGTTCTCTGATGCGCGCGCTATCGCCCGAACCTGAAGCGGTGGCGAGTTCTTGGTTGAGGGTTTTGAGCTTTTCTTCGCGCGTCATGATGTCTGTTTCCAAGGTTTCTACTTGGGTTCTTAGGGGGTTGGCTTTGGCACTGCGTTCTTTGATGAGCGCGGTGCGGAGTTTTTTGACTTGGTATTTGTCAAATTTGGGAACTTTTTTGGCCTTGACTTCGCCCGCTTCTTCTTCCCAACCGATTTTTTCCAAGAAGGCATCGTAGCCATCTTCAAAATACTCTGCACCTTTGGAGGTGAAGACGATGAGCCTGTCTGCCACGCGGCGCAACAGCTCTTCGGAGTGGGTAACGAGCACAATAGACCCTTCAAAGCGCTCCATCGCCTCCGTGAGGGCTTCGATGGACTCCATGTCAAGGTGGTTGGTAGGCTCATCCAAAAAGAGCAAGTTGACGTTTCGTGCCAAAATCTGCCCCAACATCACGCGGCTTTTTTCGCCACCGCTTAAGAGTGAAACTTTCTTTTTCGCATCATCCCCGCTAAACATCATCCCGCCACAAATGGCGCGCACTGAGGAAAACGCGAGTTTGGGATTGCCTACGTAAATCTCATCGATGATGGTATTTTCAGCATTGAGGCGGTTGATATTTGTCTGTCCAAAGTGACCCATCACGGTCGCAGGATGTGAAGTAATCACCCCTGTGTGTTGCTTCAATTCGCCTGCTAGAACGTTAAGAAGGGTGGATTTTCCCTTGCCGTTTTTACCGATGATGCCCAGACACTCGCCTTTGGCTAGGGAGAAGGAAATCTTTTCAAAAAGCAGGTTGTCTGGTGTGTACCCAAAGCTCAAATCCTTGGCTTCTAGGATGATTTTTGCGGGGGTTTCTTGGTAGTTGAAGTCAAACCGAAGCTTGCTTTCACTCTCAAGTTCTTCCATCACGTCCATTTTTTCGAGCAGTTTTACTTTGGACTGTGCCAAAGCCGCCGTGGAAGCGCGTGCCTTGTTTCGGGCGATAAACTCTTCTAGCTCTTTGCGTTTTTTCTCTTGGCCTTGACGCTCTTTTTCGTACTGGTCGTCATTGGCGGCGAGTTGGGCATAAAACTTGTGCGTGCCCCCTTGAATCTGAAACAGATTGCGGCGCACGATGCCCATGGTGTGGGTGCTCACGCTGTCCATAAAGTCGCGGTCGTGGGTGATGATCAGCACTTCGCCGTCAAAGTTTTTGAGAAAGGCTTTGAGCCACCGAAGGGAGAGGATGTCGAGGTAGTTGGTAGGTTCGTCCAAGAGCAACAAGTTGGGTTGCGCGATGAGTAGCTTGGCAAGGTTGAGGCGGATTTGGTAGCCACCTGAAAAGGCACTGGGGGATTTTGCTAGGTCTTCTTGCGTGAAACCAAGGCCAAAGAGCATCTTTTCGACGCGGTAAATCTCGTATTTTTCATCTTCACTCAGTGCTAAGGCGACCTCATCGACGATGGTTTTTTCACTAAAGTGCAAATGCTGGCGCAAGGCTCCGATTTTGTAGTTTTTAGGGATGCCAATCTCTCCGCCATCCAAGGCTTCTTCGCCCAAAATCATCTTAAAAAGGGTGGATTTGCCACTGCCATTGCGCCCGACCAAGCCCACACGCTGTTTGGAACCTAGCTGAAAATTGACATTAGAAAATAACTCGCGCGTAGCGAAGCGTTTAGTGAGGTTGGTAAGTTGTATCATGAAACTTCTTTGAAAAATGGGGTTAAAAACGGGGATTATACCATGTTTGAAAAATCCTTACATGTAAAGGTATTGTTCAAGACAAAATGGAGCAACAATAACCCCATCAAGACACTGCATCGCATAATTAATCTATGCTATAATTTAACCACTAAAGGAGAAGGAAATTGCCTACTGTACTTAAAATTAATGGTTTTCGCTTTTTCTTTTTTAGTGATGAACATACTCCTGTGCATATACACGTTGAAAAAGGAGATGGCTATATGAGGGTTGAGCTTGAAACCCTAAACGTAACAAACAGGCAAAAATTTACAAAAAATGATGAAAAAAAGATAATAAATATTATCAAAGAGCATCAAAAAGAGCTTATAGGAGCGTGGAATGAATACTTTCATCAATAGACTTGATTTTGGCGATAAAATCTATGTTTATCTCCAAAGTGGTGATATTTTAACACTTCCTTACAGTTATACAAAAAAAATCCAAAACGCCACAAAAGAAGAACTCTTGAACTACCGTCTCATAGGTGGTGGTATCGGTGTGCACTTTGAACAGATAGATGAAGATATCTCGCTTAGTGGCATCATAACCTACAAACTCAACCACGAACTTCGAGCCTCTTAAGATAAAAAGTTTAGATTTGAACTTTTTCTTTGACGACTTTTGCTTAATAGTGCCACCTATACCCTCTGGCAAACTAAATA
>JACUTV010000157.1 GCA_014859645.1 Campylobacterales bacterium
GGTGGCAAAAACGTGGCACTCATCGGCGAACCCGATGAGATAGTGGGCTATGGGGCACTGCTTCAAGAAGCGGGCGCGAAACTTGCCTGTGTCATCGGGGCGACATCTAGCACGAACCTAGAAAGCCTAGGCGGCGTCGTGGGGGATTTTGAAGATTTGGAACACCGCATGGAAGGAATCGATGTGGTGATAGGCAACTTTCACGCCAAGGCCATCGCCAAGCGTTTTGGTGTGCCATTGGTGGTGCGAGGGTTTCCTAGTTGGGGAACCGTAGGCGGCGCGCTTAATCACAGCGTTTTGTACGAAGGCGGTGCGCAGAGTTTGTTTCGCGTTGCTAATGTGTGTGAAAAAGACCACTAGGAGAACATGATGAAAGTTGCATTTGCCACGAAAGATTTGGAGATGATTAACGACCACTTTGGGTGGGCGAAACAGTTTGCGGTGTATGAGATTACGCCCGAGGGATACACCTGCTTAGGCGCGGTAGAAACCAAGGAAGAGATCGAAGCAGAAGCCGACAAAATCAACGCCAAAATCGAAGCGTTAAAAGGCGTTTCTATCATCTACTGTGAAGCCATCGGGCCAACGGCGGCGGCACGGGTGATTCAATCACGGATGCATCCCATGAAAGTGAGTGAGCCAACCTCTATCGAAGCAACCGCCGCGGCGTTGGCAAGGATGTTAAGCACCAATCCCCCGCCGTGGATTCGTCGCATTTTACTTAAGGAGGTGAGCGGTGAGTGAGTTAAAAGCCCTTTACATGAAAACTCTTGTGGGTCAACTGCGCGCCCTAGATGGGTTTGGTGCGTGGTCACGGCTCAATGACGAACAGCTCTTGACGCTCAAATACGTCAAAACCAAAGAAGAGGCAAAGACTTTGCCCCTCATCGCCGACATCGACGAGGATTTGATTAAAGACATTCGCGTGTTGTACCAAGCGTTGGCCTTGGCCTTTGAAACCAAGACAAACCACGTCGCAACGGTGGTTTTGGAGATGAGCCACGAAGGGTTTGGACGCGTGGTGGTGGTCACTGACACCCAAGTGCTCTTTACTAAGTACTTTAAAGATGCCCACCGTTTTTCCTTTCGTACCTTAGAGAAACTCGAAGAAGAGGGGGAGAAAATGCTCATCCGTGCCCTTGAAATCTACCAAAAGGAGTCTGCGTGAGTGTTGGTGTTTTTTACGGAACCTGCAGTGGCATCACGGGCAATGTGGCCCATAAGATTGCCGAAGCGTTTGAGGCGGATGAAGTGGTGAACATGGAAGAGGATTTTGATTCGACGGATCAGCTTTTAGCCCATGACATCCTGTTTTTAGGCTCCTCCACGTGGGGACAAGGGGACGTACAGCGCGACTGGGTCGACCCGCTTTTAGAGATTGGAGACGATGAGCTAGATTTTTCGGGCAAAACCGTCGCCTTTTTTGGGGCGGGAGATGCCAAAACCCACGGCGAGCACTTTGTGAGCGCGTTGGGGAAAATGTACGACGTGTTTACAGAGCGCGGAGCTTCAGTGGTGGGATTTTTCCCCACGGAGGGGTACAACTTCGAGGCTTCTTTGGCCATGAAAAATGCGATGTTTTGTGGCTTGCCTATCGACGAGGTGAACGAGCCTGAAAAAACGCAAGCGCGCGTAGAGGCGTGGATTGCCAAAGTCAAAGAGGAGATAGGGGAATGAGCAAGGTGGAGGATTTTTACCAAATCAGCGATGCGGAAGAGTATTTTGAGTTTTTTGACCTCGCGTATGATAGCGCGTTGTTGGATGTCAAGCGTTCACACATCATGCGCCAGTTTGGAAAAATGCTCCAAAAGGCGCGTGAAATCCCTGCTTCTAGCGAAGAGGAACGGTTAAAGTACTACAAATTTGCCTTGCTAAGCGTGTACAAAGAGTTTGAATCTGGCTACAGCCCAAGTGCGGCAGAAATCTGGGACATGGACGGACGCACGCTTCCGTGTCAAAGTTGCAAAAGCGCGTGTATGGAGGAAGGCAGTGAAGCCCCTACGTGTTGCTGAAGAAGGGATGCTAACCTCTTCGACCAAAGATGAGATTCTTTCAAGGTTTCACATCGGTCAAAAGGTGCGCCTTGTCAAAGACATCCGCAATGACGGCACCTTTCCTTACGCGAAAATGGGTGAGATTTTGGTGCGCGCGGGAGATGAGGGCTTTGTGCGCGACGTGGGGGATTTTTTGCAAACCATCCGCGTGTACGAAGTGAACTTCATGGGGGCAAACCGCATCTACGGGTGCCGTGAATTTGAGCTTGAAGCCTTAGAAGAAGACCTGTATGAAAAAGAAGTAGAAGAAGAACTCGCGTGGATTAAGCGTCACCGCGAAACCCAATCTAAACAAAAGGAGAGTTGAATGGCAAATGTAGTTTTTTGCGGCTTTGGCCCAAGCGACGGTTTGTACCATGCGAAAATCGGTGAAGTGTTGTTGCGTCTTGCGGTGGCTTCTGGCGTGAGTATTCCTAAAACAAACGGTGAAGTTGTGGTGGAGATAGAGGAGATGAGCGAAGAGTTGCAAACGACGTACATGGAAGATGTAGAGTTTGAAAAACTCATCAAACTGGGGCTTTTGAGCGAAGAAAAAGCTTACGAGTTGCAACAGTATACGATTGGAAGCAAGTACCGACTGGCGGATCAATGCCTCGTCAAAGGCGACATTTTAGTAAAACCCTACAAAGGATAACGGATGAGAACACGTGTTGAGATTATGAACGACTTTTTGGCCATCAACGTAGAACCAGGCAAGACTATCCAAGACATCGTCGAAGCTTCAGGAAGTGCGCTTCCTTTTGGGTGCCGTGATGGCGAGTGCGGTACCTGTGTGGTTTCCATCGAACAAGGCATGGAATACCTCAGCCCCATGACAGCCAAAGAAGTCAAAGTGCTCAAAGAAGTGCTTGCGGGAACCACCACGGAAAAATCGCGCTTGTCGTGCCAGATGAAAGTCGTCAAACCCAACGGTTTGATTCGCATCAAATACTAAGCGCGTTTTGGCGGGCTTGCGATGCACCCTTCTTTAGCCCTCAAACAAACCCAAAGCCACAGACTCTCCATGAGTATGTGGCTTCCTTTGCTGCACGCATCCCTCGAAGAATTAGACGGTCTGATTAACGAAATCAGCGAAGAAAACCCGTATGTGGAAGTGGAAGAAACGTACCTTTCGCGTATCCACAAAGCCGCCTTACATGTAAGCAATGCTAGCACGGACGCCATCGAAGCACTAGGCATCGCTAAGCCTTCGCTGTATGAAACCTTGCTTGACCAAATCGAACCCCCCTTGTTTCCCACGCCCATCTCCCAAGAAGTCGCCAAGGAAATCATCGCATGGATCAGCGACGAAGGATACTTTGAGGGCGACATGCTTCAAATCGCCAAAACCTTCGGCGTGAGCGTGGAAAAATGCGAAAGCATCCGTGCCCGCTTTGCCCAGCTTGAACCCTCGGGCGTGGGAGCTAAGAACCTCAAAGAAGCCTTTTTGTTTCAGTTGGAAGCCTCGGAACTCGACGACGCGCTTCACGACGTGCTTGGAAAGATGATTGCTTCGTTTGAAACCATGGACACTTTTTGCACGCATCCACGCTTTCAAGAAGCCAAACGCCACATGATGCACTTTAGAAACCCGCCTGCCATCGAATATTTGCAAGCCTCACCCGTCCTCGTGCCTGATGTGTTGGTGAGCCTTAAAAAAGACGAACTTAGCGTGCAAATCAACGGACGGTTTTACCCTGAGATTCGTATCAAAGAGGCTGTGAAAGAGGGCGTGTTTTTAAAGAGCAAATACAAAGAAGCCAAAGAGCTAGTGAACCTTTTGGCCTTACGCAAAACCACTTTGTACAAGCTAGCTTTGGTACTCGTTGAACGCCAAGGCCGCTTTTTTCACGGAGGCCATTTGTTGCCTTTAACCATGCAAGAAGTGGCGGATGAACTTGGGTTTAACGAGTCTACTATCTCCCGCGCCGTGGCCAACAAATACCTGTGGTGTGAACGGGGCTTGTTTGCCATGAAAGATTTTTTTGC
>JACUTV010000158.1 GCA_014859645.1 Campylobacterales bacterium
TCCTTCTTTTCAAGAATAGTTTGCTTGGCTTATTAGAAAGCATGGAGGAAAAAGGCTATAACGCCAGTCTAAACCCAGAACACCCCAGAATCATGATAGGCCGCAACGGCGAACTAATTAAAACCCGCAAAGGAAGACACCGTTTTTCAGCGGCGCAAATCGTAGGAGCTAAAAACATTGTGGTTGAGATAGACAACATTCACCCCCTATGGCTTAAAAAAATTGAGGGGGACTTCAAGGGAAATGTGCTTAAAAAAATTAAAGAAGGCCTTAAGTGCATTGAATTAAAACACACCTCGCCCGGCAAGGACGCCCAATGAAAATACTTTATATTCACACCGATTTTATAGACGCACCAACTCCTGCAAGCACATTCTTAATAAATCGCACCATGAGCCTTGCAAGCAACCATGCGGATGTGATTTTAATCGCCCAAGTCAAAAAAGAGTTTGATGCCAAAAAGCTACTTGAAAAAAGGTTTGGTATTAAAGAGCACTTGTCTGGCTTAAAAGTTATTTTTTCATCCAAAGGAACAGCGGATTTGTACCAACAATGTAAAACAATTTGTATTCAAGAAAAGCCTGATGTGCTCTACACGAGAAGTCTTAAAATGCTACCAAAGTTACTTCACCTCAAAAAGCTTTGCAATGCAAAAGTTTTTTTTGAAAGCCACGACTACTACATGAATTTATTTCAAAGAACCGATATTAGTAAATTTAAAAATTTAAAAAACTTCTTTCGAGAAAGGCTCTTTCTCTCCAAAACAGATGGACTTGTGTGCATGAATACTGCGCAAAAAAACCTTTATCAAAAACACCTTGCTATACCAATCATCTCCTTAAGTTCTGGCATCCTAACCGAAGAGAACAAAGGCTTAATCGAGCCTTATGGGAAAAAAGTTTTAGCTTATATTGGCGCGCTTGACCCAAGGAAGAAAATCCCCCAAATTATTCATTTGATGAAATTTCTACCCCCCCACTATGAGCTGATTATCTTTGGAGGAAAAACCGAAGAAGAAATCACCCATTTTAATCAACTCATCAAAAGCCAACTGCTTGAAAAGAGGGTTTTTATCACGGGATGGCTCACGAGACAACAGATGCACGAGAGACTCAAAACTGTTTCTTTGGGCCTCATACCCCTAGAGGAGTCTTTCTTTAACCAACACCTTACCTACCCTCTAAAGTTGTCTGACTATTATAAGTTCAACATTCCCGTACTTACTAATCATTTCCCCAGTGCTTTTGATTATCTTTCTGAGGGCGAGACTGGTCTATTTGTGGATTGGGATGACTACGAATCTACTAAAAACAAAATTTTGAGTCTCTTGGAGGACGAAGCTTTATACAAAAAGATGCAAGGGGAAATACAGCACTTTAAAGAGCAAAACAGCATAAAAATCAATGGTCAAAAGCTAATCCAATTTTTTAAAGGCAAGGGTGATGTTTGTTCTTAAATTTATAGGAGCTTCTGGAGTTAGAAAAACCGCCTTAACAAAAGAGTTATCTCAAAGCGGAAACTTTATACACCAAGGTTTTATTGTTTTTTTTCATTATTTTAAATCAAAAAAACTCGCTCGTATTCTACAAAAAATATCAAATTAATATCCGATATTGGAAAAAGTAATATCTGAAGTTAGCACTAATTTGGAAAAATAAATTCTTAAAATACAAAAAAAGCGATGCTAGGACGCAACGGAAAACCAATTAAACCTCGCAAAGAAAAACACTTTTTTTGGTGACACAGATTGTGGTCGAGGCAAACAACATTCACCCCTCCTCTTTTTTTATGTGACTTCAAAAACAGGGGGGTGATGGCCCTAGGAAATGAGTGATTTACATCAAAAAAAGAGCTAGTGCGAATCAAGGAGTATTGAGTCTACAGGATTCATATTTTTTGCTTGCCTCTTGCCATCCAAAGACTGCTCACGTTTCAGCACGGCTAAAAGCCCGGCAAGAACAGCAAACAGCGAAAGAGGGTTTTGCAATAAAAGCAAAGGTTCTGCTATGAATCCAACCGCATACACCACAAACAAGGAAACGCACAGGGGCTTAAGGGTGCTTTCCTTAAAAGAGACTAGGAGCAAAGACCCAAGAAAAGCCAAGAATAAAGTCAAACCAACAAAACCCCCTTGGACAACTGCCATAAGATATTGATTATGAAAATGGCGTCGGACCAAAAATTCTTGCGCCCCACTACTCATGTCAAGGTTATCTTCTGTGAGAACCTCCCCAGATGCCAGCTTATAGTCTCCAACGCCAACGCCAAACAATGGCTCCTTGGCAACAATTTCTTTTGCCAAAACCCAGTAAGCAGCACGCAAGCCCCATGAGGTATTATACTCGCCTTCTTGAATTTGAACAATGTCGCCAAGCCCCCTATCAATACGCTTACCAAATTCATCAACCAAAAAATATGCGCCAAGGGATGAAAAAATAATGAGTAAAACGGCACCAAAAAAATAGAATTTTGAATTCTTAAAATAAAACCAAAAACAAACAATCATTGCAACAAAAAAGGCTAATTGCCCAGTTCGTCCGTTTGAAAGCAAGAGTGTGGTAACAAAAATAACAAACATAAATCCAAAAAAGAACTTCCTTTGTACAGAAAACATCAAATTCAAAGAAGCGATGGCGCCAATTGCCATAAATATACTATAGTGAATAGAATTCATCCAAGGAGATGTGTGTGCTGATGTTTTTCCCTTGATATTCCAAAATTCGAAAAAATGTCCTAACGATAACAGTGCGCTTAAGAAGAGTGCGCTCAAAAGGGCAAAAAAGAGTGGTTTAGCCCATTCTTTTTTCCCAAGAATGCCCACACAAAGCACCAGCACAAGAAGAAAGTAAGATTTTTGCAATTGGTCAAATCCTGTCGCATAATCTGTTGTCCATAAAAGCGATAGTGTCATGTACGCAACAAAGGAAAAGAGTATCATCAAAGGTAAAGATTCTTTAGTTTTTCTAACTCCGCCTTTGAACCCATAGTTTAACACAACCAAAACTGGCAACCAAAATACCATGAAACTGATAGTAGCACGCGAAAACGGGATTGCAAAAAAGCACAAAACCAAAGAATAAAACGTTAATTTCTCAAGCTTTTCCCCATAAAAATAACTTTTAAAAGACACGATTCCACCTTGTTCTAGATTCAAAAGATTTCACAACCCATGCAGTGTGAAAAACACGTCCATTATAGCAAAAAGAGTGCATAATTCCCCGCAAATTGGCCTTCTTGGGACTTTAAAATTTTAATGGATTAAATAGTTAAACTGCAAGCTTCCTCAAAGCCGCCCCAAGCTCTCTAGTCTCACTCCCAGATTCATTAACAACTTTCTCAAACCAAAGCGGGTGAATGTGGGAAACCACGACAGGCATCTTCTCAAGACCGACAATTTTCGCTGCGATAAACCGATGTCGCCCTCGTTTTGATTTGATAATCTGACCCTCTCGACCGATGCTCACCTCGGGCATATCTTGTTCAATGTCCATCCTGTAGCCTTCGTTTTTTAAGCTATAGAGTATGTTAAGAAGGTGATGCTTCAACAAGTCTTCCAACTCAGCAAATGTCTTTATGGGGGTCTTTTTATAAACCATTCCTTTTCCAAAAAATCGCCCCACGAACATCTTGGCGACCGCTATTTTATAAGAAAGGCTTTGACGAAAATTATCCCTGTGCCTCCAAAGATTTTCCATTTTTTTGTACCGCGCTATTTTTTCTAAGGGTATAGCATTAACATCCCAATCCCCTGGCGGAAAAAAAAGATGATCTCCATCAGGAAAAAACGCTGCGCTGCGCTTTTTGCCTACAAAAAAACCCACAAAACGCACCATCATTCGCTGACCAAAAGAGGGATATCCATAAGTTTTTACCACTCGAGGATTAATCATAAGCACAATATCCTCGCCCAATAGCGCCTTTGCTTCTAAAACCTTAAGATTTTTCATCGCAACCCACACCCCTTTAATCAATCACCCCAAGTGCCTCGTAAAGCGACCCGACACTAGGGTACTCCTCG
>JACUTV010000159.1 GCA_014859645.1 Campylobacterales bacterium
CGCTTCGGCCACATCGCGCTCATTAAATGCCCACAAATCTTCCACACTTCCCCCGCCTCTAGCTACCACGATTAACTCGGCCTTGCTTTGCCCTGCGCGTTTTAGGGCACTAACGACGCTAGGAACGGCGCCGTCTCCTTGCACAAGGGCTTCAAAGAGTTCTAGTTTTACCAACGGCCAGCGGCGTGAAGCCACGGTGAGCATGTCTTGAAGGGCCGCCCCTGTGGCAGAGGTGACCAAGGCAATGTGTACGGGGAAGGAAGGAAGTGGTTTTTTATGCGCGGGGTCAAAATACCCCTTGGCTTCAAACTCTTTTTTAAGCTGTTCATACGCCAAAGCCAAGGCGCCACTGCCTGAGGGTTCTGCTCCGGCACAGTTTATCTGGTAACTTCCCCGTGGGGCGTAGACCGAAATGCTTCCCCACACCACCACGTGGGCTCCCTCTTCGATGCGAAATTTGAGGCGTTGGTTGTTGCCTTTAAACATCACGCAACTAATAGAAGCATCGGCGTCTTTGAGGGTAAAGTACAAGTGGCCTGAGCCATGATACGTGGGGCGCGACACTTCGCCTTCCACCCTTACATGTAAGAACGTGGTTTCAAGGAGTGATTTAATCTGTTCGTTGAGCGCGCGTACGCTCAAACACGGTTGCATTTACACCCTCTTGGCGATAATGAGCGTGGAAATATCCATGGAAAAACTCTCACAATGCACCGTCTCAAACCCCGCATTCTTAAGCTCTTCTTGCATCATGGAAGCAGTCAAAAAGCCCTCAATGGAGTTGGGCAAATATTCATAAGCGGCTCTGTTTTTTGAAATCATCCCGCCAATGCGTGGCAAAAGCTTGGTGAGGTACCACTGCTTAAGGGCGTGCAAAGGGCCTTTTTTGTCATCTTTCGTAAACTCCAAAATCACCACCAAGCCACTGGGTTTGACCACGCGGGCAAATTCCACAAACGCCGCTTCGCGCTCTACCACGTTACGAATCCCGTAGCTGATGCTTAGCACATCTGCGCTGTTTGCTTCAAGGGGAATGTCGGTGGCTTTCGAGAGGATAAATGCGTAAGAAGGAAATTTTTCTTTACCCATGGCTAGCATCCCCGAAGAAGGGTCGACGCCGACTATTTTTTCAATCTTGATGCCGTGCTTGTCGGCTTGTTTTTGCCAAAATCCCATCATGTCGCCTGTGCCACACGCCACATCTACAATGCATGAAAGAGGATTTTTAGGGTAAAACCCAAAGGCAAGGTCACATGCTTTTTTGCGCCAACTGATGTCCACGCCCATGCTTAAAATGCGATTGGCTTTGTCGTACGTTGGGGCGATGGTGTTAAACATCTCAACAATTTCTTGCTGTTTTTCTTCTGATTTCAAACAGGCTCCTTGAACTAAAACTGGCGTGATTATAGCGGATGGGGGCTTAGAGGTCTTGGAGGTAACGCTCTAGCGGCGACACACAGGCGGTTAACTGGGTGATGAGTTTTTTCTTTTTACATAAAATGCGTAGGCGAAACGCATAAATATCGTTCCCCAACACACCCCTAAGGGCTTCTAGGGCAGCGACAACTTCCACGTCGCTTGCAAGAGGCGGATGCGCTTCAATGGCATCTAATACCTCCATTTGCACGTCCCTGTCTTGCAGTAACCCAAAGGTTTCTTGCATCATTTTTACTTTTTTGATGGTTTGCTTTAGGGTTTTGGAGGGAAATTGGGATTCGCAGTATTCAAGCAAGTAACGCAACCTTTTAAACTCGATGCGCACCTTGTGAAAGGCTTCAAGGGGCTTGGATTCGGTGAGTTTTTTAAGTTTGCGCGCAAGGGTTTCTAGGCGGATCTTTAACGCCAACGCACTAAGGGTGCGGTAACCAAGGTTGCCTTGTTTTCCTTTGAAAAACCCCTCTTCGTCTTCAAGCACCATTTTCCACTCTAGCAAAAAGGAGTTGTAATACCCTTGCGTTAACGCTTCAGAAATTTTTTGGTCTTCGCTTGTCCGTGACGCTTCTACATGTAAAGCGATGGCCTGTGTGGTGGCTAAGGTGGCTAGAAATTCCCCAAAAACGTCCAAGTCGCGCTTGGTGTTGGTTTGGGTTGCAATGGTTTTAAATCCCTTAATAAACCGCTCCGCGATGCCTGCGTCAAAGAGCTCGGGGACGGACTGAAGTAAAGAGCGAGTTTTGCGGATGTTTACACGAAACTGATGCAATTGTTCGTTTTCTTTTGTCTCCAAGTAGGCGGTTTTATGAAATTCGATTTTGGCATAAAGTTCTGTGAAGATAACACGAAACCCATCGTAACTCGACATAGAAGCACGAAAAAGAGCCATATCCAACTCCCGTTGACTTGCTTGGTGAAACAGCAGATTCAAATCTACCGTTTCAAGAGGAATACCTTGCACCGCTAACATATGATTTTTATACCGTTCGTCTTCCGTGACTTCCACGGCGCCTTCAAACGCAGGAAGAGTAAAATCGTAGGCGTGTTCGAGCGTGTCAAACTCCACCTCCAAAAGCACAAGTCCCGACAAAGCCCCCTCAAACACATCAATACACGCCTCATAAGACTGGAGTTTAAAGCTGTAGCGTTTTTTTTCAATGGGATTCCCGATGGCACAAGCAAATGCCTCGTGGTAGGCTTGGGCAGAAACCTCTTCTTCAATCTCTTCGCGCGCGAGTCCCTTGCCCCGTTTTTGGGTTTTAATAAAGGCAGAACCTGTAGAACGAATGCGTTCTTGCCCCTCTTTGTCGATGCGCGTGTACACTTGGCACAAAGAGGTTTCGCTTACCCGCAACCCTTCTTGCATCAAGCCCTTCAAAAGGTTAACAGAATCAAGACGAAATTTTCGCTCTATCTCCATCCCCATTAGTGCACTCCTTTGATTAAAGGTAGTATACTCACCCCTCACTTAAAGCTTAATTCTACGGTTTAGTCGGTAAAACACCAAAAGGCTCACACTCAAAAGCACGCCGCTCACCAACATAAAAGCACCAGGAATTCCTAACATTGCAACAGGAAAATGCAACAGTATGGGGGAAATAAATTGCCCTAAAAAGATGGCGCTGGTGAGCCATCCAGTCGCTTTTAAACGTTCGTGTTCGTGTGCCCATTCAAGCAACCAACTGTTTGTATTAACAATCACCAACCCTACGCCAATACCCACTGCCACAAGAGAAAGAGAGAACTGGGCATAAGTGTGGGCTTGGCTAAGGCCCATAAACCCAATGCTTTGAACGAAAAACAACATGCTATAAACAGCACCAACGCCCATGCGTGTGCGCAGTCGCGCGTAAAACAAAGAGGTGATGGCTGAGACAAAGGTCACCGTTGCCATCAAAATACCCACTTCACGCCCTTCCATCTGGTAAACATCGTAGAGCAAATAGGGAAGCTGGGTTGGCACCATGTAAAACACGCTTAAGGTCAATACCGCTGTTGCAAACACGGGCCAAAGGCGTGTAAGGGGCGCCGTGGCATGGCCAGAAAAACCCCCGCAAGTGGCATGGGTTTTGGGTTCAAACAAATAGACCATTGCCATCACCATCACAAGGATGCCTACGCCATAAATGTAAAAAGCGCCCTGCCATGAAATCTCGCTAAGGTACCCGCCACCTGCCATAAACATTACCCCACCTAGGGCAACAAAGGTGTTTTGATAGCCCAAATACTGCGTGCGTTCTTCTTCCCTCATGTAATCACCCACCAATGCCAACGCAAGGCTCATCAAGACCGCGACACACAACCCAAAAAGCAACCGCGAGAGGATGATGCCTCCAATGCTTTGCATCCACGCCCCCATCATGCCAAACACCCCAAACAAGCCTAACGCAACCACCAAAGTACGTTTTTTTCCAAAACGCAAAGCAAGGCGACTCGTCCATGGCGCAAAAAGGGCGATGGAAATTGCGGGGGCTGTTAAAATAAGTTTTGAATACAAGTCTACATGTAAGACATTCTCAAAATGCAGTTTAATCATAGGCAAAGATGCC
>JACUTV010000031.1 GCA_014859645.1 Campylobacterales bacterium
TCGCTCACCCATCCCAAGGTATTCATCCGCGAAAGTACTTGATTGGCCCGCGCAAGCGCAAGGTCAAGATTGCGCGTAGGATCATAAGCACTTGGTGCCTTGGGCAACCCCACTAACATAGCAATTTCTTTAAGCGTCAGTTCCGCCAATGATTTGTTAAAATACCCCTGCGCTGCTGTCTTGATGCCATAATACCCGTGCCCAAAATAGACATGATTTAAATAGCGTTCTAGGATTTCTTCTTTTGTTAACTCGTTTTCAATCTTAAACGCCAAAATAACTTCGTTAAGCTTGCGTTGAAAGGTTTTTTCGCGCGAAAGGACAACGTTTTTCACCAACTGCTGGGTGATGGTACTTGCTCCTTCGACCAGTTTCATGGCCTGAATGTCTTTAATGGCTGCGCGAAAGATTGCCTCCATATTAATGCCGCCGTGCTCAAAAAATGCTGTATCTTCGATTGCCACAAGGGCTTCGATGATACGCGGAGGAATCTGCTCATAAGGCACATACAAGCGATGTTCACCCTCAAACACATTGGCGACCAATCTCCCGTGCCTGTCAAAAAGCTGTGTTGTTAGTTTTGGCTTGTAATCGATAATCGCATACGCGTCAAAGCGCACCTGGGAATAAACGTACAACAACCCTGCCAAAACACTGAGCACCAAAGCGCCCGCTAGTCCGAATACTATTCTCATTGACGAAATCCTCTCGTGGCAAATCCTGCTGCTAGTAATGCCTTAGTATAGGGGTGCGAAGGCGCGGCAACAAGCGACGCCATCTCCCCTCTTTCTACAATCTCTCCCGCGTTCAAAATCGCAATTTCTTGGCACACTAACGCGGCAGAGTGCATGTCGTGGGTGACAAACAAAATCAAAAGCCCAAGTTCTTCTTGGAGCTGCTTAATCATCTCAAGCACTTGTTCTCGCGTCGCGGCGTCCAAAGCTGTAGTGGGCTCGTCCATCAACAACAGCTTTGGACGGTGCGAAAGCGCCATGGCAATAGCCACGCGTTGCAATTGTCCTCCGCTAAGTTCTGGCGGATACCGATCAAGCAAAACAGGGTCTAGTTTCACCATCGCGCAAAACAGTTCTGGTTCGGGATGAAAAAACTGCGCCCTGATGCGCGTCAAAGGAGAGAGCGCCGTAAAAGGGTTTTGAGGAACAAATCCAACGCTTTTACCCCGTTCCAACGCAAAAGGCGCTTCGTAATCTAAGTGCACATGTAAGCGTTGTGGCGCCATGCCAAGCAAGGCTTTCAGGGTCAAGCTTTTTCCACTCCCGCTTTGCCCCACCAACGCCATCGAATGGGCAATGTGAAAGTCAATGTTCACCAACATATGCTCACCCGTAGCGATGCTCAAATGTTTACATGTAAAGCTCACGCGCGCTCCAAAAAAGGCAAAAGCTTTTCCACACACAAGCCCATGGCCGTGCTTTCAAAGCCCACGACTTTGCGAATGTAGGGCTTGCAAAATCCTTCCACTTCCACGGCTCCTGCCTTGCCTTCCCACGCGTCACACTCAAGGTAGGCTTCCATTTCTCCTGAGGCAAAAGGGGCAAACTGGTAATGTGTCACCGAAAAATCAATAAGCGCAAGGCGCAAGGTTTGGTACATCATGCACGTCATGATAGAGACCTGGCTTCCGCTTTGAAGTTCCAACATCGCGCGCGCCGCTTCACGCGTGGGAGCTTTTTGAAGTAATTTTCCTTTACATGTAACCACTGTATCTGCCGCTAAAACAGGGGTTTCAAGGCCATAAAGCTCCAAAAAGCGCTCTAATTTTCCTTTGGTCGCATAGTAGGCAAACCGTTTTGGTGCCTCGTAGGTTAACCTTTCTTCATCAAAATCCACCCCGCGCTGCTCAAAAGCAATGCCCGCTTGGCGTAACAATGCCGCGCGCGTGGGTGAGTTTGACGCCAAGATTACCATCAGTGGCCTCGAATTACAATCCCCAAATACGCCCCAATAATCCCCAACACCGCATTGAGCGGAATGAGGTAATTTAGCATCAAAATCAAGTTTTCTTGCACTTCCACAAACTCATCTTCCAAAATCGCTTTTTTGGCGTTTTTGTATTTAAAGACCATGTAGACGAAGTTAAACGCAATAAACACCCACAGGGCTTCTTTGGTATGAATGAGATTATACGTGGTAGGATCCCCGTATTTAAACCCAAGCCCCACGCTCATAAACACCGAAGTGACTATCATGACAAGCATGGCGGGAACCACAAAATACGCATACCGACGCATCAGCTCCAACCCCTTAGAAAGGCGCTCTTTTTCGTGTTCTATCCCCTCCATGGTGGGTTTTACTACAAAACGAATCACTACCAAACTCCCCACCAACAGCATCGCCGTCACAATATGAAGAAGGATAATCCAGCGGGAAAAGTTACCAAAGATTTCCATCAACACTTCGCGCATCTAGGCTCCCAACTTGCTTTTTGCAAAGGAAAGTGCGGCTGTTTTGGCTTCTTCTAGCCCCGCAGGATTTTTACCGCCCGCTTGGGCAAAATCATCCCGTCCACCGCCGCCTCCACCCACGTAAGGTGCCACTTCTTTGATCCATTCGCCCGCTTTAAGGGGAGCATTTTTTACGCCCGCAGCGATCATAATTTTGTCGTCTTTGATTTGAAACAATAACGCAGCCACAGAAGGCTTGGCGTTTTTGAGCTCATCGATGCTTTGTTTAATATCTCCCGCCCCTACCGCGGCGATGACTACTTCCACATCTCCAAGCATCACGCTTTGTAAGGTTTCGCCAGAATTTGACGCGAGGGCTTGGATTTCTTTTTTGAGGGTTTTAATCTCTTCTTTTAGCCGCCCCACACCCGCAAGGATGTCTTGGTTTTTCACCGCTTCTTGAGCTTCCAAAAGCCCTTCGCGCCATGAGGAGGCAAGGGCCAAAGCACTTTTGCCACACACCGCTTCGATGCGTCGCACGCCCGCACTGACACCTGCTTCTTTCACGATAAAAAAGCTTCCGATGCGCGCGGTGTTGTTTACATGTACGCCACCGCACAGCTCTTTGCTCGTCTGCCCAAAACTCACCACCCGCACCTCATCGCCGTATTTTTCTCCAAAAAGTGCCATGGCACCACTGGCTTTGGCGGTGTCGATGTCCATAAGTTGTGTCACATTGCCCTCGCCTTTGGCGATGCTCGCGTTTACAAAGGCTTCCACCGCTTGGACTTCTTCTTTGGTCATGGCTTTAGGATGGGAAAAGTCAAAACGCAAGCGCGTCGCCTCCACCAACGAACCCGCTTGGGCCACGTGGCTTCCTAAAACGTGTTTTAAAGCCGCGTGCATCAGGTGTGTGGCGGAGTGGTGTTTGATGATTTCATCCCGCGCTTCGTCCACGATGGCCGTGACCGTATCGCCAACTTTCACAGGCGCACTTGGGGTTACTTGGGAAAGGTTAAGGCCAAAGAAAAGTTGGGTATCAAGCACCGAAGCAACCCCTTCTAGTGCGCCCGTATCTCCGCATTGACCGCCACTTTGAGCATAAAAAGGGGTGGTTTCCAAAAAGACCCATCCCGCCTCGTTAACGCCCAACCCTTCGACCAGTTTAAACGCTTCGTTCATCAATGCTAAAATACGCGTCTCTTGGCGCAAGGTGTCGTACCCGCAAAAAGTATTAGCCCCAAAGGTTTCAAGCAAAGGTTTAAACTCACCGCTGGTGGCTTTGTCGCCACTGCCTTTCCACGAAGCCTTGGCCCGTTCACGCTGTTCTTGCATCAAGGCATCAAAGCGGGCACTGTCTACATGTAAGCCTTTGTCACGCAACATATCTTGGGTCAAGTCCAATGGAAACCCAAAGGTGTCGTACAGTTTAAAGGCCACGTCACCGCTAAAGACCTCTTTGGTGTGTTCAAGCTCCGCTTGAAACAGCTCCAATCCTGAAGCAATAGTGCCAAAAAAGCGCTCTTCTTCAAGACGAATCTGCTCGCTCACCGCTTCTTTTTTCTCCACCAAGTACCCGTAATGGCCGCCCATTAAGTCACACAGCGTATCCAAAAGCGTGTGCATAAACGGTTCGGTGATGCCTAGCAAATACCCGTGGCGCACGGCACGGCGCAAAATACGGCGCAACACATACCCGCGCCCTTCTTTGTCAAATCCAACCCCTTGGGCAAGCAAAAATGCCACCGCGCGGATGTGGTCTGCGATGACCCGATAACTCGCTCCCGTTTCGTACATGTAAGGCTTTCCGCACAGGGCAACAACCTTGTCGATGAGGGGCATAAACAGCGTACTGTCGTAGTTGCTAAATTTGCCCTCTTTCACCGCTATCATGCGCTCTAATCCCATGCCTGTGTCGATGGAAGGCTTAGGAAGGGGCGTTAGTGTGCCGTCGCTGGAACGCTCATACTGCATGAATACCAAGTTCCAAATTTCCAAAAAGCGGTCGCCATCGCCGCCCATGTAATCTTCTGGCCCGTTAAAATGCTCCGCCCCTTGGTCGATGAAAATCTCGCTACACGGCCCACACGGTCCCGTGTCGCCCATTTGCCAAAAGTTGTCTTTGTCTCCAAAACGCAAAATGCGCTCTTTGGAGACGTGGCGTTGCCACAACAGCTCCGCTTCGTCATCACTCTCATGCACCGTAACCCACAGTTTTTCCTTGGGCAAGCCCACCACTTCGGTGATAAACTCCCATGCTAGAGCAATGGCGTCTTCTTTAAAATAATCCCCAAAGGAGAAGTTGCCTAGCATCTCAAAAAACGTGTGGTGACGCGCGGTGTAACCGACGTTGTCGAGGTCATTGTGTTTTCCTCCTGCGCGGATGCAGGTTTGGCAGGTGGTGGCGCGTGGTGGCGTTGGCACGGGAACTTCACCCGTAAACACCGACTTAAAGGGCACCATGCCCGCGTTGGTAAAGAGCAATGTCGCATCCTCAGGCACCAGTGGCGCACTAGGCATAATCTTGTGGCCTTTTTTTTCAAAAAAGTGTAAAAACTCGGCTCGAATGTCCATAAAATCGCTTCCTGTGAGTAAAAAATTGGCCTATTTTAGCCAAGAAAGGTTTAAACTACGCCTAGCACCAAAGGCGTGGACCAATCCAGTGGGCCTGTTTGTTCATTCTCACTTTGCCCTCCCTAGCAACCTTCCGAGGGTTTTTGGCCAACATTTATCCTAACCGCTTAGTAGCCTCAAAAATTCGCTCCCAAACCCACGGGATTGGTCTTGTTTTGGAATTTCAAAAATACCTTACATGTAACGCCTTTTTATGCCCCTAAAAGCATCGGAGGGGTATAATCGCCCTTACTATTTTGACACAAGGGACTGCCATGAAACTGCCTTTTATCGACCTTAAATCCCAATACGAAGCCCACAAGGATGAAATCAACCAAGCTGTTTTAAACGTACTTGACTCCACCCAATTTATCATGGGCGCAGAAGTAAAAACTCTAGAAGACCATTTGGCCAAGTTTTGCAACACCAAACACGCTATTGCGTGCTCTAGCGGTACCGATGCTCTTTTGCTTGCCCTTATGGCGTACGACATCGGGCCAGGAGATGAAGTCATCACCTCTCCTTTCACATTCATCGCCACCGCCGAAGTCATCGCTTTTTTACGCGCAACGCCCGTGTTCGTGGACATTGACCCTGTGAGCTACAATCTCGACCCTGCCCTTTTAGAAGCGGCCATTACGCCCAAAACCAAGGCTATCATGCCCGTTTCCCTTTACGGCCAATGCCCCGACATGGACGCCATCAACGCCATTGCCCAAAAACACGGCATTCCTGTCATCGAAGATGGGGCACAAAGCTTTGGTGCGACCTATAAAGGCAAAAAAAGCTGCGCCCTTTCCACCATCGGATGCACTAGCTTCTTCCCGTCCAAACCCCTTGGGTGCTACGGGGATGGCGGAGCTATTTTTACCGACGATGATGCGTTAGCAAAAAAGATGCGTATCCTCCTAAATCACGGTCAAGAAGAGCGCTACAAGCACGAATACGTGGGCTTGAACGGACGTCTTGACACCATTCAAGCAGCCGTTTTGAACGTAAAACTTGGCTATTTTGACGACGAAATTAAGGCACGCGAACGCATAGGTGCACGCTACAGCGAACTGCTCAAAGAAGTGCTCATCACCCCCGCAGTTTCAAAAGAGTGCACTAGTGTGTATGCCCAATATTCTGTGCGTGTTCCAAACCGTGAGCACGTTGCCAAAACCCTAAACGAAGCAGGCATTCCCACGGCCATTCATTATCCCATCCCTTTACATTTGCAGCCTGCTTTTACGTATCTTGGCTACAAAGAAGGGGATTTTCCTTTGAGTGAAACCGTTGCTAGCGAAATCATGAGTCTTCCCATGAGTCCATTTTTAACCACCGAACAGCAAGATTTGGTAGTCAGTGCCCTTAAAGACGTCCTATGCTAAGGGTAGCACTCATTGGTCTGGGTTCCATGGGAAGAAACCACTACCGCGTACTAAAAAGCCTTCCCAATGTAGAAGTCGTCGCCCTGTGCGACGTGGTCAAAAATGGTGATTTTAGTGAGCCTTTTTATAACAGTGTCGACACCCTCTTGGAAGAAGCAGAATTTGACGCGGCCCTTATTGTCGTACCTACCTTCCTACACAAAGAAGTGGCACTAAAATGCCTTGGAAAAGGCAAAGACGTGTTTATCGAAAAACCCGTTGCGTCTAACTGCGAAGAAGGGCAAGAGATTTTAGACAAAGCCACTAGTGTTGGGGCAAAAGTGTGCGTTGGCTACATCGAACGCTTCAATCCCGTCGTCGAGGCGTTGAAAGCGGAACTTGAAGAGAAGGAAATTTACAGCATTGGCATCACCCGCGTTGGACCGTTTCCTCCACGCATCGCGGATGTGGGCATTCTTACTGATCTTGCGGTGCATGATATTGACCTGATTCGCTTTATCACCGGCCAAGAGATTCGGCAAACGGCCATTTTTAAATCCCAAAAAATCCACAACCACCACGAAGACAACGCTATTTTATCTTTCAAACTTGAAAACGAAGTAGTAGCAAGCATCACCACCAACTGGCTCACTCCCTTTCGCAAGCGCACCATCGAAGTGGCCACCAAAGAGGCCTATTACGAAGCAGATTTGATGGAGCAAACCTTAGTGGAATACTCCGCTTACCAAAAAAACTTCTCTTATGTCATTCGCAAGTGTGTGGTGAAAAAAGAAGAGCCGTTGGTACGCGAACTCAGGGCCTTTGTGGATTTTGTCAAAACAGGCAAAGAAAACGGACTTAGTACAGTAAAAGACAGCATGATTACCTTGCGTATTAGCTCAGGAGAGGGCGTGTGAGCAAGGGGCTAGTGCTCTTAAACATGGGCGGGCCCAACAATCTTGATGAAGTCAAGGTATTTTTACACAACATGTTCAATGACCCAAACATCATCACGGTCAAAAGCGACCTGTTGCGTCGCTTCATTGCCTTCATCATCACCACCTCACGCACACGCCAAGCCAAGGAAAACTACGCAGCGCTTGGAGGAAAATCCCCTTTGGTGGACTACACCAAAGGCCTCGTTGCAAAGCTTCAAGAAGCACTCCCTGACACCTACGTCACCTACGCCATGCGTTACACACCCCCTTTTGCCGCGAGTGCTATTGACGAGCTTAAAACCCATGGAGTGACGCAGCTGTGTTTATTGCCACTTTATCCTCATTACTCAACTACGACAACGAAATCTTCTTTAGAGGATTTTGAAGAGGCGTTAAAGAAGGCAAATTTTGCACCCGCTTGCACGTCCATCTCTCGCTTTTTTGACCACCCAACCTACAACCAAAGCATGGTAAAACGGGTTGAAGAGGCCCTTGGAGGAGAGGATTCACGTGAGTATGTTCTCATTTTTTCCGCCCACTCTTTGCCTCAAAAAATAATCGACGCGGGCGACCCTTATCAACAAGAAGTGCTAGCGCATGCTGTGCTGCTTAAGGAACAACTACGTGAAGCAGGGCTTGTGTTTCAGGCCACCCACACCGCTTACCAGTCCAAACTTGGACCCGTTAAATGGCTCACGCCCGAACTTGGTGAAACCCTTAAAACCTTAAAAGGCAAAAAGGTGCTCATCGTTCCTATCGCCTTTACCATAGACAATTCTGAAACCGAGTTTGAATTGTGGATTGAATATAAAGAAGAGGCTGAAAAACAAGGTATCCACACATACAAGGTCGCCAAATGTCCCAACGACCATGACCTCTTTGTACAAGCACTGCGTGAAATCACCCAAACTTCCACGCAGGCCTCAAGGATTTTGTAACTTCCTTTACATGTAAGGGAATATTTTTTGCTTGTCATGGACAATCCCTCTTTAAAGGAGTTGTCCATGAAAGTTGAACAAAATCAGTTGGTGCAATCCCTCACCCCATCAAAACAAGACAGCGACGCAAAATCTGATGCGTTTTCTGCCGAATTAGAACGCCAACTCATGCAAGCCATCAAAGGGCAAAGCCCCGTTAAAAAAGAAGAAGATCCCGAAGTAGTAGCCTTCAAGGAAAGACTTACCTCTCTAGGCGCCACTGCTTTTTTCCAACAGTTCAATATGGAAAAAATTGAAAAACTGATAGAAGAAAAACGTGAAGCGTTAAAAGAGTCTTTTAATGTTGATGGACTTGAGGGCAAAGAACGGGTTGAGGCTCTTGCAAAGATTGAAGAAATTTTGCAAGAATTTGCCAAAGAACTTCAAGAGCGTTTGGCTGCCAAGCAAGAACTTGAAGAGAAAAAAAGCCCCCTAGCTTCCCTCCTCAAGGATTAGCGAAGGAATCAAATACTGCTCGTCTATCATCTTTTGTACAATGGCACGAAAGACGGGTGCCGCACTAAGGGAGCCAAAATAATGATACGGTTTTTTTGGCTCCTTTGCTAACACACCGATAGTGTAACTGTTAGTCTCATCGTTGGCAAAGCCAAAAAAAGTACCGTTGTAGCGGTTGACATATTTTCCGCCCGATGCGATATGGGCCGTTCCTGTTTTGCCCCCTATTTCTAGTCCGTCCATGGCTGCTACCTTGCCCGTCCCTTGACGCACCGCCTTAATCAACACGCGCTTCACGCGCTTAGCAACCGCAACAGGCAACACTTGTACTTCGGGTGGTCTCGCGATAGGATACGACTTTCCAGTAGCATCTTGAAAAGCAGTCCCAATGCGAGGCACAAGCATCCTGCCGTTATTATTAAACACGTTGTACGCTTTTAAGATTTGCATGAAATTCACCTGTATACCATAACCGTACCCAATGGTGCCTTTGTACACTTCTGAGTTAAACCGTTGCAAAGGAGGCATATTGCCTGGGTTTTCATAGGGCAAGTCTACGCCCGTTCGTTCCGTAAAGCCAAAATCCTTTAAGCCTTGATAATAGGGAATCGCGTCTAGTTTTTGCGCCAACTGCACTGAACCAACGTTGGAAGAGTAGACGATGACATCTTCCGCGCTCAGCCATTCGGATTCTTTGGTGTCGCGGATGGTGTGTTGCCCCAGTTTGTATTTCCCTCCATAAGTGCGCACCAAATCAAAGGGGTTAATTTTTTCCTCTTTTAGTAACAGTGAAAACATGATTGTTTTCATCACGGAGCCTGGCTCAAACGAATACTCCACTGCGGAAGCATTCAATGAAGGATAATCTTCTTTTCGAATGCCATTGGGATTGTACCGGTTACTAGAAGCAAGCACCAGCAACTCCCCCGTGTCGTTTTTCATGACAGCGGCAATCACTTCTTCCGCGTTAAGCTCTTCTTTTTTTTCATCCAAAATGCGTTCAATCATCTTTTGGAGCTTTAGCGAAATAGACACACGCATCCCATAGCCATCGATGCGTTTTTTTGCTTCTGAGTCGCGGTTTAAAATAAGCGTATTTCCAATGTCCCTTGGCGCAATAAGCAAAGCGTCTTGAATGGGCCTAAGGTATTGCTCGTGTTGCCCTTCTATCCCTTTTACTCCCTCCACTTTTGTAATGGGTCCTTGGTCGATTTTTCGGATGTAGCCAAGGGAAGGAGTGAAGATATCCCCTTGAGGATAAAGGCGGTATTCGCCGCTTTCTGAGATACTAAGTCCTCGCAAAAAAGCCAAGCCAGATTCGGGGTCTTCGTAGGTGCGAAATACGCCAAGGCGGTACAACTTGCCTGCGAGTTCCTGTAAATACTCCGCGCGCCTAGCATCAATCTGATAAGAAAGCACCACGTTGCCACGTTGCGCATCAAGACGTTTCCGAATCTCTTTGGGGTCATGGTCACTGTACAACGCAAAAAGACTCACAAACAACTCTTTCTTGTTGGGGTCAATGTTGCGGGTATCCACCATGGCTTTGTAGAGTTTTTGACTTGTTGCAATAACAAAACCATCGCTGCTTACAATAGTCCCGCGCAACGCGGTAGAGGTTTGGCTTGTTTGAAGGCGCGGAAGTTTGCGGTCGATTTGTGACCAATACAGCAAAGTGCCAATAAAAATGATAAATCCGAGGCTAGTAAGTGAAAAAAGGAGAAGGATTTTCGCCTTTTTTCGGTCCAAAGGTGGGTGTTCCATGCGGGGTTAAATCTGAGTTCTTGAAATCTCTTTGTAGGCACTTAAGGCTTTATTGCGAATCTCTAACATGAGTTTCATGCTAGTTTCTGCTTTGCCAATAGCAATCGCTGCTTGGTGCAAGTCTTTGACTTCGCCCGTGGCGATATCGGCGGCTGCCTTGTCGGCGTTTTCTTGCAAGACGTTTTGGTTTGAGAGGGTTTTTTCAAGCACTTTAGCAAACTCATCCCCTTGGGCAACGCCTTTGGTGTCTTGCTTGGGCTGGAGCATCTCTAGGGTGGAGATGGAGTTAATTCCATTCATCGGTTACTATCCTCTCATTAAGTCTATCGCACTTTGGGCGATGGTTTTTGCACTTTGGTACGCTGAAACATTGGCCTGGTACGCACGTGTTGCTTCAATCAAATCGGCCATTTCAATAACGGGATTAATGTTGGGATATGCCACGTAACCCTTTGCGTCTGCATCGGGGTGAGTGGGGTCGTATTTGAGGCGAAAATCCCCATCATCACGCACTACTTTGTCCACAATGACGCTCATTATAGCAGGTTTGGCATCCCTTTGCAAAAAGCTGTCATCTAGGGGGTTTTCGTACTCTAAAAAGGCATTGTTCTTGTTGATTTCTTGGTTTAGTGACGCGTTAAAGTCAATAGCGCGGAACACCACTTCTTTGCGCCGATACGCCCCACCTTCTGCGGTGCGTGTGGTGTTGGCATTCGCAATATTGGAACTAATCGTGTTCATACGGAAGCGTTGAGCAGAGAGTCCGTAGCCGCTAATGTCAAAATCGCTTAAATAGGCCATTGGTTTTCCTTCTTATATTTTGCCAGAAGCTTCAAGCACGCTATTGAAAATCGCGCTTTTCTTTTTCATGGCTTGCGTGAGTGCATCAATCATGATGGCGTTTTTACTCATTTCGGTCGTTTCCACGTCCAAATCTACCGTGTTACCGTCATTGCGCGCCAAATGTCCATCGCGCAGATAAATCATCCCTGCGCCAAAATCGTTATCTGATTTTCCTTGCAAATGATTTTCGTGCGAACTGGCCATTTTGAGCTCTTGAGGCTCCTTCACACCGTACATTTCTTGCGCTTTTTGAATGAGCACGGTTTCAAAATCCACATCCCGCGATTTGTAAAAAGGCGTGTCGATGTTAGCAATATTGCTTGCAATCATTTGCTGACGCAAAGAGCGCGCAGCAAGGGCTTGCTCTAATAGTGGCTTGGATTTGTGTGTCGTGACCATTTTGCTCTCTTTCTTAGGCTTTACATGTAACGCTACAGCGCACAGCCAATTAAAGCAATTTCCGTTCCAAAAATGACAATAGCCCTAGGGAGTTTTTAACCCTTTTTTGGTACAATCTCCCCACGCAAACCACCTAAGGAATCAACGCTTGGCCACTGATAAAACCCTCTTTTACCTCTGCTCTTTTTTGATTGGTGTTGGTGTGGTATTCTCCTTGTCCCTTCCTGTGTTTACCGTCCTTTTTTACAACTACAGCCCGTACCATTTTTTTATTCGCCAACTCATAGTAGGCATGGTTGGCATCTTGATCATGTGGGGACTTTCCAACCTTGACCCCGACAAATTTATGAAATGGATTGGGTTTTTCATCTTCTTTAGTTGTATCCTCACCATGAGCATCATGCACTACCTTCCTGACTCCCTTGTCACCGAATCGGGGGGTGCAAAACGCTGGATTCGACTGCCTGGGTTTTCCATCGCACCGGTTGAGTTTTTTAAGATTGGGTTTGTCTATTTCTTGGCGTGGAGTTTTGCACGTAAACTCGATGAAGAGCAAAAATCCCTCAAAGATGAAATCAAACTCATCTTGCCCTACATTGGCGTATTTATTTTGGTGATTTACCTCATCGCTATTTTGCAAAACGACTTAGGACAGGTGATTGTGCTAGCACTCACCTTGGCGGTAATGGCATTTTTTGCAGGCACAAGTTTTAAGTTTTTCTCGTTAGCTATTTTAAGCTCCGCGTTGATATTTATCACGGCTGTGGTGAGTTCAGAACACCGAATTTTGCGCATCAAAACCTGGTGGGCTACCATCCAAAACATGGTGCTTTCCCTTTTTCCCGAATCCATCGCCTCGGTATTGCGGGTTGAAGACGCTCCTGAGCCGTACCAAATCTCCCACTCCCTCAACGCCATCAAACACGGCGGGCTTTTTGGTGAAGGCTTGGGCGGTGGGATTTTTAAGTTAGGCTTTTTAAGCGAGGTGCACACGGATTTTGTTTTAGCGGGTATCACGGAAGAAATCGGCGCCATCGGCGTGGTGTGCATTACGCTTATCATATTTGTGATTATTTACCGCATTTTTCGCATCTCAGGCCGTAGCCAAAACCGCGTGTATTATCTTTTTAGTCTAGGAATGGGGCTTTTGATTGTCTTTTCCTTTTTGATGAATGCCTACGGCATCACGTCCATCACCCCCATCAAAGGAATCGCCGTTCCCTTTTTAAGCTACGGCGGAAGCTCTTTGCTGGCCCTGTGCGTGGGGATGGGGATGGTACTTATGGTTAGCAAGAAAGCGAGGAATGTATGACACTCATTACCGGCGGAGGCACGGGCGGGCACCTTTCCATCGCCAAAGCCTTGTGCGAAGCGTACAACGCTTTGGAAAAACGCCCCTATTATATTGGCTCCACCAACGGCCAAGACAGGGCGTGGTTTGAAGGGTATCCTGGATTTAAAAACACCTTTTTTCTGCCCACAAAAGGGGTTGTCAATCAAAGAGGGTTAGGGAAACTTTTCTCCCTAGGAGCCATTATAAAACAGGTCTTTACATGTAGAGCTTTGTTACGTCAACACGGCATTACACGCGTTATTTCTGTAGGTGGATATGCCGCGGCTCCTGCAGCCTTGGCCGCACTTAGCCTGAAAATCCCCCTTTACATCCACGAACAAAACGCCGCTATAGGAAGACTAAACAGTGTGCTTCGCCCTTTTGCTAAAACGTTTTTTAGCTCCTATGACAGCGCTTCGTCTCTTAAAGACTACCCCGTTGCAACGCGGTTTTTTGAAGCGTACCGCCCTAGAAACTCCCTCAACACGTTGCTTTTTTTAGGGGGAAGCCAAGGGGCTAGATTTATTAATGCCCTTGCTAGGGCCATCGCCCCTGCCCTTTCCAAGCAAGGCGTGCGCATTATTCACCAGTGTGGGAAGAGCGAATTAACATCTCTTCAAATATTTTACGCAGAACAGGGCATTGAGGTAGATGTATTTGACTTTAGCGATGCCTTACATGTAAAGCTTCATGAGGCCGATGTAGCCATTGCTCGTGCGGGGGCAGGAAGCGTGTGGGAACTTTGCGCGGCGGGTATTCCTACCCTTTTTATCCCCTTTCCTCACGCGGCTAGCGACCACCAATATTACAACGCCAAAGCCTTTGCTGACCAAGGCCTTGCGGGCGTATTGCGCCAAGAAGAAGCAACGCCCGAAGCGGTGCTTGCTTGGCTTCAAGACCTTTCTATTGAACAGATTAATCAAAGCCTTCCGCAACAGCTTTCCAAAGGGGGTGCGCAGGCTATCGTCGCGCAGATTGAACGCACTTAACCTTCTTGCTAAGTTGTTTCAAAACTACTCATCCTAAAAAATTTTACCTCTCTTTCTTTTTTTCTTTTTGAGGACTTCTTGTCAAAGTCCTCAAACGAAGGTCTTTCGTCTCGCTTTTTAGGCTTACAAGCCTACATGCTTTTAGGCCCCGCTCCAATGCCCACTATTTCGACATGGTGCGTTTTGTAACACTCTTTGAGGCAGTTATTTTGCTATTCTTTTTTTTCTTTTTCTTACAAGAATGTAACTTTTTTTATCATTTTTCCATCATACCCACTTCATCTCTTTGTCATGCGTGGTCGCTACCATGCCTCTAGTTTAAATCTACATTAGAAGGAGTGCCCTATGGGTTTAGGTCTGTATGCATTGTTTGCAGCAATGCCAATCATCCTCTCAGGAGTCTTGCTTGTTGGTATGCGTATGCCAGCGAAAAAAGCAATGCCGATTGTCTTTATTGCAACTGCGTTGATTGGTGTTTTTGTGTGGGACATGAGCGTTACACGCGTTTTGGCATCTACAGTTCAAGGCGTTGTCATCACTATTTCAGTGTTGTGGATTATTTTTGGAGCCATCTTGCTTCTCAATACCCTCAAACACTCTGGTGCTATCACTACCATTAAAGCGGGATTCAATGGCATTAGCCCAGATCGGCGCGTACAAGTGATTATCATTGCTTGGCTTTTTGGTTCGTTTATCGAAGGCGCATCTGGCTTTGGTACTCCCGCGGCTGTTGCCGCACCTCTTCTTGTTGCCATCGGCTTCCCTGCTATGGCAGCGGTTATGATTGGGATGATGATTCAAAGCACACCTGTTACTTTTGGTGCTGTAGGCACACCTATTTTGATTGGTGTCAATGCAGGTCTTGATAAAGCAACCATCAGCGAACGCCTTCTCTCTGTAGGTTCCAATTGGGATGCTTACCTTCAAGCCATTACGTCTCAAGCAGCTATCACCCATGCCATTACAGGTACGTTGATTCCACTGTTTATGATTATGATGCTTACCCGCTTCTTTGGACGTAACCGCTCTTGGACTGAAGGACTCTCTATCCTTCCTTTTGCCATTTTTGGTGGTCTTGCCTTTACGGTGCCTTATGTGCTTACAGGTATTTTCCTAGGCGCAGAGTTTCCTTCTATCATCGGGGCGCTTGTAGGTCTTGCTATCGTCGTTCCTGCGGCTAAAGTAGGTTTTTTGATTCCCAAAAACACCTGGGATTTTGCACCTGCAAGTGAGTGGCCAACCGCTTGGATTGGAAAACTCGAAATCAACCTCGATGCGCTAGCGGGCAAAAAACCCATCTCTCTTGCAATGGCGTGGGTTCCTTATTTGCTTGTAGCACTTATTCTTGTTCTTTCTCGCGTTAACGCTGAGTTTAAGGGCTTGCTTACTTCTTGGTCCTTTGGCCTTAAAAATATCCTTGGTGAAGCGGGCGTAAGCGCGTCCATTCAGCCTCTATATCTCCCAGGCGGTATCTTGGTGTTTGTTGCACTTGTTACTTACTTCTTGCACAGCATGAAGGGTGGCGAAATGAAATCAGCGCTCAAAGAATCTAGCGCGCTTCTTTTGAGTGCAGGTTTTGTCCTTGTTTTCACCATTCCTTTGGTGCGTATCTTGATTAACTCTGGCGTTAATGGCTCTGAACTTGCTAGTATGCCTATCACTATGGCGACGTGGGTTGCTCAAAGCGTGGGCGATATTTATCCCTTCTTTGCTTCATGGGTAGGTGCACTTGGTGCGTTCATTGCGGGTTCTAACACCGTCAGTAACATGATGCTTGCCCAATACCAATTTGGTGTTGCTGAAGCGCTTGGCCTTTCCACCGCCTTTATGGTTGCCTTGCAAGCCGTTGGTGCAGCTGCTGGTAATATGATTGCCATCCACAACGTTGTAGCCGCTTCCGCAACCGTAGGGCTTCTTGATCGCGAAGGGGAAACCTTGCGTAAAACAGTTATTCCTACTATCTACTACCTAATTATCTCAGGCATTATTGGCCTTGTTGGTATGTATATACTGGGCATTACTGACCCCCTTATGTAATCTCAAAAAGAGCCAAGTTTTTGGCTCTTTTTCTTTTTTTCCTTAATCTCCTTTGTGGTATCATACGTTTTTTGAACCCAAAGGAGAACCTCATGTCCGCCTCTTTTACCGTTCGCATTGCCACACGAGATGACGCCTCGAGCATCGCCGAATTTAACGTCTTTTTTGCCAAAGCCAACGAAAATCGCCAACTCTCCCTTCCTGTCACCGCTGCGGGCGTGCGCCACGTGTTTGATTCTTTTAACAACGGCCTTTACGTAGTGGCCGAACGCGAAGGAGAAATCGTCGCAGTCACCATGGTAACCCGCGAATGGAGCGATTGGAATAACGGAATATTTTATTGCATTCAAGACATCTTTGTCCTCGCCAAAGACGCCGACAAAGAGATTCACGATGCCTTGCTTGACAAAGTGCGCACCTTAGCTAAAGAGCATGAAAATGTCTGTGGCATCCGCCTTTATGCTCACAAAGATGACTCCCAAAGCCAAGAGCACTACCAAAAACTCAATCTCAAAAAAACCCCTTACCGCATCTACGACGAGGTATTTTCCAAATGATTAGCCTTGAAACCTTGCTGCTTTTTATGGGTGTTTCTACGCTATTGGCCCTGAGCCCTGGACCAGACATCTTGTTCGTCATTACCCAGGGTATCACGCGAGGCGCCAAAGCGGCGCTCGCCACTACCTTTGGCTTAACCTCGGGCGTGTTGATACACACCACCGCAGCAGCCCTTGGGATTTCTGTGATTTTTCAAACTTCTGCCCTAGCTTTTAGTGTTGTCAAGTACGCGGGTGCTTTGTACCTGTTTTATCTGGCCTATCAAGCCTTTAAGCATCGCAATGAACTTATCCGCATCAACGCTAAAGAAGGGGGCACAGCACCAATCAGTCTTAAAAACCTCTACGCCAAGGGGTTTTTGATGAACATCCTCAACCCCAAAGTTTCGCTCTTTTTCTTGGCTTTTTTGCCTCAGTTTGTCTCTCCAAGCGCAGGAGCAGTGCCGTGGCAAATGGTGCAACTTGGGATGGCGTTTATGGTTGTAACGGTTTTTGTGTTTTCCACCTGCGGACTCTTGGCACACAAGGCCAGTGCGACCCTCATGCGTAACCCCAACATCGCCAAAACCATCAACACCCTTTCGGCTTTCGTCTTTGTTGCCCTTGGACTAAAACTCGCTTTCGCCCAACGCTAATCGTTACATGTAAGCGTGCAACCGCTAAGAATTAATAGGTGGTTGTGCAAATCAAGGTTTGTGTTTTTTGTGTCAAGAGTAGAGGAGGTGTCTATTTTTCTTACATGTAGAAGGAAATAAAAAGAGAGGAAAAGTGGTGCGCCCGACAGGATTCGAACCTGTGACCTCCGGTACCGCAAACCGATGCTCTATCCAGCTGAGCCACGGGCGCACTATGTTTTAAGGACAGTATTGTATCTTCTTAATTCTTAAAAAAAGGAAAATTCTCACAAAGGTACCCAAAGAAGCGCTTTTTTTGCGTGAACAATCTCCTTCTTTTTCCCAATACAATGCTTTTGGTGGATTTCTTTACATGTAAAGAAATTTTGCGTGAATATTTGCTACACTTCCCCCATGAAATTTTCCCTCAAAACTTCCCTAGGTCGTGCACGCCACAGTGCGTGGATTGTGCTAAAGCTCATTGTCCCCATTTACATTCTTGCAGATGTATTGTTTTACTACGAACTCTTGGGTAAAATCTCTTTTATTTTTATCCCGCTCACCACCGCTTTGGATTTACCTAGTGAAGCAGCACTCTCTTTGGTCAGTGGCATCTTTTTAAACCTTTACGCCGCCATCGCGTTCGCAGCGCCTCTTGGTCTTAGTGCACGCGAATGGACAATTTTGGCGGTTTTTTTAGGCATCTGCCATGCTCTTTTGGTCGAAACGCTCATCATGCACCGCTTGCAAATCCCCCGCAGCTATTCTATTCTTTTGCGTTTTGGGGTGGGGCTGTTCGCTGGATGGGTCACCGCCTTGCTTCCCGTGTCTTGGTTTGGGGCAAACACGCACACAGAAGCACTCGCGCTGGTTACTCACTCCTCTTTTGCGGCAATGCTGTTGCACTCACTCCAAGAAGCGTCTCTTTTGGCACTTGAAGTCATGATACTAGTGGGCGCCATCATCTTACTTCTTGATTTCATCAAATCCCTAAGCATCATCGACCGCTACGCCAAGCGTGTCACCACAGCATTTAGCCTAGGAACGGGGACAATTCTTGGCATCACTTACGGCGCAGGAGTGCTCATCAGCGAGTACGAAAATGCCACCATGTCCACCAAGGAAGTTTGGTTTGTGGGAACGTTTTTAATGATTTGTCACGCCATCATCGAAGATACGATTTTGTTTGTCATCTTTGGAGCAAACCCGTGGGTGATTGTCTGTTTACGGCTTTTCTTTGCAACGGTATTTGCTTTTGCTATCACCCTTTTCCTTACAAACCGTCCTTCTCTAAGTCGTACACCAAAGTAAGGTACTCCACAAAATCTTCCACCTTCATATAGCCTGGCAAGAGTTCCACCACCTTTTGGCTCACCGGATGAATCAAGAGCGATGTCGGAAAGTGAGCGACATTAAACCCCAACTCACGCGCCTCTTTGCCCTCCATCCTCACAAGCACATAGGAAGCACTAAGCGCACGCGCATACACGCCGCTTTCCACCACTTCTTTGTGCATTTTGGCGCACCAAGGGCAGGTTGGCAGTTCCACAAAAACCCACACAAGTTTTTTCTCTTGGCGCGCCTTTTCAAAAACAGCTTCCGTCATCGAAGCCATTCCTAAACTCACAACACACATAAGTGCTAACCATAGTTTCATGCAGTTTCCTTTGATTTTCCCATTTTCTGAACACTAAGTCCCAACACAATCAACACAAGCCCAACCACCGTGGAAAGTAAAATTGTTTCCCCAAGCACCAAACCAATAAACACTAGCGACAAAAAAGGCGAAAGAAAAATCAAATTTGCAATTTTCGCAGTTTGCCGTGTTAAGCGCATCGCTTGAAGCCACAAAAAAAACGTAATACCCATCTCAAAAACCCCCACATACACTGCGCCTACGACCCCTTGCCACGGCATGACCACCAAAGCCCCTTGCATCCACGCCCAGCCAAGCACCAACACAAACCCGCTAGCAAAGTTTAAAAACAGTCCCACTAGCGGGTCTAACGCCCACTTGGTACTGTAAATCCAATACAACGCCCACAACAGTGTTGAAGCAAGAGCCAGTGCCACGCCTACGGGATTGCCAAAAGAGAGCCCAAGCACATCACCTCGTGTAGCAACCACCAATACGCCACCGTAACACACAACGCCCGCTAGCACCTCTTGCCACCGCAATGTTTGCTTTAAAACGAGTGCAGACAAGTACGCTAAGGTCAACGCCCACGTGTAATTGAGCGCCTGTGCTTCTTGGGCGGGAAGCAAGGCATACGCTTGAAACAACACCAAATAATAGACAAAAGGATTAATACCCCCAAGAAACAGCATGGACAAAATGTATTTTTTAGGAAGAGCGCGCAACAAGGCAAACTTACCTTGTTGCCACAACAACACTCCAAGCACTAGTAGCGACACACCCGAAGCAATCACCAGAAGCTGCACGGGTGTCACATAGGCCAGTGAAAGTTTAAATGCCGTTGCTACACTGGACCACAAAAAGACCGCGCTAAGGGCGTACATGGTAGCAGATTTTTCAGCCATACTCTTCCGTTTTTGCAGTGATTATACCTAATCGACTCTTTACAAACCTGCAGGTATAATACATTAAACTTCTTTCATAACCCAAAAGGAACCCCGTGAACGACATCATCATCGCCTACCAAGGAGTGGAAGGCGCGTATTCTCATCTTGCATGCAAAACTGCTTTTCCTTCTTCCATTAGCATTGCCTGCGACACCTTTGTTGATGCCATGAAAATGGTCGAATCTGGCACCGCGAACCTGGCCATGATTCCTGTGGAAAATTCCACCGCAGGAAGAGTGGAGGAAATTTATCGCCTTATCCCAAAACTTGAATTGCACGTTATTCAAGAGCACTTTGAGCCGGTTAGACACTGCCTTCTTGGCCTTAAGGGAAGCTCACTTAAAACCATCACATCCGTTGCCTCCCATCCTCAAGCCTTAGCCCAGTGCTATCTTAATATCATCAAACACGGTTATAAAGCCGAAGCGAAATTTGACACCGCAGGTTCTGCCAAAGAAGTCAAAGCCCTTGGCGACGCCACCAAAGCAGCCATTGCTTCAAAAATGGCGGCGGGCCTGTACGGATTAGAGATTTTAAGTGAAAACTTTGGCGACCTTGCGGGCAACACAACACGCTTTATCGTTCTTTCTAAAGAAAAAGTAGTTCCCGCCTACGATGCCACCAAAGAGTACATCACCTCTTTAGTTTTTCAAGTGCGCGACATTCCAGCGGCCCTCTACAAGGCCCTTGGCGGCTTTGCAACCAATAGCGTTAACCTTGTTAAACTTGAAAGCTACTCTCCTTCTGGAAACTTGCAGGTAAGCCAGTTTCACCTTGACATTGACGGGCACCCCAGTAACCGTAGTCTCGTTTTAGCCTTAGACGAATTGCGCTATTTTGCCAAAGAGATTAAGATTTTAGGCACGTACGAAAAACACCCCTACCGTTTTGGGCAAAAACGCTAAAGGAATAAACATGGAACACACCCACACGATTGACAGTGTTTGCACCTACTGTGGCGTTGGCTGCGATATTGCTGCTGAAGTTAAAGACAACGTCATTCAAGCCATCAATGCGCACCCCGAAGGCGTTGTTTCCCAAGGCAAACTCTGCGTCAAGGGTAAATACGGCTTTGGCTTTGTAACCGCGCCCGATCGCCTCAAAACGCCACGCATCAAAAAACGCTTTCTTGCCAAGAACCCCGCAATTTTTGAAGCCATCGCACCCATGCTAAAAGAGTATGATGAAGAGTGGATGGAAGCAACTCTAGACGCCGCCACCACCGCAGCGGCCATGAAACTCCAAGAAATTCGCCACACCTACGGAGCCAAAAGCATTTGCGCCCTAGGCGGGGCACGCACCTCTTGTGAGAGTGCTTATTTGCTTCAAAAATTCACGCGCCACACCCTAGGTTCCCCGCACGTCGATAATTGCGCAAGGGTTTGCCACGCCCCAAGCCTGAAAGGGATGCGTGAAACCATCGGTGAAGGGGCCGCAACCAACCCCTACAACGATATTTACAACACAGAATTTATGATTGTCATCGGCTCCAACACCACCGAGGCCCACCCCATCATCTCTAATCGCATCGTTGATGTGGCAACCAAACACGACAACCTTGCTGTGTTTGACGTACGGGAAATTACCTTGCACCGCTTTGCCAAATACAAAGCTATCCTTCCCCATGAAGCCAACTTAATGGTTCTAAACATGCTTGCCTATGTCATCATCGATGAAGAGCTGTACGATGAGCATTTTGTGGAAGACAGAACCAAAGGATTTGCCCAATTCAAAGAAAAAATCCTTAACGACCCCCTTGCCAATCCTGCCTATTTTGAAACCATTGCAGGATACGAACACCTTAGTAAACTCATCCCTAAAGTTGCTCGCGAATACGCCCTTAAAAATTCCATGATATTTTGGGGACTAGGCATCACCGAGCATGTGGACGGCTCTTACGCTGTCATGGCGATCATACACCTAGCACTCATGACGGGCAATGTAGGCAAACTTGGTGCGGGCCTCATGCCTCTAAGAGGGCAAAACAATGTCCAAGGGGCTTGTGATATGGGGATGCTACCTAACTATGCGCCCGATTACCAAGAGCCAAAAGAAGTGGGCATGATGACGCCTAACCTCATTGATGCGATGCAAGAAGGGCACATCAAAGCACTTTTAAACATGGGCGAAGACATTACCCATATCCACCCTAATCTTAACAAAATCACCAAGGCAGTGGAAAATTTAGAGCTTATAGTTGTGCAAGAACTCTTTATGACCGACATTGCCGCCCGCGCAGATATTGTCATCGGTGTCAAATCTGCCTACGAAAAAACGGGTGTTTACGTCAACGCGATGCGCCGATTACACCTTTCTCAACCCTTGGTGCACTCAGATTTACCTGATGACTGGGAAGTGATTCAGCAAATTGAAAGAAAGCTTGTGGGAGAGTACGATTACACCGATTCTAAAGCCATCTGGGATGAGGTGCGCGAAGTGGCGTATCGGCGTTTTTCAGGAGCAAGCTACACGCGCCTAGAACGGCATCGTGTACGTGGTTTGCAATGGCCTGTGCATACAGAAGACACTCCTATTTTACACCAACTAGATTTTCGTACAGAAGATGGTTATGGACGATTTTGCTACCACCCCTATGTCTTGCGCGGCATGGTGCAAGAACTCACCAATAACGCGCTCACAGGCTATTACCTCACCACAGGTAGAACCCTTGCCCAGTACAATAATGCGTCTCAAACTTCACGTAGTGAAAAACTTAATAAACGCTACGAAGAAACTATTTTATTAGTACACGAAGATGATGCAAACGATTTTCCAACTCCCTATGTCGTGCTTCAAACTTCTTTTGGTGAAACAGCACCACTGCATGTCAAATTCACCGACAAAGTGCAACCAAAAACCCTCTTTTGCACCTTTCACCACGCCGCGTCTAACATCAACCGCCTTTTTGGAGACCAACGCGACAACCTAACAGGAACAGCTGCGTTTAAATCCATCAAAGTTACAGTACTTCAGGCTCCTTAACAGGGGCCTTACATGTAACGCCAAACCTCCCCCTACATGTAAGAAAAATACACAAAATAAGAAACAAAGAAGTAGCACAAATAGAAATAAAAAAAGGAGGGAGTAGTTGAAAGTAAAAATGAAAGAAGTGATAATGAAAAAGCGTATAGTACATAAACACATAAACAGGTAAAGTGAGTAAGTGAAATCGAATTGAAGGTGAAAAATCAAAGTAAACAAACAAACGAAGCGGTAAATAAAGACAAAGAAGTATAAATCAACAATAAGGTAAACAAGCAATGAAGAGTAAAGAAATAAAGAAGAGTATAAACTAAAGCAGTAAAAATAAATTGACGAGCCGGCAGCGA
>JACUTV010000032.1 GCA_014859645.1 Campylobacterales bacterium
GTTATGGCTGTGGCACGTGTCCTGCGTGCGTGTTGCGCAAAGCGGGATGGGAGGAGTTTGTGAAGTTTTCCACATAAACTCCATGGGAGAAAAAAGGGAAGACTAGAGTCTGTTTTTTGTAAACGCCAAGTAGAGCTCTTCAAAGGCTTCTTCACTTGATTTTTCAACGCTTTCCATTCTTGTAACGGCGCTATTAAAGTCTTTCACATTAGTCCAAAGCTCGATGGCTTCTTTAACCCCGCTATGAACGTTCAAATGGTCTTTATCAAGTCTTCGGAGCATTTCGGTTTCGTTTTTCACTTGCTCTCTTTTATGCGTAAACCATTTAGCAAACCTGCATTCATGCTCATTTTGGAGCGTTGGGGGTTTTTGCCCATAGATGAAGGCCTTGTAACCTAGAATTTTGAAGAGAATATGGTCTGCTTTTCCATTGCCAATGCCGATTTCATTGGTAATATTTTGAGTGATATTTGAAATTTTTTCTGAATTAGAAATAACAAAATCTAGCTCCACAAAGAAGCTGTTTAAATTTTGGTCTATTTGGGCACTATTTGTACGGAATCTTTCAGCCATTTCTAAAATTTCTGACGAGTTTTGTTTTAACTGACCAATATTTATCTCAACCTCTTGCGTTGCTTTTTGGGTACGCTCAGCTAGTTTTCGCACTTCGTCGGCCACAACCGCAAAACCACGTCCATGCTCACCCGCACGTGCTGCTTCGATGGCAGCATTAAGTGCCAAAAGATTGGTTTGGTCGGAAATATCTTTAATAAGACTAATAATTTCACCAATAGAAATCACGCTCTCGTTCAGCGTTCCCGCCTCTGTTTCAAGCTGGGCTGTTTGAACAGCAATATGCTCCACACTGGTTGCAACATGCTCTCTTTGGGATTTGACATTGTCTATCCGTTGGCTTGTTTTAGCATTAAGCACTGTTGCATCTTCGAGAAAATCCACATTGGATTGCATGATTTTCTGTAAAAACCCTACACCACTCTCGTATGCCTTTATCAAAAGAGCAAACCCCTTCAATTTGTTTTCATCCTCACAGGACATTATTTTTTTATCGTCAAAAGTCTCTTCTGCATTTTTCACAGCCTCTTTTAAGGAAATATTTTCTCTCTCTAAGGCTTCATTTTTTCGCTCCAATAGCTCAATTTGCCTGCGCAGTTCATTACTATCGCCAAAAAACCCCATACTCTCCCCTTCTTTGTTAATTTTTTCTCAAACTCTCTGCGCTAGTCAATAATAACATCCAAACACATAAACGGTTTATTGTATAAAACCTTTGGTCATTTTTTGGTCACATGTTCTTGATGCTTGTTGAGGTAAAAAAGCCAAGGCTTCTCTTTTTTTAAAGCAATCTTTTGATGTTTTACATGTAAACAAAACGCATTTGGTCATTTCGCATACGTCCGCAGTAGCGTGATGAGCTTAGTGATTTCCTCGTCTCTTTGGGCAGGGCTAACGTGGTTACCCAGATGTTCTTTAATGTGCCCTTCGATGACTTGGTTCATGAGTGCGTTCATAGCGCCACGCGAGGCGCTGATTTGCTGCAGGACTTTGAAGCACTCTTTTTCTCCTTCTAGCGCCTTTTCGATGGCACTAAGCTGGCCTTTTATCTTGCGAACACGTACGAGTAATTTTTCCTTATCGGCAATCGTATGGGACATGAAAGCTCCTTTTAGTTTCATCTAAACTATACTGGGGTATAGTACCAAAAAAACTTTAAAAAGAAGCATTCATGAACACACGTGCTGCCCTTCAAGCCTCTACCCACTCCCACCAGTTTGACACTGCTAATCCCATCGCCAAGAAAAATGTCCTCTACGCCACACTACTAACCTTTGTGACGATGATTGCTGAAATTGTTGGCGGACTTTACTACAACTCTATGGCGTTGTTGGCGGACGGTTGGCACATGAGCTCACACGTTTTGGCCCTTGGCATGGCGTACCTTGCCTACGTCATGGCAACCAAATACGCCAATGATGTTCGCTTTAATTTTGGCACCTTCAAGATAGAAGTCTTGGGCGGTTACACCAGTGCGGTGCTGCTGGTAGTGGTGGCATTTTTCATGGCATTTCACTCCATAGAGCGCATCTTTAACCCCCAAACCATCGCGTACAAAGAGGCGATTATGATTGCCATCATTGGTCTTGTGGTCAACCTCATCTGCGCGTGGCTTCTTAAAGACGACCATCATCATCACGACCATGACCACGGACACCACCATCACCACCATGACCATCATCATGATGTGAACCTTAAAGCCGCCTACATCCACGTGCTTGCCGACGCGCTCACCTCGGTTTTGGCCATCATCGCGCTCATCGGTGGGATGCTTTGGGGTGCGGATTGGCTAGACCCTGTGATGGGCATCGTGGGTTCTGTGCTGGTGTTTGTCTGGGCAATAGGCCTCATCAAGCAATCGGGCAAGGTGTTGCTAGATGCCAACATGAACGACCCTGTCGTCGAAGAAATCATCGAAGTCATCGAGGGCTTAGAAGAAAATGTTACCTTGGAAGACTTACATGTATGGCGGGTTGGCAAGGGCAAATACGGTTGTTTGCTTTCCCTTACATGTAAGGCTCCTCTTGACCCCGCCCACGTCAAACGCGCCTTGTCTATTCACGAAGAACTCGTACATGTTTCGGTAGAAATCAAGTAAAAAAATTGGGTGCTTTGAAACGCCAAAGCACCCGTGCATGTGGGTGTTATTTTTGAGGAATATCACATTTTTTCGTGATGATGCAAAGGGGACAAAAATTTAACAGCCCTGCTATCAGTGGAATGATTCCAAGGAAAAACCAAGGAGCATAAGAAACCTTTCCTAGCAACAAAACACCCGAAATGATAAGGATGGAACCCAATACGATACGAAACTTTTGGCAAAATGCCCTGATTTTATTCACGTTCATTACTGCCTCCTTGCGATGAATTTTTAAAACTATACTCACCTTTCCCCAGAATACTGTAAAGCCTAAAAAGTATGATGATTTTATGTGGTTATTTTAAGCTTTTATACGTCAAGGAAACGCTCTACGAGATGCGGTAAAAAAGAGCGGTTTGTAGCCTTACATGTAAAGAACACTCCTTTACATGTAAGGGAGTGTTTAGAAACTAATGTTTTTAAACGCAGGGTCTAGCAAGCCTTTGGCAACCATCGGAGGTTTGGCAACGCTCACACCTTCCACCAACGCCGAAGCGTCTTTGCCTGCTGTGGGTAAAAACAGTGGACACACCTCCACCGAAGCACCCGCTTTAATAAGCGCCCCAAGAGCACCTTTTGGGTTCACAACACTGCCATCAGGTCGCTTCACTGAACCTGCTTCAAACTCTTTAAGCGCAAGGTTTCCAGCAGGGCCACACAGGGTGATGTTGACCGCTTTGCCGTGGTCTTTGAGGGTGCTTGTTGAGAGCACCATGCCCATCATTTGGGTCTGAGCATCCGCCGAGACGATGAGCACATTAAGCCCTTTAATCTCTTGGGCATTGAGCATCGCAGGCACCACTAGCACACCTGCAAGGGCCATAGACAACATTGTTTTTTTCATACACACACCTCCATACACATTAGGATGGTGCATTATAACGAAAATATTAAACAGACACACCAATGTAACAAGAAGGGATTTGAAAACAGTAACGCCACCCTAGCGGAAAACGGAATGAGTGGCGCTAAAAGTTGCGTGTACTAGGCGTGATTGCGCATTTTAGTCATGTGTAATTGGCTTATCTGTAAATAAATACTCTTTCAACTCTTTATCAAAACGTGGATCTTTTCTCCGAATCCACTCTAAAATCATCGCGGCGTGTTCTTTTTCTTCATCTCGATTGTGCACAAGAATGTCTCTCAATTCTTTATTTTTGCACGCATCAACGCGTTGGTTGTACCAATCCACTGCTTCAAGCTCTTCCATGAGTGAGGTAAGGGCTCTGTGCATATCTCTCGTTTCATCCGTAAGCTCATTGACTGGCTCATGATAACCTTCACTTGACATTTTTATCTCCTTTGATAGGGTGTCATCGTGAGTATAGCGCACATGGGTCACCAAGACCGCGCACATTTGCGAACTTCAAATAGCCAAAGAAAGTTCATGCCAAATAGTCCAACAAGGGGAACGTTCCCCTTTGTCCTCTTTCTTGCGCTGTTTTAAAACAAGAGGGTTATGACTTGAATTTTCCCAGTTCGTTGTTGAGGGTTTCTGTCATCGCATGGAGGTGCTCAGAAGCTTCTGAGACATTGTCAATGCTTTGGACATTGCTTTGGGAGATGGCGTGGATTTTTTCTATCTCTTCTACGATTTTTTGAATATCTTTGGACGTTTCTACAAAACTCACTACCGTTGCGTGCGTGTTGCTAGAGGTAGCGTCGATGGTGGAAGCGACGGCATTCATGTCATGTTGCAATTCGTTTGACACTTCCGCCAATCGATGGACTTCAGAAGCATTTGCTGTGATGTCGGTGTTGGCTTCCATGATGGACTGAACAACGACGTTGATAGTTGCGTCTATCTCCACAAGAGACTTTTGGGTACGCTCAGCCAATTTTCGCACTTCATCTGCCACCACGGCAAAGCCGCGTCCATGCTCTCCTGCGCGCGCTGCTTCGATGGCGGCGTTGAGTGCTAAAAGGTTGGTTTGATCGGCAATTTCCCCTATGACATCAAGAATGCCTTTCACCTGCTGGGCATCTTGAGAAAGATGCAACAAGCGATTGTTGATTTGGGTTTCTTGTTCTGCGGTTTGAGTGAGCTGCTCTAGTGTCATAGTGAGGCTTTGTTGCGCACTAAAGAGGCTTTGTTGCGCGTTTTTTGTCGCTTCATAAACATACGAAGACTGATCACTTGTATCATAAATTTCCAAAGCAACCGTCTGCGCGTCTTTGGTTGTTTGTTCCACGATTTCAGACTCTTCTTCGGCGCGTTTGCCAATCTGTAAACTTGTACATGAAAGCTCTTCGGCGACGGAAGCATTTTCGATGGCGTTGTTTTTCGCGTGTTTGATGGCACGAGAGACGTCGCCAAGAAGAGTGTTGATGGAATGGGCAATGTCGTTTATCTCATCTTTTGTGCCCGTGTTGATTTGCATGCTCAAATCTTTATGTGTTCGTATCTCCTCACAGGCATCTTTAGCCTTGCCAACGGAGCGCTTAATGGAAGCACTTATGATGTAAAAAATGGCAAAAACAACAATAAAAGCAAAGCCTATGATGAGTTGAGACATGAGTTTGTTGTTGTCAAGTCGGTTGAAGTTGTTAGTTTTTGTGGCAGTGGCTAAGTCATTAAGTTGCTCACCTAGGCGATGAAAGGTTTGAGCGCTTTGTTGGTGAAGTGACTCGAGTTGTTGTGCTTCTTCTGGATACTCGTTGGCAAAATCTGGAGTGTAAATACTGCTCTTAAAACGCTTGTAAAGTTCCATTCTTGGCGCGTTGATTTCATGCCACGCGGTGAGTGTTCCCTGGATTGCATTAATACGTTCATGATTTTTTGGACTCTCCAAAATAGTTTTTAGTGCTTTTAGTTCGCCCATTAGCTTTGGAAAAATCGCCTCGTAATGCTCCAAATACTCTTGCTGAAAGTAAAGTTGGTAATTACGCTGTTCGACGCGTAGTTCCATAGCGAGATGTTCAAGGCCTTGGATCTGAACCAAACGCGTGGCCGCCATTTTAGCATCGTAACTCTCTTTTATCATCCCTAAACTTAGCGCAAAAAAACCTAAAAAAATAACCCCAAGCAATAGCATCAATTTGTTTTTGATGGTAGCAAAAAACATGTCCTCTCCTTTGGTTAAATAATAAATACAAATACCACACACGAAACTATAATCAACCAATGGTCATGAGACGGTCATAAATAAAGCGTTGGTATTTTTTTCATAGGAGGGATGCGTTTTAAGGGAATAGTTGAGGGTTATGTGAGGATGAGGTTGCGCTTACATGTAAAGAAATTTTAGCCAAAATCTAGTGCCTTAGGGGTCTACTGTTGACCCCTAATCGCTTAAGTTGCACATTGGTCTATAAAACCTATATGGGTTATGACTTGAATTTTCCCAGTTCGTTATTGAGGGTTTCTGTCATCGCATGGAGGTGCTCAGAAGCTTCTGAGACATTGTCAATGCTTTGGACATTGCTTTGGGAGATGGCGTGGATTTTTTCTATCTCTTCTACGATTTTTTGAATATCTTTGGACGTTTCTACAAAACTCACTACCGTTGCGTGCGTGTTGCTAGAGGTAGCGTCGATGGTGGAAGCGACGGCATTCATGTCATGTTGCAATTCGTTTGACACTTCCGCCAATCGATGGACTTCAGAAGCATTTGCTGTGATGTCGGTGTTGGCTTCCATGATGGACTGAACAACGACGTTGATAGTTGCGTCTATCTCCACAAGAGACTTTTGGGTACGCTCAGCCAATTTTCGCACTTCATCTGCCACCACGGCAAAGCCGCGTCCATGCTCTCCTGCGCGCGCTGCTTCGATGGCGGCGTTGAGTGCTAAAAGATTGGTTTGGTCGGCGATGTCTCGTATGATGTTAAGCACGTCTTTAACTTCGTTTGCATTGTGGCTTACCTCATTGAGACGCTGTGCTAAGCTTTGCTCTTTTTCGGAGGTCATTTGCATGGTGTGCTCTAGGTTTTCAACCTTGCTTTTTATCGCTTCGATAGTGCTTTGTGTTTTTTCTAAAGCGCTTTGAGACTCTTTGGCTTTTGAAACAGAAGCGTCGATGGATTTTACCAAAGCAGCACCTTTGCTTTGCGTATCCGTTACAATCTTGGATTCGATATCTACATTCTTAACCACCTCGGTTGCAGTGCGGGAGAGCTCTTCAGATATGGCGGCATTTTCATTGCTGATGCTTTTAGCTTTTTTCACGATTTCATGCAACTTTTCGATAAAATTGTTGATGTTTGAGGAAACTTGTCCAAATTCATCTGCAACCACAAAAGTGAGTCTTTGTCGTAAATCGCCATCACTACTAGAGAGCTCTTTTGCTATGGTATTGAGATTATCAAGAGGTTTCATGAGGAGTTTCACTAAAAAGATAACAATAAACACAGAAACAACCACCATAAAAATCCCGATAAACAAAAGCTCTTGGATTTGTTTGTTTAAAAATTCGTACGCCGTGGCTTTATCAAACGTAATGCCAGGAATCCATCCCGTCTCTTGAGACATGGTAAACGCATAAAGTTTGTCAACTCCTTGAAAAGTATAGTTAGCAAGTCCCATTTTACGCTCACCTATACCCGCTACAAGATCAGGCGTTAACGTTTGGAGGCTTTTCCCTAGGAGCTCTTTTTTAGGATGGGCGATGATGACATTTTGGGTATCGGTAAGTACACCATATCCTCCATTGAAGTTGACTTCTTTGATGGCATTTGTGATGCTATCAAGTCCGATGTCAATCCCAAAGACACCTATAAAAGTATTTTCTTGGTTAAAAATAGGTGCCATGATAGTAAAGATGGGTTTTCCTGTAGTGGCATCTATATAAACATCAGTATAGCTAGCACTTTTTGTCTCTTTAGCTTTAATGTACCAAGGTCTTTTTCTGGGGTCGTAATCATCAGGCAGTTTTGCCCCACTTCCTAAAATCATCATCCCATCTTCAAACCCGATGTAAGAGTCCATAGCCCCCAATACTTTCGTCGAATTTTTCAACATATCCATGAGCATTGACTCATAAATCTCTTTGGAATCTCGATAAGACACCGCACTATGCCCTACACCCTCTTTTTTTGTAGAGAGCCAAAGGTCTATGTACCTTGTCAGTGCAGAAGAGGCCATTTGGATGCTTGATTCTATCTGTATTACTGTATTTTTCTTCGTGTCTATGTAGCTGATAATCCCAAAAACGCTCAACCCCAGTATCATCAAGGCCGACACAACGAGTGTTATCTTTGTTTTAAAATACATGCGACGCTCCACTTCTCCAAATTATAGTACAGGCTTATTATGCCAAGATAAGAAAAAATAAGTGCCTAAAAAGCAAGAGAACTGACAAGAAATAGAGAAAATTGCGTCAGCTATTTACTTTTTACACAGCAATTTTAAACTACAAAATACACACGCTCCCCTTCATTAATAAAGCCTGGGTGAATCACCTTGGCAAACATGCCTCTTTTGTCTTTTAAAAGTTTGGGGAGGTTGCTGTTTATCTTTGACAAACTGTTGCATAGTGATGATTTTTGCGCTATCTCCAAGGTGACATTTCCAATTTGGAGCTGTGTGCCAGGCTCAAGAGCATAAGGGTCAAAATCAAGCAAGATGTTTTCCCCCAATTCCCCTGCGCTAACGTCTATACCATTTTGCTTTGCCAGTTCGTAGCTATAGCAAGCAACCAACAGCACAGACCTCTCACTGTCTTTGCCTTTGAATTTGTCCCCTTGCGGGCCATCAAGCTCCACGCTTAATGTCTCTTTTTTCTCCCTTGTCTTGGCGCCTTCTTTGGAAATATAAAGATGCACCACAGTGCCTAATACTCTTTTTTTCATTCGTGATAGTACTCCTCTAGCCCTTGAAACCAAAAGTCTGTTACACGTGTTAGGGTCACCTCTTTTCTCTTTTGAAAGTGGGCGTCCATGTCGAAATTTTTATTTTTCCCGTAGTTATCTTTGTACTCTTGGATGAGTGTTGCGTACTCTTTTTCCCGCATGGCGCTCACTTCAAACCGCACATGGTCAAAGGCTTGCTGTTCAATACTAAACTGCTCTCCCTCCAGAAAATGCACGTTGATGCCGCCATACCTGTCGTCTTCTTCGAGCGTCAAGTTCATCTCAATATTCGCCCTCATGGTGGCAAACATATTCAAAAACTGGTCGATTGGCATTTCAAGGGAGTTTACGATGAGAGGGTTTTTAGGGTCATACCCCCAGCCCCCTGAAATGTCAAGCGTTACTCCAAAAACATCAAGGATGACTTTGGACACATCATCCACGGGTTCAATCTGTTTAAATTCATAGTGCATCGTTTGGCTCACTCTTTTTCTAATTCTAGTTTTTGTACATACGACTCCAAATCCATGTGCTTATAACTGCCCGTTGAGACATAGGAAATCTCAGCAAAATGCTCATTGATATTCCTGTAGCCAATGGCCGCGTGAACCACCTCCCCTTCGCCGTTCATGAAGAGGGTTGAAGGATAGGCAAAGGCGCCCACGTGCGCTGAAAACGCCTTGTAGGAGCCTTTGAAATCTTTGTAGGTGATGGTGCCTTGTGTTTGGGTGTACACATCCACGTAGATAAAATGCGCCTCAATCTCTTTCAAGATAGCTTCGTCTTTAAAGTTTTCATCAAGCATCGCCTTGCAATAGGGACATCCTGGGATGTGATGAAAAAACATGACATGCTTATTCTGCTTTTTAGCGTCGTGGGCAATACTGGCAACATCCACATCAAGAGCGTAAGCGCAACTGGCAATCAGCAAGACAAAAAGCGTTTTTACCGTGGTTTTAAAAGCACCCATCTTCGCCTACTCTATCGTAGAATCTATCGTAGACTCTAGGAGATTTTGCGCGTCAATTAAAGGGTCAAGGGATTCATCATCATCGATATTCGTAGACTTTATCCAATTGTACACCGACGAATACCCCATGCGCGTCAACGCTTCATCTTTTTTCTTGTACATGTACATGGTACACGGCGCAAAGGCACCAACTTCAGGATACTTTTTGTGCACAGGGTAAATGACTTCTAGTTTGCACAGTGAGTATCCGTCGTAAAATTCATAATTTTCCACCCCGTTTGCCACAAGGTCATCCATGATTGGAATAAACCCAGCAACCACAAAGCCTGCGGATTCGATTTCACCTTCCATGATTTCTTGATAGGCGTATTTCGCTTCGTCAATATCATCAAAATCATTCTCCATCTCAAAGGCAAATCTTGTCACAAGCTCACCTTCTGGTCTGATAATTTTATAAGCTAGCGCTTCAAAGGCACCTTTGGGGAAAGCTTCCCTTAACGCCTTGGTCATGCTCTCGTGGAGTGTTATGAGGTCAGGGTTATTCATGGGCACTCCTGAAATGCGTGACATGCCGCTTAAGGAGAGCGATGAGATACTAATCTTGCTACCGTCTTTTGAATACACTGAGGTGCTAAGGGGTGCTAAAAGGCCAAATTCAGGGTAGTCTTTCAAGATTTTTGCAGTGATTTTTGGGTTGTATACAAACAACAATCTGTATATTTCGTAATCTTTTCCACCGCCAAATCTCGCCTCAAAGGAGAGGTTCATATTGTTATTGCCAGCGATGGTAAATCCATTGGCCTCGAACGCTTTTTCTATGCCCTTAATGGTGATTGCTCCATCGCTGTTGTTAGCGCTAAAAATCCTGATATCGTGGGGTGTATTTTGCTCTTGTTGCGCCAAAGGAGTGGGAGATTCTTTTTGACAACCGCTCAAAAAGAAGACCAAAAAAAGAGCGAACACACCGAGTACTGTTTTTTTCATGACCTTGCCTTATTTATGATTTTGTGGAGGTGAGTTCTTCGGATTTTTCATAGGTGTTACCTTTTCTGTCCGTGACAACTACCGTAAGAAAATCTCCTATTTCAGACGCTTTTCTTTCAATACCGCTATCAAGCTCTCTTCCTGAGAGTTTCTTTCCTACTTTAAACGTGTCACACTTAAATTGGAACATGAAAATAGGATTTTTAGAGAAAAATTGGCTTGTGGAAATGTCCAAAACAACCTCCTCGCCAACTTTTCCTGTGATGTGGGTGATAAAATTTGCATCATCTTTGCTGCCTGTTAGTGACTCTGCTTGCGCATAGGTTGTCATAGGATGAGAAATCGCCATTTTAGCCGTAGCTACGTCGTCTTTGATTTTTAGTTTGATTGCTGATATTTTATTTGCCATGATTTATCCTTCGCATCCGCCAGCCGCAACCCTAGTTCCAGCTTTGGCCATGTAGATTTTGCCATCGCGCCCTTCTACAAGCACCATGATAAGTCCGTCTTTAGCCATTTTGATTTTCACCGCGTATTTTTTTTCATCATAGGGGCTCACCTCATACACAGCAACAGCACTCTCAGGATTGGCGTCTTGAAACAACGCTATCGTCTTAGCGTCAATCGAGGTTTCAAAATCCACAGGAACGGTAGCGCCACTGGAATTAATCCTAGGCACGGTGATTTTTATCAAATCTGACGCAATAACCTCTTTGACGCCATACAACGCTTGCGTGGCATCATCGATCGTCGTGGCTTCCCACACAGTGGGTTTTAGTTTTCTGTAATCTTCAGCACTTAAGTTGATGGGCACCACAGAAAGGGCAACCAAGCCCCCTGCAAAACTTAAAAAATTTCTTCTGTTCATCTTCGCTTCCTCCTATAAATCAAGCATGTAGTTGATGACTTGCTCGAACTCTTCATCGTTTAATGACGACCCGCCTTTGGGTGGCATTCCGTTGTCTGTTCCCTCGATGGCATTTTTCAAAAGCTCGGGAAATCCTTTTTTCAAAAAGGGAGCCCAACCCGTTTTATCGCCCGCTTTTGGCGCAACGCCGTTGTCGTGGCACATGGCACAGTCGTTCGCATAAGCAGCTTGCGGATCAAAGGCAACCTTATCGCCCTCATCCGGAGGAAGGTCCCTAAGCACCGACATAGGGGGTTCAAATTCTGTGATTCCGCCCTCAAGCCTGATGATGTTGTCGGTTTGCTGGCAGTTTGTCATGCATGGCGCTTCGCCTTTAGCAAGCCTGATTCCACCATAATTTTCGGGGTTTTCAAAAAATACTCGCACATTTTCAATGCCATTTGGCCCATCGATGTCAGGAATAAACCCGTTTCGATTTGGCATCTCTATCTTCATAAACTTTTCGCGGTCAAGCTTAAAGGTTTCATTAACTATCTCACCATACACTTTCATGTCGTTAATATAGAGCATGTACGCGACCAACGAGTAGGTTTCATTGTCTGTCAATGTTTTTGATTTTTGATGGGGCATAGCATCTCTTATGTACCAAAACAGCGTGCTTGCAACTGGCCAGTACGACCCAAACACGCGCGTTGGCCCTTCTGCGGTAGGATTGAGCCATCTGTTGTTTTTAAGGGTTCGTTGCATCTCTTTTGCCCTGCCTGCGGCAAGGGCTGGGTACCCATCGCCACCTGAGCCAAAATCACCATGGCACGAGAGACATTTCGCTTCGTACAGCGCTTCGCCCTCATCCACGTACCCGTACCCCTCAGGAAGGCCCGTGCCATCAGGCATGATGTCTTTATCCCACGCTTTGAGCTCATTTTCTGTAGGGATTCTTCCGTGGTTGTAACGTTGTTTTAACCCGTCTTCGCCCTTGGAAACATCGGAGTCTTTGTACACTTGGGGATTTACATAATAGGGCCCCGTTTTTCCTTCTTTGATGGGGTAATAAACGCCACCGCTAATATCTTTTTTTGCATTCCATAGTCCATTGTATGGGGTATCACCCTCTTTGGCCTGTGCAGTACTTGTCAACATGGCAGTTGCCATCAACGTGGCCATTACTATTTTATACAGTTCTGATTTGAACATGGTTCACCTCCCCATTTTCTGCCACTTCCCAAGACTCAACTGCGTTTCTGTGATAGACTGATTCTACGCCCATGCCCTTGTTTTTATCCTTTCCATAATCTTCTTTTACGACCCCATACCCAAATATCTCTTGGTCAATCGTAGGCTGAATAAACCCTGCATCATCCATGGCACGTGAAGTAAGAATGATTTGCTTGCCGTCTTTGTTTTTAAAACCTTTTGGAATGGTGTACATGTAAGACCATCGTGTCCAGCATTTTGGCAAAATCAAGCCTTTTAAGTTTGCCTGAACGTAGTTATTGCCACCATCAAAAGACAAATCAACCCGCGTAATAGTCCCCATGCCCGACCACGCCAAGCCTTCGATTTCGACAATATCGCCCGCACTAAGAGCCGTCCATGGCTTTTCAGGAGAAGGGATCACGACGGTGGAGTTAACTTCGTTAGCATAAAAATGCTGCACCGATTTTCCCGTTGGTTTTAACGCAGTGTACTTTGAAGTTTCTTCTTTTGCATACCACGGCTCATCGCTAAATTCTAGTCGTTTCACCCACTTAACACACAGGTTTCCTTCCCAACCTGGAAGCAAAAGCCGCACAGGATAACCCTGCTCAGGGCGCAGTGCTTCACCATTTTGCCCCCACACCAGCATGGCATCATCGAGCACTTTTTCAACAGGAACTGACCTTCCCATCTCCGAGTTATCGCTACCTTCGGCGAGCATCCATTTGGCATTTGGTTTCAAGCCAAGGTCTTTTAAAATCGTCTTGATGTACACACCCGTCCACTCAGCACAGGACATAAACCCTTTGGCAAACTGAAGAGAGTTGTATTGCGTCCTCCTCCACTCTTGCCCACCATTTGCGGGGCACTCTATGAAGTGTGTCCTTGTGATTCTTGGGTATCGTTTAAGTTGTTCTAGGGTCAAAACAATTGGTTTTTCAACCAAGCCGTTAATCATCAAACGCCACTCATTTGGATTAACATGTGCCGTACCACCGTGGCTTCTTGAGAAAAACAGGCCATTAGGCGTGATAATCCCCTCACTCTCATGAAGTGGCGTAACCGCGATAGCCGCCCTGTAGTTTCCTGAGGCAAGAAGTTTTGTATTTCTTCTTGTGTTGTTATGTTCGTATTTTGAAGGGATGCCGTATCGGTTTTTGGTCACCGGGTCTCCCCATGTTTGCCCCCACTCTGGGTGATGCATGATAGCAGGGTCATCTTCTGTGGCCCTCAATGCGCTAGGGGCCACCACACTCGCCGCAGCAATAGCGCTTAATGCGCCAGTTTTTCTAAAAAAATCTCTCCTGTCCAGCCTCACACTCTCTTCTTTTTTGGCCATAGACGTAGAGTTTCTTTTTAGAACTTCTTTAAGCTTCTCCACCGTTTCTCCTTATTTTCACACAATCTCGGGACAAACCAAGTCTACCTGAGCAGATTTAAAAAGATGTTGAGGTAGATGAAATAAGTTTTAATTATGTAAAAATAGTAAGAATAGGTGTCAAATGTGCACTTTTACCCAAAAAGAGTAAAACAGTAGCGCGACGACAGGGGTTTGATGTGGTGGGTATTATCGTGTGGGTTGCTCTTTTTAAAAAGTATTCTTTATTTTTTGTATAAAACGGGTGAGTTTTTTTTCTGAGGGTTTTTCACTTTTATACAATGAAAGTATCTGAAAATGGCATTTTTTGGTACAAGCTCCAACAAGAGCGTATTTTAAAACTTTTTTTACGGGCTGTCTTAAGATAAAAACATCAACCCACCACGCAGCGCCTAGCGTCGTAATCACTTTTACTTCTTTTAACTGTAAAAGGCAAGGCTGAATAAACCCTAAATCTAAAGCATGATTATACGCATACCCAGGAGCCCACACTCTGTCAAACCAGCCTTTTAAAATAGCAGGAAAACTAAACCACCACGTAGGGAAAATGAGGACGAGCGATTGGGCTTCTTTTAGTTGCAAAATATCGGATTGGACGCCAGAAGCATCAAAGGATTCTGCGTAATAGCTCTCCCTTTCCTCTTTTGTCAAGGTTGGCTGAAATGTTTCTTTGTATAAATTCTTCAGGGTAACTTCGTAACCTTTTTTTTCGAGGTGTTCAATAGTCTTTTCGGCCAAATACGCGCAAAGACTATCCTCTAGAGGGTGAGCAAGCACGACTAAACATTTCACCGCAATCTCCTTCTGTGATATACGTGCCACAATAGTACTATCCACGAGCTTTGAGCTTGAGTCTTTTTGAATTTGTTTTGGTGCTATTCTAGCATTTCTTTTTGCTTACATGTAAGCCTTTTACCGCACCACATGTTTGAGGCCTTCAAGATTCCATATCTTTTGGGCTTTTGAACCTAGGTACCAAAAACTCACGGCCAACAAAGAGAAAAAAATCGCCTTGTGAGTGCTGTCCCAAAAGTACTCAAAAAACCGCGTGTAGAGGTTAATAAAAAGAAAAGTGATGCCAAACCCGCGGGTCAAGCCATCATCGTACCGCAACCCGTAGTAAATACTCCCCAGAGCCGCCGCTCCAAAAAGCAACGACCAGTGAAAAAGCTCAATCTGCTTGGCTATTTTCCACGCATAAGGGTCGCCATAATTGCCAAAAATCGACAAAATCCACAGCGCCACGAACAGATATAACAACCCTATCGCCCGCGAAGGAAGAAGAAAAGAAGCACGGCTCCTCCACCGCCCAAACACATACGTGCTTAGTCCAAGTAACACCAAGCCAAAAAGCACAAAACGCATAGGGTAATTCATGCCCAAATAGTACGCTCCCCACCCCGAAGCATAGCCTGTCTCAGCACCAAACCAGCTCCCCAAAGAAAGCAGTGCAAACACCCACACAAGGGTTGAGGGAAACCAAAGCCCCAGTGCGCCATACACCAAAGAGGCCAGCAAAAATAGTAACGAAAAATGGCCCGAGCCCGTGTCGATGGCCTTTCCCAAAAAAGCAATAGACACGGCCGTTGCCACCACCCCAAGGAAAAACACCGCCTCGTTGCTGTAGGTTTTCTCAGGATTTTTGCGGCGTTTTTGGATGCCAACGTAGTATAACCCGCCTGCACACAACGCAAAAACCACCGCTTTTGCCCCTTCTGGTGCGGTAAAAAGTGTGTTAAAAAGCGCAATGAGCCACTGATCGGCCAAGACCGAAGAGAGGGCAATGAGAAGAGACCCGATCGCCATCCAAAACGCATATTTCGCAAGCCGTTTCCAGTCAAAAAAACTCACCTCATAAGCGTTGCGCAAGGTTTGGGCTTGGTCTTGGGCGATAACCCCTTCTTTTTCCCATGTCTCAATGGCGTGTTGCACGATACGGGCTTCTTTGGGCGAGAGTTGCATGGGGGTTTCCTTAAAATTTAATGGCTCTTTTTTTCATGTTTTTACAAAAAAAGGTGCTTATTTGTAATACTGTTTAAATTCAGGAGAAGGTTCTTTACTGGTGTAGAGGTACAACACAATGCCATTAGGGTCTAGGATGGCAAAACCTCTGTCTCCCCACGGATGGTCTTCAAGGGGCATGACGGGCGTGTTACCAAGCTGGGTGAGTCTCTCATGCTCCGCGTCCACGTCGTCCACTTCAAAGTTATACATCAACCCTTCGCCCTTACATGTAAGCTGTTCGGGGTATTGGGGTGCCATAAATTGCAGCGTGGCTGTTTTGCCGCCAAAGGCCATATCCACGTACCAACCGCAATCAAAAATGACCTTGGCATCAAAGTTTTTGAGGTAAAACGCCTTGCTTTGCTCTACTTTTTCCGTAACGATACACGCGGAGAGGTTGGTTGTTTTCACGAGGTTGCTCCTTTGAGGTTTTCCTAACGATGTTTTTTGTCAAAAACTGCCGTATGAAAAGACGCACTGCATGGCACATCGCACAACGCTTGCATGTATTTTTTGTAAGCGTGCACGCTGTAATTTTGGGAATGATCATTCATGAAACCATGCCCTTCTTGCGCGTGATGAATGTGCACGTTCTCTTTTTGCCTAAGCACAGAAATGAGTTCTGTGACCAAAAAGTGCGGTTCGGCTTTTGGGAACACCAAACTCGTAGGAAAATGAGGCTCTATCTTCGAGTAATGGCGTATCTGCGAACCATAAAACAAAACAGCGCCAACAACATTGGTTGTCTTTGGATTTTCAGACAATTTCCAACTAGCCGACGCGCCCACGCTAAACCCTAGCAAACTCACAGGAGAGTGCATTGCTTTGAGTGCATTTGAGAGCTTTTCAGCGTAAGCGTCCAGTCCGACGTTATGGGTAAAATACACATACGCATCGTTTTCGTTTTCAAATTCCATAACGCTAGAATCATAGGGATCAATTATCTCAACGTCGCCTTGAAGCTCCAAAGCAAGCCGCTCCAGCGCAGGGGTTCTTCCAAAAATATCTGAGACAATCAGTCGTTGCATGGATTGTGTCGCTTTTGGGAGAAGGTAAAGAGATTATGCAAATCCAAGATTATTCCTCATTGTAATTAGCAAATTTTTACCTCGCCCCACTCTTTTTTAGCTTTGTTTGGTGGTATTCTAACATTTCTTTTTACTTACATGTAAAGCCCTAATCCACTCCCTACTCTAACCACCCACCGCCTAGCACTCTGTCTTCTTCGTAGACCACAAGGGCTTGGCCTGCGGCTACGCCCGTAGACGGGGTCTTGAAGTTCGGCGATGACAAAGTCGCGAAGTTATCCAAAGCAATGGCTAAGGTTTTTTATATTTTTGATGCCGCTGGTCTGCTTTTTTGTAAACTTCCATATTGTCTCTTTTTCCGATTGCAACGATGTGAATGATAATTTCTTGCGCAATGACCTCGTAGACAATTCTGTAACGTTTGTCGTCAAAATAAACTTTTTTCAACCCTGATAATTTTAAATTATTTTTATTGCCCAAATCTTTGCCGATTTCTGGGTTTTTGATGATTTGAGCGAGTTTTTTTACAAATAATAGTTTTATATTATTACTTAATTTTGAAAGATCTTTTTCTGCTTCTTCGTAGAATTTATATTCATACATCTAGTGATAATCCATGTTTTTTCAAAACATCTTCGCCATTGAGCAGTTTGTTATTGGGGGTATTTAGCCTCTCTTTGACTTCTTGGCATATCTGCATGTCCTCCAGAAAATCCACCGCCGCCGACATTCTCTCGTATTCTTCAACCGACAAAATAACAGCATTGAGTTTATTATTTTTTAACACACCGATTTTTTCAACAAGGCCATCTTTTACTTTTGAAATATACTCTCCAAACTGTTTTGAGATTTCCGTTGCCGATACTAATTCATTTTGAGTATAAGATACCATTTTATTCTCCTGTTAATTATACGGATGATTGTAGTATATTTAAATGATTTAATAGCTTAAAGAAAAATAGATTGTTTTTGGCATTTTGGTAATTTTAGTGCTTTGCTGTTTCATCAGCACTCAAAGCTGCAATTAATTTCTTTTTTTCAATTAAAAAATTATTTTTATCAAAATTTAGCGTTTTTCCTATAGTAAAAACAATAAAATAAAGTCCAATAAGAGCAGCTAAACACATTGAAATCGCATACTGAGCTGCATGCAATATATTTTTGATATTATCATCAGAAAAACCTATTGCGGTGTTCCAGAAGGAAACGATGAAATAACCAATTGCTACATAAAAAACTCCATAGTGCCAAATTTTTAAATTAAAGTGTAATTTTTGATTTTCTTTCAATGAGTCGTTAATATACGCTAATTCCACCAATAAAACTTCTCTTTGTAAGTTTGCATAATCTATATCGTTTCCACCTTTGGAGTAATTATAAAATCCTCTACATAACATCTTTTGAAACATATTTCTTCCTTCTTGGTATTTTTTCTAAAAGCTCAAATTTCTACGTCCACTCCCTACTCTAACCACCCGCCGCCTAGCACTCTGTCTTCTTCGTAGACCACAAGGGCTTGGCCTGCGGCTACGCCGTAGACGGGGTCTTGAAGTTCGGCGATGATTTCTTCGCCAAGAAGGCGCACATGAGCGCGCACTTTGGGGCTGCGGTAGCGGACTTTGATGCCGTATTCACCTTCCTTAAAATCCGCAGGAAGGGAGAGGTTTTTGGCCCGCACAAAAGTGGTTTGAAGCTCCTCTTTTTTGCCCACCACGACAGTGTTGGTTTTAGGGTCTGTGCGCAACACATAGTGGGGTTCGTGTGCGCCGTCGATGCGAAAACCACGGCGTTTGCCCACGGTGTAGTGCATGTAGCCTTGGTGCGTTCCTACGGTGTTTCCCGCTTGGTCGGTCACGGTGCCTGGCTCATCCACCTTTACATGTAAGCGCAAAATCTCCATGTAATCATTGGCGATAAAACAGACATCTTGGGACTCTTTGTACGTTTGCAACGACCCAAGCCATGGCAATTTTTCCAAAGCGATGGGCTTAAGCTCTTCTTTGATGAGCCCTCCAAGGGGGAAAATCACACGGTCGATGGCCTCTTGAGAGATGCCAAAAAGAAAATAACTCTGGTCTTTGCTCTCATCCACTGCCTCAGCGATGCGCCCGTTTTTCACCTGCGCATAATGCCCCGTGGCAATCTTCTCGCACCCCATTTCTAGGGCTTTTCTTAGAGCCAAGCCAAACTTCATGTGCGGGTTGCACAAAGCACAAGGATTAGGCGTAAGCCCCGCTTCGTACGAGGCCACGAAGGCGTCGTATACGACCTTTTTAAACTCCGCTTTGGCGTCGATGACATGGGTTTTGATGCCCAAGAACTCCCCAACTTTTTCCACATTGGCGATGTTAATGGCGTGTTTACTCTCATCTTCGTGCAGTTTTAGGTACACGCCTTCCACTTCATAACCTGCTTCTTTTAACAAATACGCCGTATAGCTTGAGTCGATGCCCCCGCTAAGAAGCGCGGCGACTTTGGTTTTTTTCATAATATCTCCGTAAAATCTGTTTCCAAATCCTCAGGGTCTTCAAGGCCGATGGAGAGGCGGATTAGCCCCTCACTGACACCCCACGCCACTTTTTGGTCGTGGGAAAACTCCGCATAAATGGTGTGGTATGGCGCGATGGCCAACGATTTATTGTCCTGAATGTTCGTGCCGCGTTTAAAAATCTTAAAGCTATCCATAAGGGCATACGCGGTTTCTTTACTGCCCATATCAAGGCTTAAAAGCGCTCCGCCTTGGCTAAAGGTCTTGGTGGCGAGCCCACAATAAGGCGAGCTTTCAAGCAAAGGATAATGCACCTTTAACCCTTTTTTTTCAAGGGTTTGCGCCAACGTTAGCGCACTCTCACAGCTACGTTTCACGCGCAAGTCCAAGGTTTCAAGCCCAAGGGCCAACAGGTACGCACTTTGGGGCGTAAGACACGCACCAAGGTTGCGGTACGTCTCTTTGCGTAGCTTGGCGATGAACGCATTAGGACCAAATTTGGCGTAAAAAGAGGCTAAGTTGGGTGCTTTTCCCCAATCAAAGGTGCCGTATTCAAGCACCAATCCGCCCAACACATGCCCGCCACCGCTGATAAACTTGGTGGCTGAAACCACTTCCACATCCACCCCCTGCGCCTTCGCGTCAAAGATGTTCCAAGGCGTCATGGTGGTGTCCACCACAAGGGGGATGTTGTGAGCCTTTAACACGGGTTTGAGCGTGGCAAAATCCACAATGCTAAGCTGTGGGTTGCTCAAAGCTTCGCAAAAAAAGAGCCGCGTATTCGCGTCGATGTGCGCTTCCACCTCGCTTGCATGTTCCACATAACGCACCTCGATACCCATGTCTTCAAAAAGCGTATTAAAGAGCGAAATCGTGTTTCCAAACAAGTGATTGGTGGCGATAAAATTATCGCCCGTTTTCAACAATCCCAACAGCACATTGGAAATCGCTCCCATGCCCGAAGCCGTCGCTACCACGCCAAAGGCACCGCTAAGTCCACGCACCCTTGCCTCAAATTCTTGGATCGTAGGGTTTGTGGAGCGCGTGTAGGCGTGGTTGGCGGATTGCCCTTTAAACACCGCTTCAAGCGCGGCGGCATCTTTGGCTTCAAAGGCCGCACTTTGGTAAATCGGAAAGCGCATTGCGCCGTGGGCATCATGAGCGCCCAAACTCAGGGCCTTGGTGGCAAATTTCATCGGTTAAATTCCTTGCTTTAAAGTTTCTGATGGCCCCTTAAGGTTGTGAGCGGATTTTCGAGGCCACAAAAGCACTCAGGAAGAGTACTGGCCCAGAACCCTCGGAGGTTTGCCAAGGATGGCAAACCGAGAATGAGCGAATGGCCTTAAGGGGCCATCAGTCATGCGATACGCATCGCCCACGCTTTCTCCCAAAATCAACACAGCAGGTCGGGGTGCCAAAGCGCTCATTTTATCTAAATCTTCCACACAACCGGCTATGACGCACTCCCCTTCACGGTCAATATTTGAGACAAAAAGAGCAGGTAAGGCGGGAGAAATCCCCGCGCGCAACAGCGAAGCCTTAATCTGGCTTGCAAAACTTTGCGCCATGAGCACCACAACCGTGTGGGCAGGTTTGTTCAAAATCTCCACCCAATCATCGTTAAACCGACTCTCCCGCAAGTGCGCCGAAACGATGGTCATGCCCGTTGACACGCGGCGCAGAGTCGGCACTACGCCAGCAGCATTACACGCAGCCAGCGCAGAGCTCACGCCGTTGATGACTTCGTACGCGATGCCCTCTTCCGCCAAGACGGCCTTTTCTTCGTGCAACCGCCCAAAGATAAACGGGTCGCCCCCTTTAAGCCGTCCCACGCACAACCCATCTTTGGCGTACGCTACGAGCATAGCGTTGATTTCCTCTTGGGTTTTGGTGTGAAATCCTTTTTGTTTGCTCACGTCCACCTTCTTACATGTAAGGGGCAACAACGCCTCAATTTCAGGCGAAACCAACGCGTCGATGAGCGCCACATCCAAGAGTTCAAAAGCTTTCAGCGCGCCCACCGTGAGGTTGTCCACACTTCCTGGCCCACACCCTATCAAAAACACCTTGCCCACGCCACTTTTGGCAATGGCACGCAAGGTTTGAGGCGACGCATTTTCTACGCTTCGCGCGTGTTTGAGGCGTTCTAACAGCGGGTCAAGGGTGCGGGGCAACAAACGTTCGACCTTGTCGCGCACCTCTTGGGCAAGGGAAGGCGACGCACCCGTGCTACTCACCGCCACTTGCAACGCGCCCCGCACACACAGCGCACTAAAGTAAAAATCGCACAGCGGCGGCACGTCCACGACGTTGAGCAAAAACCCGTGGGTTTGCTTCAACGCGACCAATTCCTTGGCCACTTCAGGGTTGCCCGTCGCGTCAATCACCACTTCAACATCCCTTACATGTAAGGCTTCAAAAGGCGCAAGCACCACGGGTTTTTCCGCAAAAAAAGCATCGCAAATCTCTTGGGCTATGACCTCGTACACAAAGCCCACTTTGTCCATGGCGCGTGCTTTTTGGGCGGCGATTTTCCCCGCCCCGATAAGCAAGGTTTTCTTAGGCGTGAGCGCGACGCTTAGGCACGCTAAGCTTTGATGATGCGTACGCGCCATGCCTCACCTTCTTTACCCAAGATTTCCACCTTGTGGCCTTCGCTTTGCACAGAACGGGGCACATTGTCGATGGGCGCGCCATCGTCTAGTAAGATTTCCAACACCTCTCCTTTTTGCATTTTAGAAAGGTCATTTTTGGTTTTGACAAAGTTCATGGGGCACGCCACGCCTCGGTAATCTTTCTCCAACACAGCGCTAAAAGCCGCTTTGGGTGCTTCGGCTACATTAGGTGCTTCGGCTGTTTTGGCCCCCGCAAAATGAAACGTGTGGTCCATGCGCTCATAAAGTTTGAGCACTTCTTCAGCCAGTTCCACCGCGCGCTCGTCCGCTTCGCCCTCTAGCAAAGTGCCAAAATAGGCGTTTAACAAGGTCGTCTCTATAAAGTGTTTTTTAAAAAGTTCCAAGGCGCGCACTTCGTCTCTAGCGTCTTCCCCGCGCGTCACAAGCAACATGCGCGCACTCAAAAAGCGGATGTTTTTGTAATCAGTACTGCCCTCTTTAAGTGCCGTTTGCAAGGCTTTTTTATCCGACTCAATCAAGTCGTACATTCCTGCACTACACTCACCCGTGCCTCGTCCTTTGAGAGAAAAGAGTTCTTCGCAGTTGTAGTCGAAGTAGGGGTTTTTGTCTTTTTTAAAAGAAGGCACTTCTTGAAACTGCTCTAGAATGGTTTCGAGTATTTTTGCGCCACCTGCTTGGGTCACCCACGCATGAAAACTCGCGTGTTGCTTCACGTGTTTGCGCCACTCTTCTAACACAGCTTCCACAAACGCAGGCACAAAAAAGGCCGCGACACTGCCGCATTTGATGGCAAAGGCACTGCCAAGCCCTGTGATGTTGCCACCTGCAACCACGTTGTACGCAGGGTACGAATACCCCTCGTAGCGCGCCACTTTGCCAAAAAACCCAAGGTCTGCCACAAGGTGTTTACCACAGCTATTGGGGCATCCTGAGAGGTGGATTTTAAACCCGTCAAGCTCGCCATAACGCTCTTGCACTCCCGCAAGTCTTTCATGGATGGCTTCTACCGCGCCTCTGGGTCTAGCGATGCCAAGCTGGCACGTCGCCGCGCCCGTACACGCCACCATGTCCCCAAAAAGGGTGGGCAGTTTGGAATCAGGAGAGAGCAAGGTGAT
>JACUTV010000160.1 GCA_014859645.1 Campylobacterales bacterium
AAGCATCTGCAATTTCATCTTCGCCATAAGCCATGTCCCAAATTTCACCCTTGCCATACTCCACCAAAGGATTGGCTGTCAAGCCATCTCTGCTTGCAACCACAACAACAGAAACTCCACAAGCAACTGCTTCTGTGCATGTCCCCGATGCTGTGCTTATAACAACCTTTGCATTTTTAAAAAGCGTATAAATACTATCACTAGAAACAGTTATATTTTTAGGCAATTTTCCAAATACACTCACATCAACAGCAGGATGGCTTTTGAAAATCACATTATCAAATTTTCTTACAGCATTGAGCATGTTCTTAGTGTCTTTCTCTGCATAAGAGCCTAGAAGCAAAACATTAAGTTCCTCTTCAACGCCCTCAAAGCGAAATAAATCTCCATATCTCAGAGATACACCAACATCATATTTGACTTTTTCTCTATCTTGTAGATAATATTTTCCATTTACAAGCACCCTGTGCGGGGACGATAGCATTTCATAGTCTAAATCATCAACCACAGTATTGAAATAAGTCTCATAGTTTAAATAAAATTGCAACCCAACCAGCTCCACTCTCGAGTTGCTTTTTCTAATTCCATAATTAAAGCCTCGTTCTACAGCTTGGAATTCATTCCACGAGTAGATTTTTTCAATGTCGTCCATTTTTGCTAAATTTTTACCAAGAATATATCTTGTCAGGCTCTCAAAGCTAAATGATTCCAAATCTTCTTTTAGACAAAAATTAAATATCTTATCCTCATGTACTTTTTCTTTTTGCACAAGCCTGAATGTTTTAAACGGATAGAACAAAATAAGCCGCAGAAGTGCCATAAAGTCCAAAATTCTCAGGAGTTCATATTCAATGATAAAATCCCGAGCATCTTGATGTATTATTTTAAAAAAATTCACTAGCACAAAGGGGTTTCTTTTTTGCTGATAGGGTCTTAAGAGTATGGCGTGGGGAATGTTACATCTTTCAAATACTTTATAAACGCCAACGAGATAATTTTCATTAAAGCTACCGCTTTGAACTGTTTTTTCCACAAGCCCAAAAACATCCAAAATAACTCTTGGGTTCTTTTTCTTTTGATTGGCAAAAGAAAATCTATAGAGCAAGAAAGTTATTAGATAGAAAACTAAAAGACCTATATTTCTACCATAGTACTTCATGAGAATTTTAGAAAACTCAATATAACTGCCATGGCCTACTTTGTTATTTTTAAAAAACTTTTTTGGGAACTCGCTTATGTACGGATTTTTTATTAAGGTCGGATTGATGATAGTGTAGATATCCCAAGGTGCTTTTTTTTTGATAGTGTCAATGTAATCATGAAACCGTGATTTATTTTTTTGATAAGCTTGCTCCAGATCTTTTGGGCTCATATGCTAAAACTCCTAAATGAGTCTATGTAGCCACTAACGCCTCTTAGGTTAATGTTATTGAAACCGTAAAAAAACACATCATTGGCCCTAGCAGCCCCCCAGTCATTGATGCTATCTCCAATCAAAATTGTTTCGTCGGCTTTATATTGATGTTTTTTGAGTAAATTTTTTATTAGAATGTCTTTTTTTACCGGGCTTCCGTCTATTGACTTAAAATATTGTCTTATGCTTAATGTGTCACATAGATTATTAAGTTCATTATGCTCAGCGCCAGAAACAATGTGAAGATTATATTTTAAGTGATTTTCCTCTATAAATCCCATAGTTTCTACAATAAGGTTTTCTTTGTTATTCAATCTTTTTTTTATTATTTTTGCAAACGCATTAGCTAGACTATCAACACTTTTATCATTAATTTCAGCAGACAATATGTGATTGAAAAAATACCTTATTTTCTCAAATCGAGAAATTCCGCCATTGGCATAGTGGTATGCTTCAAGTTGTTTACGTGCCTCTTTGGGGTACTCTTTAAAAAGCTCCATAAATCCATCGCCCTTAATCTTCATGCTATCGAGAATAACTCCATCAAAATCAAAGAGTATCGTTTTTATCATGCCAGCTCCGCAAACACCGTGCAAGGAGATCCATCACAATTTTCAATCCGCAAAGGCGAAACAATGATACTTTTAATATGAACACCACTCGAAATAGACGTTAAATCCATATCTTCCAAGAGAAGCACTGGTCTTGATGGGTCTAAAAATCTTCGATGCGCCTCTCGTCCAATATCTCTGTGCAAAATGCTAGAAACCGAGATGCTATCAAACCCAAAAATCCTTAAACCTGGATACTTTGCGACTAAATACTCATATAATTTTGGGTCAAACCCGTAGTTCTTTTCCCAAAAGATAGAGTCATGCCTCTGGTGACATATACCTGTTTTAACAATTAAAATATCACAATCTTTCTGTTGGCACTGTTCCAAAACCTCGATTAGTTCAGTAAAAACAACTTCGCTCTTAGGCTCAATTTCGACAAATAGGGGCTTGTTAAAAAACCAAAAGTCCGCATCATAATCTTCAATAGTCTGTCCATTTTCGTAAAAATGGTAAGGGAAATCTATGTGTGTTCCTACGTGAACAGTGGTTTCCAAAAAACTATCATTTGCAACATCGCCATTGGCAATAGAGCTTTTTTTATTCAGTTTTACTTTATTGCGATTTCCGTATGTTGGTGTGTCTGGCGTGATTGTGTGTGAAAGATAAATCATTTGCTTTCTAGCTCATTGTAGATAACCTGTATGCACTCTAAAAGCCCCTGCCCTAGATCGATGTAAGGATTTGCCACTAATTTCTTAGCGACCGTAGGATGAAATGCATAAGGCGTGATTTTATAGTGTCCCGCGTTGCCATCTGAAACCTGTTTAATGCTTAACTTGTTTTGCATAATTTCATTAATCATCGTCAACAGCTCTATGCGCTTAAGTCGCTCAATACCTGTAAGTATAATATGCTCATTTTCATACTGCGTATCTTCAATGATATCGACAGACAACCTCGCAGCATCTGCGGCATGAATATACTCTCTAATATCTTCGCCATCCCCTTTGTATGTTAATGCTCCTGATGTTAGGCTATCGTACAAAAGGTTGTAAATGTAGTTGTTATGACTTGCTCTCTCTCCATACAAAGAGCCATACCGAATGACCGTATAGTTAACCCCATACCGTTTAAAATATTCTTCTGTAAGCTTTTCGGAAGAGTGCTTGCTGATGCCGTAAAAAGAGCCTTCGCTACTTAGTGCATAGGCGCTACTCGCATAGATGAATCGCTGGATACTGGAGCTATGTCTGCATGCCTCTAAGATGTTGAGATTGCCCATGACATTGATTGAAAAAGTATCTATAGGCCTATGGATAGCTTCATCAAGGTTTGCAATAGCGACAAAGTTGTAAACGATATCTGCATCCTTAACAACAGAGAGAACTTTGTCATAATTTAAAACATCTATTTCAAAAAAACTTTGTGAATGCTGTAAATATTTTGATGGATGTTTATCTGCCACGATAACGCTATACCCTCTTCTGCTGCACTCATCAGCAACATAACTTCCCAAAAAGCCACTTCCGCCAAAAATAACTACTTTTTTCATTTGTTAAAAAACTCTCTTAAATGATGTATGGCACTTCTTCCCATTGCCTCAACTGCCTCTTGCGCATTGCCGCCAATATGCGGGGTACAGATAAGATTAGGCAACTTCAAAAATTCACTATCGCTTGGTGGCTCTTCGACATATGCATCAATTGCAGCCCCTGCAATGATTCCATTTTGAAGTGCATATTTAAGGTCGCACTCGTTGACAATCCCGCCTCGCGCACTATTGATAAAAAATGCGGAAGGCTTCATTGTTTTTAAAATATCTAGTGAGATTAGATTTTCAGTTGTGTTATCAAGCGGCGTGTGAATCGTCACGACGTCGGCTTCTTTGAAAAGCGCCTCTTTGGACACCTCCATCAAACCATTTTCACGATAATATGCCTCTTGCTTGATAATGTCATTGACT
>JACUTV010000161.1 GCA_014859645.1 Campylobacterales bacterium
TTGACGTTGATGTTTAAGGATTCATCGGCTTTGACAGTAGCTCCTTTAAAAGAGGCATCATTGGTGGTTTCTATGGAGATGTTTTGCGCAAGAAGTTCTGCATTGGTGTGGGTAGTGCTTTGGCTACTGTAATGTCCCTGCCCATATCCCAAGGAAGCACCCAGTCCACTGCCTCCTCCGTACATGGTCACAGAAAGAGACGCACTTAAATCTTTGCTCTCTTGGTTGGAGGTGGTGGTGTCGGCGGAGGCATTTACATGTAAGTTCTGAGTGGTGATGTCTAGACTCTCTTTGGCCACCAAGGCTGAACCACTTAGGGTAGTGTCATGGTGCGCCCCTGTAGCGATGGAGATGTTTTGTGCAAAGAAGGTAGAGGCAAGGGAGTGGGTAATCCCCGCTTTTTCTAAGAGGCTCTCCCCCTTAAGGTCTAGGGCCAAACCTATGGAAAAGCCCCATGTTCCAGAGCTTGCAGCCGCTGTGGCAACCTGAGCAGCAATGGCCACCGTTTTACTGGCAAGGTCTGCTGAGGCAGCAGCGATAGCGGCTACATAGTATTTTTCATTGTCTTTGATGTGGTCGATAAGCTCTCTTAAATCTTCAATGTCTTCGTAGTCAATACCTGCTTCTTTGGCTCTGTAGCGCACACTTAGGTCACCTAGTATGGCTTCTAGTTTACCCACCTCGTTTTTGTAATTGCTGTAGTCATCCTTCACTTTTTTGAGTTGCTCGGCTGATTCAGCAGCAGCTTTAATCGCTGAGCCAATCTCCACGTATTCGTTTTGTACGGTGAGGCTGATGGTTGCACTGGCGTGTTTTTCTTTACTGTCTTTGCTCAAGGTGTCGATGGATTCTGTGATGGCGATGTCGCCTTCTTGGGTGGTCAGGCGGATATCTTCTTGGGCGGAAACCGTAGAGCCTTGGACGTGGATGTTTTCTTGGGCATCAAGGACGATGTCGCCTTGAGTACTTTTAAGAGAGGCGCTTTTGTGGGTGAGGCCTTGAGTGTTAACAGTTTCCTTGTCGTAAGTGGCTTCGGCAAGCGTGATTTTAAGTTTGGTGTCTTCCCCCGGAAGTTTAGGGTTTAACGCTTGTGACACATCCGCAATACTAGCAAGGCGCACCTCTTTTTTTTCGAAATGGCTAGATGTTTGAGCTGTTTCTTGGGCGGCAAGGATTTCAATGTCACCCTTGGATGCGGTGATGTGAAGGGCATCGTGCGCTTCAAGGGAAGAGCCTAGTATCTTGGTGTTGCCGCTATCAATGTAAAGCCCTTTGCCACTGGTGAGGGAGGAGGCTTTGGCGCTCGTGGCGGCGTCTTGGTCATGTTGTAGTTCCATGGCGTACACAGGCCCTGTGTCTGCTAAGCCAAGTGTGACAAGAGAGGTGATGAGATTGCCTAGGTTAAAACTACTTTTCTTGCTCCATTGTTCGTGCTTGGAGAACTCCTGTGCGGCCGCAATGAGCACTTCATTGACAGCGTGAAGTTGCAGGTCAGACGCCGCATCGATGTTGGAACCGATGACCCTGATGTCCTTGCCTGATTTCATGATGATGTTAAGAGCTTCGGTGCGAAGGTGTGCCTCTTGGGCGTTGAGGGCATCCACTTTGTTTATGGACGCACTTTTGCTTAGCCCTCCCCAGGATGATTTTTTCACCGAGTGCAGTTCGCCTTCTTTGTACTGTTTGGCAAGAACATTGATGTCTTCTTTGGCGTCTACGATGATATTTTCTTGGGCAAGAAGGTTGGCTGCTTCTAGATTGACACTTGCATCACTGGAGCGGATGAGGATGTTGTTGGCATCAAGCGTGCTTTGGACTACGGTTTCTTTGTAGAGGGTGTCTTGTTTGGTTTTTTTACCAAGGAAACCGCTAGAAGATTGTATTTTTGTATCTTGGTAATTAAGGTTATTGGAGGCTAAGATATTCACCCCTTGTTCACCTTGCAAAACAATATCACTACTTGCACTCATGCTAGAGGCAATCACATTTACTTGATTGGCGTTGATAGTAATGCTTTTGCCGTCGACTTCTGAAGAAGCATTCGTGATAGACTCCCCTCTGTTGTAACCTTTTTTTAGGCGGAAATCATAATGCTCTTGGGTTTCCAATGCTTCTATGCTTACCGTACTGCCAGTGGAGGAGAGCAGTGTATCCCCCATAGCGTTTAGGTGGGTATTGGCGAGCGTGATGCCCCCGCTTGCTTCCATTGAGACATCGCCACCAGAGGTAATCTGGGCCGCTTTGCCTTTTTGCGTAAGGGTTTGAGTTCCTTGTGCGTAGGCATAAGTTTTTTCTTGCGTGAGGGCTGAGTTAAGGATGGTGGCGGCGCGAAGGGTCATGTTGCCACCAGATTTGATAGTTCCACTCAGGTTTTTTAGGGTTCCGCCAGAAGTAAGGCTCATGTCACCCCCTGAGGCGATGGTGCCGTTTTGATGAGAAAGGTTAGTGCCTGTGGTGATGTCTAAGTTCCCTTCTGAGGCAATAAGCCCATCATTTAAAAGTGCATCTTGGATGACAAGGTCTATCTCTCCTGCGGCTATCCTTGCGCCATCACTGCTGATATTGGTGCTTGCTAGATACACCTCAGGCACAAGCACGCGGTGTCCCTCTACCTCACGCTCTACCATCCACACGATGTTTTTTCCCAGTTGGGCCACTTGTTCTTTGGATAAAGAGATGCCTACTTGCAAATCTAGGGAAGTTTGCAGAGAAAGGGCGTTGTCCATGAGGGCTTGAAACTGCGCTAGTTCAGAAGCATAACCCTCCAAGTAGCGGCTTCCGCTAAGACGAAGCACACTGCTGCTGACAAGTTGGGTTTCAAACATGGCATCCCCCAAGCGTTTTAGGGTGTGCTCTGGGCGGTAGTCAAGTTTGCTAAGCATATAATCAGAACTAATAAACGTATTGTAGTTAGTGAAGCGTGGATTGGCTTCGACGAGATAAGGGTGGTCACTTGCTTGGTTTACTAAGAAAAGGCCGTATTTTCCCTTGGGGAGAGTGATGTTGTCAATGATGGTATCGCTGCTTGTTGTATGCGTTACAGATTGCGTTTGCGCAAGTGCATTGTGGGTGTTGGTTTGATAGAGCCCTTCATCGTTCGTGATGATTTTGTATTCAATGTTTTCATTTAAGGCAAGTGCCACATTGACTTCATCCCGCAAAGCGCTACTGGCTTGTTCAAGTTTTTGATTTGGCGTGACTATGTCGAGGCTCGAGAGTGTTTGGAGGTTTTGTGAAAAGAGACTTTTTAAATTTTCATTTAGCGCTAGTAAATTTTGCTCGTTTTCTTCCAAGTCTTTTACTGTCACCAGATTATCGTTTAGCACCTCGTAGTTGATGATATGTTCGCTTGCAAGCGTTATATTGTCTTTTATGAGACTGATGACGTTTTCGAGTTCGCTGGTGTCTTGAAGAATATTAAACTGTTTGATGGAGTTGAGTGTATTTTCCAAAGATTCCAAGGTGATTTGATTTTCTGTGATGGCGGTTTGAATCGTTTGTTTTAGAGTTGTCAGATCGTCTTTAAAATGCGTTAAATCTTCTTGTGTCAGGATTTGCGATAGCAGTGTTTCGTCGGTATTTAGACTATTGAGCATGTTTTCATCGCTTGCTTGGAGGCTCAAAGTAAGTTTTTGTAAAGAAAATACGCTATTTTCAATGCTTTCTATCGCGGTCAGCTTGCTGAGTATTTGTTGGTCGCTCAAAGAGCCAGTGAGTTGATCGCTGATGTTGTTGAGGGTGATGACGTTGCCCGTGATGCTATGTTTTGCCTGAATCCCGTAGTTGGCTAAGGGCTGTTTGCTAGTGTTGGTTGTGGTAAATGTTCCTCTGTACGCTGCTCTACGTTTATGGCTAAAGCAGATTCCTGATGGGCCTGAAGAAGAGCAGTATTTTTC
>JACUTV010000033.1 GCA_014859645.1 Campylobacterales bacterium
TGTCATTACGCTACTCATGGCTCACCCCCTACGCTTTTTCAATGCGGCAGAGGCCAGTTTTTGTCTCTGGAATCTGCGTCATAATGTCATACCCATACCCAACAACCGTGTTAGCACTCTCTCCTGTTGCGTAAGGTTTGGTACCCTCAGGGTAATTAGCACTCAAATCTTTCCCTTGGAACTTACCCATGAAGTGAAAAGGCATAAAGACTGTTTTTTCATCCACTGAATGTGAGAATCGCGCTTTGACGTGAATCTTTGTACCTTCCACCCCGTGCACCCACACCATGTCTCCGTTGCGGATGCCATGGTTAGCTGCAAGGCCAGGATGAATGTCCACAAACATTTCCTCATTAAGCTCACACAAGTATTTGGAAGCGCGCGTTTCCGCCCCTGCACCACTGTGGGTTACCAAGCGTCCTGTTACCATCACAATGGGGAATTCTTTTGAGAAATCCATGCGGGTTTGGGCTGAGATGTATTTGGTATCTACACGGAAATGGTCTTTTTTGTCTGGATAGCTAGGATATGCTTTAACCATTTCAGGGAACGGTGAGTGAATAGGCTCACGGTGAAGGGGGATTTGGTCAGGGAAGTTCCACGCACGCGCACGGGCTTTGCCATTTCCAAAAGGCGATAAGCCAAGGGCGATTCCTTTTTCAAGCAATATGCCGCTTAAATCCGTTGCAAAGTTTCGTCCTTGCACCAACGCTTTTTCTTCTGCTGTAAACGTAGCACCCACACCTTCAAGCAATTCAAGCGTCAAAGGACCATGCCCTTTGGCAATCTTGGACCCCTTAGGCGCACTGCCCTCACCCGCAAGCATGCTCACGCCGTCTTTTTCCACGCCCCAGTTGAGCCTAAAGGATAAGCCGCCTTGGTTAACAGGGATGGAGACATTGTAAAGATTTGGTGTGCCACAGTGGGTTGGTGTCCAACACGGCCACGGGAGACCGTAGTATTCGTTTTTCATTGGACCATACCCCATGAGGCTGACTTCGTCAAACATGTGCCAGTTCTCTTGGTGTTTTTTCAAACGTTCAGGCGTGTGTCCACCCATGCCGATAGAGCGAATACCTACGGTAATTTCACGGGTTGCATCTTCTGGCCACGTGAATTTTCCTTTGCCATCGCCCAATGCTTTGGTGTATTCTTCGTAAAAACCTAGACGTTTGGCTAGTTCAAAGAGGAATTCTTCATCAGATTTGCTTTCGTATTGCGGTGCAACAACTTGACTGCGCCACTGGATGTTACGTCCTGTTGCCACCACAGAACCACTGGTTTCAAACTGGGTCGCCGCTGGCAGTACAAACAGGTTGTTTTTCCGTTCTGTGAGTACGGCCGCATCGTTCATGAAAGGATCGGTAATGACCAATAATTCGACATTATCAAGCCCACGTTTGACCTCTTGGAGTTGCGCTGTTGATGTGATACCGCAGCCCATAACGATGAGTGCTTTGACATCGGTGTCGCCATTGTGGATGGGGTCATTTTTCACGATACCCTCATACCAACGTGCCAATGTAAAGCCTGGCTTATTCATCATTGCTTTGTCTTTAAAGCGTCCTTTTAGCCACTCATAATCAACCTGCCAGACGCGAGCAAAGTGCTGCCATGCGCCATCGGCTAAGCCATAATACCCTGGCAATGTTTCGGAAGAACAACCCATGTCGGAGGCGCCTTGAACATTGTCATGGCCACGAAGAATGTTGGTACCGCCGCCACTTTTTCCGATATTGCCAAGAATCATTTGCATGATGGGGGCGATACGGGTGTTACCTGTAGCAATAGAGTGCTGGGTAAGGCCCATTGTCCACACGAAAGAAGCGGGTTTTGATTGTGCAAAAAGCCTTGTAACTTGCATTAGCTCTTCTTCGGTTGCGCCCGTGACTTTTGCTACAACATCAGGCGTCCATTTTTTCGCTTCTTCAAAAATCTCTTCGTATCCGTAGACGCGGTCTTTGAGGTATTGTTTGTCTTCCCAACCGTTTTTGAGGATAAGATGAATCATCCCATAAATAAAGGCGATGTCCGTACCTGAACGAATCCGAACGTACAAATCTGCCTTAGCAGCAGTGCGGGTAAAGCGAGGCTCAACGACAATCAACTTTGCGTTGTTACGCTCTTTGGCTTTCAAAAAGTGCTGAAAGGCAACAGGGTGAGCAACAGCAGGATTAGCACCCATAATCATGATGGCTTTTGCGTTTTGCAAATCGCTCACTTGGTTGGTCATCGCCCCATAACCAAAAGTGTTTGCAACGCCCGTTACCGTTGAACTGTGGCAAAGTCTGGCTTGGTGGTCGATGTTGTTTGTTCCAAAGAAAGCAGCAAACTTACGAATGTAATAGGCTTGTTCGTTACTTACTTTAGCCGATCCCATAAATACAGCGGCATCAGGGCCGTGTTTTTCGCGGATATTTTTCAGCTGTGCGCCGATTTTATTAAACGCGTCATCCCAACTGATGCGTTTCCATTGGCCGTCTACTTTTTCCATGGGGTATTTGACGCGCACTTCGGAGCGCACCATGTCAATCATCCCCGCGCCCTTACAGCAGTGTCCACCAAGGCTTAGTGGATGATCCCCAGCCACTTCTTGACGCACCCATACACCGTTTTGAACTTCGGCAATGACGCCACAGCCCACAGAACACACATTACAAATGGTTTTAACAAGCTTGGAACCAGGGAATGGGTTTTTGACCTCTTCTTCGGTTGCAGGACGGGTTGCATTGCTCGCTAGTGCAGAGGTTGCTCCAAACGCACTTGCCACCGCAGCCATCTTTAGAAAACTTCGTCGGCCTAGTTTTGTGGCCAACACACGTGATGTTTCACTCATGTACATCCTCCTTTATCGTGCAGACTTGTAAAAGTCTTCCCACGCCCTCGTTTTAGTGTAGAGAATCTCTTTTTTAGAAGATTTTCCCATAACAACGCCATTAGTCGCCTCAAAGCGAGGCGTTGCAGCCGTGGCAATCCCCACCGCAGCAGTCGTTAACGCAGCGGTTTTTAAAAACGTGCGTCTTGCTTCAATCATGCATTCCTCCTGTATAAAGAATGGTGTAAGTCATGTTGTGCATACCATGCACACAGACACCAAGACGCATTGCGGTAGTGCATCATTGACCAATGATTTGCAGTATGCGCAGATGCGCCATTGCGAAGTAAACTGTTCAGGGGATGTGGCAAAATGCCAAGTGGGTAACATAGAAAGTATGCGTAAATGCGAAGATTTCACGATACAGATATGTCTGCTTGCCCCGCAAGCAAATACCATGAACAGTGCAATTGTATTCCCATGAAACTTAATAAATCCTTTTTGGTAAATGTGCATTTACCGCATATTTCTTTTAGTTGAGGCTTTTTTAGGGCAATGCGTAAAATTCGGTAAATGAATGTTTACCGATGAAAAAACTCTTGGGAAGATTTGTTATAATAGCGCTTTTCAAAGGACACCTAGCCCATGCACGTTGCATCCTATCTCGCCAAGCACACCCCCCTTTCGCCGCCTTTTACATGTACAGCTTTAAGCGGTGGCAACATGAACCAAGTGGTGTTGGTGCAGGATGCATTAGGCAACGAGGTTGTACTAAAGTACGCACCGCCTTATTTGCACCTGCTGGGGCCTTCCTTTGCGTTGACCCAAGAGCGCATCAGTGTGGAGATGCACGCGTTAGCTTATTTTGCCTCGGTGACCCCCTCGTTTGTGCCCCGGCTTTTACAAGAGGATGAAGCCAACCACTGCATGCTTTTGGAGTACAAAAAAGGGTTTGTAACCTTGCGTGAAGCCCATCTTCAAGGGGATTTTACACTTGAACGTTACACTAACCTTGGGGCGTTTGTGGGCGCGCTTGCTACCCACACGCCCGCACCAAAACCTGTGGAGTTTTATGAGAACGCGACGTTAAAATCCATCACCGATGCGTATGTCTTTACCATCGCTTTTTTGGAAAACTCACCCAAAACAGTGCCCCATCCGTGGTTCACGCCCTTGCCAAAATCCGCGCGTCTTTTGGAAAACGTGGCTTTCTTAAAGACGCTGTTTCACACGCCCTACCCTCACCTCATCCATGGCGATTTGCATACGGGTTCGGTGTTGGTGCGTGGCGAAGAAATTGCGGTGATTGACGCAGAATTTGCCTTGTTTGGGCCAGTGAGTTTTGACCTTGGTAACGTGATGGCGCACCTTGTGATGGACAGTTTTGGGCGCGATTTTCCGCGAAAAAACGCTTTAGAGGGTTTTTGGGACGCGTTTGTCGAAGAATCTGTTCTTACATGTAAAGCCACCAAAGAGGCGATTTTCTCCCAAAGTGTGGGATTTTGTGGCGTCGAAATCGCGCGGCGTTTGGTGGTGCCTGCCAAATCTCCCGCCCTAGAATCTTTGGCGCACAAAGAGAAAGCGTACGCCCATATGGACGCCCTTTCACATAGGCTCATCGAAAATTTTAAGCAGATAAAAACCTTGCAAGATTTCTTGGGCGTGCTCCCGTGAGAGCGGTTATTTACTTTTGCAAAGCGCCCCAAAAAGGGAAGGTCAAAACCCGCCTTGCACGCACGCTAGGCGACGAAAAGGCGTTGGATATATATGCATTTTTGCTTCATCGCCTCTTTGCCTTGCCCTTACATGTAAAGGCGTTTGTGGCCTACCGTGGCAACGAAGACTTCATCCCTCCTTCTTTGCCCCGCTTCCCCCAAGAAGGCGAAGGCTTGGGCGCGCGGATGCGCAACGCGTTTTTGCACCTCTTTGCCCAGGGGTTTACCAAAGTCGTGCTTCTGGGCGCGGACATTCCCCGCATTGACACGCATCTCCTTGAAGATGCTTTTACCGCTCTAGATTCCCACGACGCGGTGCTCTCACCCACCAAAGATGGCGGGTATTATCTCATTGGGTTTAACCAAAAATCCTTTACATGTAAGGCATTTGAGGGGATAACCTACAGCAATCCAGACGTTTTTGCCCTTACATGTAAGGCGTTGGTACCTTTACATGTAAAGCAAGGAGCGATGCTTGAAGACATCGATACGTTAGGGGATTTGCGCGGTTTTTGTGCGGATTTTCCAACACACGAACTCACCAAGTTTGCCAAGCCAATCCTAGAAAAACTCCCGTGCATCAGCCTCATCATGCCCGTTTTTCACGAAGATGAAAGTGCCGTGGATGCCATCTTTCACGCGTTTACTAACGCGAAAAACAGCGATATCGAAGCCATCGTCGTAGACACAAGTGAGCGCACCTGCATCGATGCACTGGTTTTTAAAAACCCCGTGCGATTCCACACCGCGCTCAAGGGTAGAGCTAGCCAATTAAACGCAGGTTTTAGCGTTGCAAGGGGTGAAATCGTGCTGTTTTTACACGCCGATACCCTGCTACCAAAAAACTGGGACACCCTCGTCCAAAACGCCTTACATGTAAGCGATGCGGGGGCGTTTGAGCTAAGCATCGCTTCGCCCTCACGGTGGCTTAGATGCGTCGCATGGGCCACCAACCGCCGCGCACGGTTTTTTGGCACGCCCTATGGCGACCAAGCCCACTTTTTCAAAGCAAGCGTTTTTGAACACCTCGGTGGCTACCCTGCACAGCCGCTCATGGAAGATGTCGCCATCATGAAAACCCTAAAAGACAAAGGTTTTCGCCTTGCCCTTTTAAAAGAGTGCGCCGCCACTTCCCCTCGTCGCTGGCACAAAGAAGGGCTTTTCTACACCACCTTACGCAACCGCATACTCTCCACGCTTTATGCTCTTGGAGTTTCTCCCGAACGTTTGGCACGCTGGTATCGGGCGCTGAGGTATGGAAAAAAGTGAGTTATACACTTCTTTGTGTGTTTTCCCCGAACCACTAAAAAATAGAGCACTTTGTTTTGGTGGTAAAAAGCTCTAACGCTTTCGTGCCTGCAAAGGAGTTGCCTTTTTCGTTGAGGCGTGGCGACCAGACGCACAGGCTCAATTTGCCAGGAAGTATGGCTAGGATGCCCCCGCCGACGCCACTTTTAGCAGGCAATCCTACACGATAGGCAAAATCCCCCACCGAATCATACGTGCCGCAGGTTAACATAAGGGCATTGATATGCTTGGTTTGGCGCGCGCTTAAGATGGGTTTATTGAGCCAAGGCTGAACGCCGCCGTTGGCTAAAAAGAGTCCCGATTTGGCTAATTCTTGCGTACTCATAGCGATGGAACAGTGGTAAAAGTACGCGTTTAGCACACGAGAAGGTTCATGCTCTAAGTTGTTAAAGCTTTTGAGAAAGTTCGCCATGGCATGGTTGCGAAACCCTGTTTGTGCTTCAGACTTTGCCACGCTAAAGTCAAAATTGATGTCCTCTTTTGCGCAAAGTGTGCGAATAAACTCCAACACACTCCGATGCGCGTCTTGGCGGTGGCTCAAAATCACGTCGGTGAGTACAAGGGCACCTGCGTTGATGAATGGATTGCGGGGGATGCCGTGTTCGTATTCGAGCTGGACGAGTGAGTTAAATGGCGTGCCAGAAGGCTCTTTGCCGATGCGCTCCCACAGCGAATCATCCGCTAATTGCATCGCCAATGTGAGCGTAAAAAGCTTTGAAATACTCTGTATCGAAAAGCGTTTTTCGTGCGCACCCACATGAAACTGGCGTCCATCAACACACATAAGCGACATGGCAAAAGAACTAGGCTCAACCCGCGCAAGCTGAGGAATGTACGAAGCCACCTCTCCCTCACCTAAATATGGCGTTATCTCATGCAAAATTTCCTCAAGAATCCCTTGATACTCTACCATCGCATTGCCCTGTTTTTTAAGATGCGCCATTATAGCAAGTGGAGAATGGCTTTACATGTAAAGCTTTTTTTTGATTATTTTTAACAAGCTACCGTATGATATTCTCCCTCGCCACGTCGATGAGTTCGTCGCCTTTGCCGTTAATAATCGCTCTTAGCATGTAGATGCCAAACCCTTTTGCGTTTTCAAAAGAGATTTTTGGAGGCATGGCTAACTCTTGTTTTGCGATGACCACATCAAGCAGTGCGGCGCCATCATAAGCAAGAAACTCTTTGACACGCTCTTCCAAATCTTCAGGTTTTTCGACTCTCATACCTTTGATACCAGCGGCGTTGGCGATGGCGGCGAAGTCTGGATTGGTTAATTCGGTGTTGTCGTACCAGTAGCCACCTGCTTTCATTTCCATGGCGACAAACCCCAATGAACTGTTGTCGTAAATCACGATTTTTGCTTTGATGTTATGCTGTGTCAGGGTCAAGATGTCGCCCATGAGCATCGCAAAACCGCCATCGCCGCACAAGGCAATGACTTGGGTTTGAGGACGGCTTACTTTTGCGCCGATGGCCTGAGGCAGGGCATTTGCCATGGAACCGTGACTAAATGAGCCTAGCAATTTTCGCTTTCCATTCATGCTCAAATACCGCGCCGCCCACACTGTTGGAGTGCCGACATCGCAGGTAAATATGGCATCTTCACTGGCGTAGGTGCTAAGCAGTTTTGTCAGGTATTGCGGGTGAATCAACCCCTCTTTGCTGTCTCCACTGGCCAATTTGTCAAGCTTTTCCAGCGTTGTTTTGTAGTGCGCTAAGGCACTTTTTAAAAAGGCGTCATCCTCTTTTTGGTTGATGGCGGGTAATAAAAGTTCCAAACTGGATTTTATATCGCCCACCATGCCTAAATTGATTTGGGTGTGTCGTCCTAGCGCTTCAGGTTTGATGTCGATTTGAACGATTTTTGCCTCTTGCGGGTAAAACGCTTTATACGGAAAGGCTGAGCCTAAAATGAGCAAAACATCGGAACTTTCCATCGCATAATACCCCGATTCGTACCCGATGAGTCCTGTCAGGCCCACGCTATTTGGGTTGTTTCCCTCCATGGAGTCCTTGCCTCCAAGCGCATGGACGATGGGGGCGTTGAGGAGCTTGGCAAGGCGTATCACTTCACCGTGGGCATCACTGCACCCTGCCCCGCACAGAAACGTTATTTTTTGATTCTCATTTAAAATCTTTGCCAGTTCGTTGATGTCTTCCATGCACGGCAATACCTTTGGAAAACGCGGCTCGCTCCACAAATATTTGGCGTCTTTGGGCATGGGTCTGAGCAAAATATCCCCTGGAATGACGATGACACTGACGCCTTTTTTTAAGATGGCTTGTCTGATCGCCGTTTCTAAGATGTAGGGCATTTGCTCAGGTGTTGAAACCAATTCACAATAAACACTGCACTCTTTAAATAAATTTTCTGGATGCGTCTCTTGAAAATAACCACTTCCGATTTCACTCGAAGGTATGTGCGAAGCGATCGCCAAAACAGGCACGCCATTTCGGTGACAATCAAACAAACCGTTGATAAGATGCAAATTTCCCGGCCCTGATGAGCCTGCACAAACGGCAATCTTGCCACTTACTTTTGCATCCGCCCCCGCCGCAAACGCCGCCGTCTCTTCGTGGCGCGTTCCCATCCACTCGATTTGTCCCAATTTTTTCAAACTATCGCTTAATCCATTTAACGAATCACCTGTAATTCCCCATATTCGCTCAATCCCCACCTCGGCTAAAAGCTTAGCAAAGTATGTCGCAATGTTGTCATTCATGAAAATCCTTTCGATTATACGTGTTGATAGCCTCATTGTAATCTTTTAATTCTTGGCGGGGACACGCTACTAAGTGTAGTTTTTGAAAATGAGGGTTTTGTGGAGGTAGTATTTACAATTTTGCTCTACTATGGTGGAGAAATGTAGCTACACGATGCTTTTAAAGGGAAAAAACATGCGCCATCACACCATACCATTGTCTGTACTGGATTTAATCCCCGTGGGCGAAGACTTCACCATAGCCCAAGCCATGCAAAATAGCACGACGCTCGCCCAAGGGGTTGAAGCGTTTGGATACAGCCGTTATTGGGTCGCGGAACATCACAATTTTAGCGGCATCGCAAGTGCTGCAACTTCGGTCGTATTGAGTTATATTGGTGCAAAAACTACAACGATTAGGATAGGCTCAGGCGGGATTATGCTCCCAAACCATGCGCCATTGGTCATCGCTGAACAGTTTGGAACGCTGGAGTCTTTGTATCCTCGCAGGATAGATTTGGGCCTAGGAAGAGCGCCAGGAACGGACAGGCAAACCATGCTCGCCCTTAGGCGCGACAGCACCAACGACGGCTCAGATTTTCCTATGATGCTCGAACAGTTACAGTACTTTTTATCCGACAAAGCGGGTGATAAAGATATCAAAGCAGTCCCTGGATACGGACTCGACATTCCCATCTGGCTGCTTGGTTCGAGTACGTTTAGTGCGCAATTGGCGGCACAAAAAGGCTTACCTTTTGCATTCGCATCGCACTTTGCGCCTGATGCCATGGAAGATGCCATCAGACTCTACCGCGCACACTTTCAACCCTCCAATCAACTAAAAGAGCCGTATCTCATCGTGTGTATCAACGCAGTTTGCGCCCCAACAAACGAACAAGCGCACTACTTGGCCACAACCGAACTTCAAAAATTTTTACATCTCCAACGTGGCAATAACAGTCCGTTATCCAAACCCACACACGACATGAACAGTCTATGGAAAGAGTGGGAAGAAAAAAGTATACGCCACAGAACAAGGGAGTCCATCTGGGGAACACCCGCCGTTGTCAAAGAAAAACTTGAAAACCTTGCCCAGCGAACAGGCGCCAATGAAGTGATGATACACTCCATGATTTATAACCCACAAGATAGACTAAAATCCTATGAACTCATTTCGAAGGTATGGTTTGAATGATGCGTCTACACAATAAAAATTAACCAACGGGGCGGGTTTTTATAGTCTTTCCTTATCTCTAGCTCATCTGTTGTAAATTTTTACGTGTCAACTGGATGTCGTCAAGTTTTTGGATAAGCCACATTTTAATAATAGATTGACGTGTAACGCCCATGCGTTTGGCTTCTTTATCCAAAGATGCGATAGCCCACGTGGGCAAATCCACATTGACTTTTTTAATCGCCAATAATTTTTGCTCAAACTCGCTTTTAGACATTTTTGAAGAGAGGTCGATATAAGGCAAAATATCTTCACCATTATCAAATTTTTTGTCAAATTCTTCTGCTGATAGTGTTTTCATAACATATCCTTTTCATTTTTTCGACATCGTCTAACAAGGCTACTTTTTATATTTTATACCGCACGCAACCACGCCCTCTCTACCCACAGGCTCTCCCTTAAACATTTGGCACATTGCATAAACGTACCGTGTTTAGCGGGAGCGTTTTTCCAAGCCCCACATCACCACCGCCGAGAGGTAGGGGATGCTTTGGATAGCAAGGGTGCTAGCGTAGACGTAGATTTCGGTGATGCCACTGGTGTTGTGTGCGACGAGTGCGACGCATGAAACAATCAAAGCGGCACCTAGCATCATCTCGTATTTGACAGGGTTTTCGGTGCGTTTTTTACTATTGCCGCCTTTTTCGGTGCGCTTAAAGGGCAGGCTATCTTTCACAAACCCATCGTACACGGCTTTGAAGATGATGAGTTGCAAACTCATGGAGGCGATGGCGCTAAGCAGTGTGTTTTTAAAGCTCGTTTTCACGCGCAAACGGTAGAGGATGAACGTGTGCAAGATGTTCACCAAAAACGCCGTGATGATAGGAATCGTCAAAGCGATAGTCGGAATCGTCACCCCCACAAATAAAATCACTGGCACCCACAAAATGTTCATCATGGCCATGAGTGGCCCCATGGCATCGCTCAGCCAAAAGAACCACCCCGTCGCAAACTTGTGTTTTTGGGACGGGGTCAGCGAGGTGGCTGAGGGTTTAAATTCGCGCCAGTGTTTTTTCAAAATCTGAATCGCCCCGTACGCCCAGCGGTGGCGCTGGGTTTTAAACGCTTCGATGGTATCGGGCAAAAGTCCATGCCCATAGCGACGGTTGGTGTAGTGGGCTATGTAGCCCGCTTCAAACAGCCGAAGCCCTAGCTCGCTGTCTTCGACGATGGTGTCCGTGCCCCACCCGCCCACTTCCATCATGGCACTGCGGCGTACCATGACCATGGTGCCGTGCACGACGATGGCGTTTTCTTCGTTGCGGTCAATCATCCCGATGTCAAAAAACCCTGCGTATTCGGCGTTCATGGCCGCCTTGACGATGCTCTCATCCCCGTCGCGGTGGTCTTGGGGTGCTTGGACGATGGCGACTTTTGGGTTGTCAAACAACGGCACCAAATCCACAAGCCACGGCCCTTTCACCACATAGTCCGCGTCAATCACCGCGATAATCTCCGCCTCAGGGTGAGTAAATTCCAATGCCCGATTGAGCGCACCTGCTTTAAATCCTGTACATGTAATGTTTAAAAACACAAACCGTTCGCCTAGTTCTTGGCACAAGGCCTCGATAGGCTTCCAGTAGTATTCCTCAGACGTGTTGTTGATGATGACGAGCACTTCAAAGTTGGGGTACCGTAGCTGTGACAAAGAGCGCAACGTCTCCTCAAGCACGCGGGGTTGCTCCTTATACGCAGGCACATGAATAGAAACAAGAGGAATATTTTGCGAAGTTAAATTTATAGGCACCAACCGCGTTGGCGGCTCGCCGATGGAACAACCAAAGAGTTCATTGGCCTTGGCAAGGGTGATGATGACCAAAGGAATCATGAGCATCGTTCCCATCCCCCACATCACCCACATGCCCCCATTCATGTAGTTGACAAAGGGATACGAAGCCGCCATGACAATCCCAAAGGCCATCCCTTGGGCAGTCACGGCGTACGCGAGGGCGTGGTTGATGTTAAGGCGTTGGTTTTTCAAGCCAAACAAGGTCAACAGCACCCCAATCAACACCGCCCCGACCATCTGGTATTTCCAGTGTTTATTGAGCTGAATAATCTCCTTATCCAAGCTAAATTTTAGCCCGCGCTGGGAGTCAAAAATCCCCCAATACTGCCCAACATTTCCCTCATCCGCCCCTTTCCACGGCTGGTCAAAAGCTTCGATGATGTTGTACGTCCACGCCTTCTCTTTGGCAAGATTCAAAAACGAACGCACGGCGATGGCTTGGTTTTTGAGGCTCGGAACAGCTTTTTTGTTGTTGTGCCCGTGGCTTGGCCACCCCGTCTCACCGATGGCAAGGGAAACGCCAGGAAACAACGCCTCTATTGCCGTGTATTTTTCCTCCACAAAGGCGTTAAACCTCTCCACGGAAACCTTTTCCCAATAAGGCAAAATATGCACCGTGACATAATCCACCTGCTCTGCTAGCCACGGATTTTCCATCCACGTGTGCCACACTTCTGCAGTGGTAACGGGCTTGTCGGTTGCTTGGGAAACAAGGAAGATGTAACCTGCCAGTTCTTCAGGGCGAAGGTCTTTGCGCAAGAGGGTTTCGTTACCCACGATGACGGAGCGAATCCGATGCGCATAGCGTTGCAAAAGATACAAGGCCCGCTGAAATTCCACGTAGTTTTCTTCATAATCCCCACCAAGCCACATCCCCAAGTCGATGGTTAAAGGCGTATGGCCGATGACTTCAAGCACCGCCATGGCATCTTGGGTCGCGTAGGTGCGCACGTTGTCCGCATAGGTGGCGATGAGCGACATATCTTTGGCGATTTGCGCGCGGGAAAGAAGGGTTTTGTCATTGCCCTCGTGGGGCGTGTAAGAAAGGGATTGGATGCGTCCATGTGATGCATGCACCACGACGACTTCACGGTCATGGGTAATCCAAAAAAATGTTTGAAACAATACAGCCAAAATGAGGGCGAAAAAGAGGTATCTCAGGGGTGTTCCTTGGGTAATCTAGGAGTGCAATCATAGCACATTTTAGGGATTTTTACGGGGTCTTGTGCGTTGCATTAATTGCTGTTACAATACGCCAAATAAACCAAAGGATTTTTCATGTCCAACACCCAAGAAGTTGCGTTAAAATACTTTCAAGAAGGCTACAACTGCGCCGAATCCGTCGTCCTTGCGACCACAAAAAACCCTGCCGCCACTGCCGTTGCTTCGGCATTTGGGAGTGGACTTTCCTGTACGGAAGGGATGTGCGGGGCACTTAGCGGAGGCGTGCTTGCCCTCTCTTTGACTAAAGGCAAAGGGGCGCGCCATGAGTCTGCAGAACTCGGCACAGAAGTCAAAGCCCTTGTAGAGGGGTTTCAAACCACCTTTGGCTCCACAGGCTGTTCAACACTGCTTGGATTTTCCCTCAACGACAAAAACGCAGGAGAAAAGTTCCAAGCCAAAGGTTGCTTTGAGACCAAATGCTCTTTGTACGTCAAATACATCACCGAAGAGTTAGATCACTTACTCAAACCTACACAACCCCTTTAAGGGTTTCCAAAATAGCCTCGTGCATGGCACTAATCTCCAAGGCATGGTGTCGCGAGGCTTTGGGTAGCGGGGGCGTGAGTGTAGAGAAAATCCGCCCTGGCTGGCTTGCCATCACCACCACCCTATCAGAAAGCAACAACGCTTCACGAATGGCATGGGTTACCATCACCACGCTCATGTTGTTTTCCCTAAAAAAGCCCAACATAGCTTCATCCATCGCCTCTCTACTGGCCTCATCAAGAGCTGAAAAAGGCTCATCCATCAAGACCACATGAGATTCCATCGCCACAGCGCGCGCTAGAGCTGCACGTTGTTTCATGCCCCCAGAAAGCTGCCACGGATACGCCTTAGCAAAGGAGGCGATGCCTGCTCTTTCCATGCACGCATAGGCTTTTTGGTGCTTTTGGGAAGCGGAAAAGCTCTTTACATGTAAAGGCAACATGACGTTCTCTTCGATGCTTAACCACGGAAAAAGACCCGAATCTTGGGGAATAAAACTGCGCCGATAACTTGGACCATCCACGGGCATGCCACGGTGCAACACCACGCCGTCGCTTTTTTGCTCAAAACCCGCAAGTAAGCGCAACAAGGTGGACTTTCCGCACCCGCTTGGCCCCACAATAGAAACAAATTCCCCCACTTCCATGGAAAAATCAATCCGCTGCAAGGCCACCACACAGCGCTGTTCTTGGGGGAGACTGTATGCTTTACTCACCCCTTGGAGTTCAAATTCCAGCACTGCCCATCCTTACATGTAACAGACGCTCAACATAGCCAAAGAGGTATTTTTCACTCACGATTCCCACCACGCAAATCAGCCCAATGGCAATAAACGCCGCTTCAAAATCCAGCGACCACCGCGACTGGATGATGGCATAGCCCAGCCCCACACTACTGCCCACCACCATTTCCGCCGCGATAAGCACCCGCCACCCCACCGCAAGCCCCATGCGCATCCCTAGTAACAACGAAGGGGCAAGAGCAGGCAAAACCACCATTCCCAAGGTGCGCATCCGCGAGAGGTTTAACATGCGTGCCATTTGCAGATGGTGCTGGGGAAACTGGCGCACGCTTGAAGCTGTATGCACAAACACCGGCCCAAAAGCGGTGATGACAATCATAAACACCGTCGCCTTTTCGCCAATCCCAAAAAGCAACATGGCAAAGGGAATCCACGCAAGGCCTGGCATGAGTTGCAACACCCCACCCACTTGCATCCCTGCTCCATATAGCCACGACACTCTCCCGCAAAGCACCCCAAGCCCAAAGCCCAAGACAAGCGCTATGCCATAGCCCACGCCCCAACGCTTCAAGCTCATCCAAAAATGCTCCCACACGGGTGATTGGTAGAGCAGCTCCCCTTGCAAAAAGTGCCAAAACCGCTCAAATACCGCTGGAGGTAGAGGAAAAGGAATTCCACGCGTCCACTCTACTACCCAACCCAAAAAGTACCAAGCGCCAAAAAAAAGCAACACTCCCACAAAAGGCGCGAGTAAAACCTTAAGGCGCAATACACTCCCCTAATGGTCGCACATTCCCCAAAGTGCCCTGAGAAATTAAAAATTCTCCTAAAGCTTCAAGGCTTTTCAAGTCCGCTTCTTCCCATTCAACGCGGTAAAAATGGTAAGCCATCGCTTGCGTGGTCGCTTCTAGCGAAAGTCCCGTAGCGGCAGAAAGTATCTGGGCCGCTTCGTCAGGAAACGCGGCTATAAAGGCCGCGCTTTGCGCCAAGGCTTCTTTGAGTGCAGGTAGCGCGTTGGCGTGTTCTTTGAGACTGCGCTCTTTAGCCATGAGCAAAAGTGGATAGGTATTGCCCGTGCCACCAAGGCTTATCAGGCGTTTTCCTAAGCCTTTTTCAACTAGCACCGATGGAGTGGGCTCGCTAGCCACCACTGCGTCCACCTCGCCGCTTGCCAGCGCTGTAGCCATCAATGAAGGGGCCAAATCCATCATTTCTTTGCCCAACGAAAGGCCTAGGCTTTGGGTTTTTAGCAACAAGCCTCCGTGGGTTGAAGTGCCAAATTTCACCGCAACCCTCTTCCCTTGGAGCTCCTCTAGGCCTGTAGCCAAAGAATTCTTTGGTACCACCACCCAATGGCGCTCTTCACCTCCGCCTAGAGGCATGAGTGCTTTCGCTTTTGGGCAGTATTTTCCCAAAACAATGAGCGCAGCCGTGTCTCCCATGGTGGCAAAATCCGCATCCCCAAACAACAGCGCTTCGCTGGTTGCAGGGCCACTGGCAAAGCGTTTGGGGTTTACATGTAACCCTTGTGCTTCAAAAAACCCTTTGGCTACCGCCACAAGCATTACTCCATCCCCAATTCGGTCCTGATAGGCAATGGTGATGGGTTTTGCACATCCTAGCACCACACACAAAAACACTCCAAAAATACTCCGCATTGTTTTCCTTCGTTAAAAAATTGGGCACTGCTTGCCGTAGCAGTACTGATTGAACTTTTTTTGATCACATTTACTCAAAGCCGCAGCTTCAAGCTTTACATGTAAGAATGTTTCAGAGAGGTTTGCGGCGATGGTAAGGGCCGTCCACACTTCGCGGTTACAACACCGCGCCGCTTCGTAGGTGGCGATTTCTCCTAGCACGGCGTGGGTGGCTTGCTGGGCCAGTTGCCTGCTTTGGGCTTTGACGGGCGACGCACCAAGGGCGATGGCAAACCCGATGCCCACCCCGCTTGCCGCACCACACACTCCCAAAAACCCGCACGCACCTCCCATCACACTTGCCCCACGCGTAATCGCTACATGTAAGGCATCTTGCGCCACGTTGCCGCCGCTGTTTTTAAAGGCTGTGACAATGATAGCAGGTACCATGGCGTGGTGTTCGGGGCCGTGTTTTGGCACGCTTGGGTGCTTGCGGATGGTCTCAAACAAGGCTAGCATGTCTGTTTCGTTTGAGTGAGCACAAATGTGCTCGATGACTTCCAACGCTTCTTTGGCGTGGCAGGTGTCGCACACAAAGTGATTTTCCTTACATGTAACACTGGTTTGCACGGTTTTACCGCAATAATAACAGCGGTTTTCTTGGGAAACTTGGCTGTATACCAACCCCTCGCCACACACCATGCAGTTGGCCGTTTTTTTGGTGAGGCTAAAACTTGGCGCGGTTTTTGCAGGGGCTAGGTTAAGCGTGGCGGGCTTGGGTTTTTCGGGTGGCACGGCACACGCACACCCTTGGCCTTCTTGGTTAGCCACGTTACCCGAACCATCAAAAATAAACAGTTTTGTTTCAAGGGCCTTGGCGTGGTGGGAGGAAATCTGCGCTTTGACGCCCTTTAAAAGCACGGTGCCGTCTTCTAGCACAAGGCGCGCCAATGGGCCTTGGTACATCACCGTTTGCAAGGGGCTAGTTTGGGGTTTGTGGGCTTCAAAGGTGAGCGAATAAAAACTGTGCCCTTGCACTTGGCGGTAAAAAAAGCGTTTGAGCAAGCGCACGTTTTCAAAACCGCTCTCACGTAACAAGCCTAGCAAATGGGTGATGGTGAGCGCCCCGCCGATGCACTCACCGCTCAGTTTACTGTCATTGCGAATGCTAGCACTTGGCTCTTCGTCGCACACCACGTCGGAGACTACTAACCTGCCGCCGTTTTTGAGCACTCGAAAGATTTCCCCAAAGAGCTTGCGCTTGTGGGAAGAGAGGTTGAGCACACAGTTTGAGGTGACCACGTCGTAGCTTTGGCTAGGTTCTGGCAGGGATTCTAGGTAGCCTTTCACAAAAGAGAGGTTGTCATAGCCTAACTGTTGCGCCACCTCTTTTGCCCCTTTTGAGGCGATGTCAAGCATCGAGTCAAGCATATCTACCCCGCGCACCCTGCCGCCCTCACCGACTAATTTTGCGGCGATAAAACACTCTACCCCGCGCCCTGAGCCCAAGTCCAACATGGCTTCATTTGGCTTTAACGCGGCGTCTAATACGGGGCTTCCACACCCGTAGCCTCGAAACCGCAAGGGCTTGGGGATGTGAGAAAGGTACTGCTCTTCGTAACACACGGGGTTAAGGATGTCTTCTTTGTCTTCCAAGGCCGCGTCGTGGTAAAAGTCCTTCACAAGGCGCAAAGACGCACTCTCTCCCGTGGCCACAAGGCAATTGGAATGCACACACGCTACGCCCTCATTGGCTCCACAGCTGTAGAGAATCTCACCCATTTCCAGTTGCAACCCGACGCCTTCCACAGGGTTTTCTTTGGCGGATTGGACAATGAGACTTAGGGCCAGTTTTTCCATCACGCGCTCATAGGGGTCATCACCCATAAAGGTGTTTGCGTGGGCAAAACTGTGGTCAAAGTCGCCTCCGCCAAGCAAAAAGCGCAAGGGAGTGGTGAGGTTAACAACAGAACTTTCACGGATGGCCTTAGCCACAGGACTTTGCAAGGCTTCGGCGATGCTTCGCCCTTCCATAAGTAGTGCCTTTTCGCCGACCATGGCGGCACTGGGGTAAAAACTGCCATCATACGCCAACGCCGTGCGCCCCGAACTTGACCCATCATGTACCGTGCCCGCGGGGGCGAAGATTTGGGTTTTTAAAGCTTCAAGGTTGTCGATGATGACCCCCTCTTTTTCTGCTTGGGCACAAGCGCACAGGAGAGCGTCAAAGAGGACTTTTTCGTCCATGAGCGGCTCTTGTTGGGCACGCCCTCTGGAAAAGGGCCACATGAAATGCACATGGTTTGCCCCAAGACTCTTGGCAAGGCGCACCACTTCGGGGGTTTCGTGCACGTTTAGTGGATGCAAACACAAGGAAAGCGAGTAGAGATAGCCCGCATTTTTAAGCCACACTAGATTGCGCTCTAGTTTTGTAAAACTTCCTTTACCGCGGATGGCTTCGTGGGCTTCGGGGAGTCCGTCCAGGCTGACTTGAAAATGCACGCGTGCTTTAGGGTAGTCCTTACATGTAAGGGTTTTTTCGAGCAACAAGCCGTTGGTGAGTACCGCCACTTCGGTCTCTTTAAACGCCAAAATCGCCTCTACTAGCGCGTTAAACTCAGGATGCACCGTGGGTTCGCCGCCACTGAGCACAAAAAGGCGCGCGCCAAGAGCGTACGCTTCCTCCACTAAAGGCAAGAGCATGGCGAGGGTCAGGGTGTCTTTTTCGCTAGGGCTAGAGCTAAACAAACAGTGGGTACATGTAAGGTTACAGCGGTTGGTAAGGTGAATCCAAAACTCTTGTAAAGGGGCTTGTGTGTGCTTTTTGGGCGCGTACACCGCGGGGTTTGGGGTGCCGATGCGCGTGCGCAAGGTGCGAAGGGTGTCGTTCTCTTGGCCTAAACACAGGGCTTCATCAGCCTTGGGACTTGGCACGAACCAGTGGGCACTTTGGGTGTGCACATACACGGGGGTATTTTCGTAAGCAAACCGTTTCCACATATTACACGCTCACGTTGAGGATTTTGCCCTAAGGGCTTTGATTTTTTTGACCGCTACGGGCAAGAGGGCAAGGAGGCCAAAAAGCACGAGTACCAAGGCCATCTCTTTGGTAAAAATATCGCCTAAGTGGTCGATGCGCGAAAGTTGGCTTCCCGCGTACGTATAGGCAAATCCACCAGGGATGATGCCAATAAACGTGGTGATAAAAAAGGTTTTAATATCGATGCGCGTCAGGCCACAAAAGAGGTTGACTAAGAAAAACGGAAATACAGGGATGAGCCGCAACGCAAAAAGGTAACTGTACCCATCGCGCTCTAGTTCGGTGTTGAACTTGACCAACTCGTTGGCGTATTTTGCTTGCAAACTTTCCCCTAACACAAAACGCGCCACGTAAAAGCTAGCCACCGCCCCAAGGGTCGCGCCAAGAACGGCAAAAATAAGCCCAAAAAACGCCCCAAACATAAAACCCGCCGCCAGGGAAAGTACCGTAGCGATGGGAAACATGAGTGCCACCGAAAGGGCATACAGCGCCACAAGCCCAAGGGCGCTTAAGAAGTAGTGCTCTTGCACAAACAACAGCAAGGTTTCGCGCTTGGCTTTGAGCATTTCAAAGGAAACATACGCATCAAGTCCAAGGACATTTACAAGCACAACAAGCCCTACCACGAGGGCAAGAAGGAGGAGTTTTTTCTTCACATTATCCCTTTAACGATGCAATCATGCGTTTGGTTTTGTAGCGGTTTATCCAAGAAGTAAGTGTACTGTGTTTTGGCTGCGTCAAGGTTTTGGCGACCGTCTCGTCAAAGAGCAAGTCTAGCAAATGCACCCCATTTTTGCCGCCGCGTGACATGGAGCTACAGCACTCTTGGCAGTAACTCACGATGGTTTCGCAGCTAGTTTGGTGGGCGCGGGAGACCATCTGTTCACGGGCGAGCTTGGAGTTGGTGAGGGCTAGCATCCCGCCGCTTCCACAGCACTGGGTTTTGTCGCGGTTGAACTTGAACTCCTCAAAGGGGAGTTTGATGGTACGTAAAATCTGACGTACCGCTTCGTGCAATGGCTTTTCAAGGCGCGTCGGACAGGGGTCGTGCAAGGCCACGGGCTTGGCCTCGCTAAAGTCCCGCTGAGGCACGCCAATCTGCGCTAAAAGTTCGTACAACGAGAGGGTTTTGACCTGTGGCGAGAGGGTTTTGAGGCTCATGTAACAGTTCTCACACGCGGTCACCACGGTCGTCACGCCAAGGCGGTCGATGTCGCGCTCTAGCAAACTGTAAAACCCTTCAAATCGGTCGATGTCGCCCAACACCCGCGTGGGTTTGCCACAGCACTGCATGAGCACGCTCATCCCTGGACACGCTTCTTGCAAATGCGCGATGATGGACTTCACAAGAGCGGGAGAATAGGAACTCAGGGCGCATCCGGGCATGAACGCCATGTGGGAAAAGTCGGTGGCACGGAATGTTTTGATAGTCGTAAGCGCTTTTGAAAAACTCAAGACTTGGTGAAACAACACCGCACGGTAGCCAAAATTTTTAAGCTCCGTAGGGGCAAGTTCCACTTTGCGCTTTACAAAATGCGCTTCAATGCTGATGTCTTTTGGGCACACATGGGCGCAATACCCACAGGCCGCGCAGGAAAAGGCCACAGAAGCGGGAGATTCTTTGATGGTTTCAAGAAGGGTTTTGGGAGAGTCCGTAAACTCCCCCATCATCAAACACCCCTTCATGCACGCTTTACAGTCGATACACTCGGTTGAAGGGTTCATTATTGTGCGAGTACGTCGCTGATTTTAGCACGTGGCCATTTTTCTTGACCCCCTTTGAGGGTAAACAGTTGGTCTTTGCTGATGCCATTTTCAAGGTAAAAATCATAAGCGCGATCTGCTCCGCCACCGCCACGTGGGCATACGATGACGACTTTTTGGCCAGGTTTGATAGAAGGAAGCACTGCGGCAAGGGCTGCTTTTTCTGCATCTGTTTTGACGGGGTACGCATACGTGTCTACAGCACCCTTGAGGTGTTCTTTGTCAAAGCCAGGTTTTTCTTGGATGTCTACAATGACCACAGACTCAGGCGCCGTACGAATCAACGCTGCTGTTTCTTCTGCTGTGATGTAGTTGTATTTACCACCAAAAAACCCAAACAAAGTGCTGTTTAGCACCACCAACAAACCTAAAGCTACCGCTACTGTGCGAAGCATTTTCATGAAAAACTCCTAAAAAGTGTTTACATGTAAGGGAATTGTACAACGTCAAAAGCGAGGGAAGATGGTACGTGAAGTAGCATGCCGCCTGTTGTACGCTCAACCCGTGAGCCTGTACATGAGTGACGAATTATAAAGTGCATGTCCTTACATGTAGATTAAGAGTGGTAAAGTATCATTTACCACTCTTTTGTCACATTTGTTCTTTTACTTGTAGGTGTCATCTTGCACTAAAATATCATTTATCTTATCTCTTGGCCATCCATACTGGCCATCGGTCAAGATAAACACGCGCGCCGCGGGTATGCCGTTTTTCACCATGACATCTACTGCGCGTTCCGCGCCACCGCCACCTTTTGGACACACGATGACTACCTTGTCTTCAGGCTGAATCTTCCCCATGATGGCTACCAAGCGCCCTACTTCTTCGGCGGTATTTACCGGAAATGCGTAAGTAGGAATAGCGCCTTTGAGGTGCTCTTCGTTAAAATCCTCTTCCACTTGAATGTCCACAAGCGCCACTGCACCGCCTTCACGAACCAGTTGCGCCACTTCGGGGGCGTCGATGTAATTGTACGCCGCTTTTTTGCCGCCACACCCTACTAACACAAGACCAAGCAACACTGTTGCCATCACCAAACGAAACTGCATAAGTACTCCTAAAAATGGGTTACATGTAAAGAAAAAAGGGGGTGACCACAAAAGCAGAAGGGGTCGCATAAGATGGTCGCTTAAACCTTAAGCCTGCATTACGCAAGAGAGTATTGTAAGGAAGATGGTCTTAATGTTTTATTAAATAGTAAATATTTTTTTACCCCTTGATTGAAATCAATCAATGCTTTTCCCGCCCGCCCTTGGTACCATGCCGACAACTTTTAGCTTCTTGCGAACACGTGTTTGCAAGAAGGGGAAGCACCAAGGGTGCGCGAGCCCTCCGCTGAGGAGAACTCAGCGCTCTCACAGAGAGTGCAAGCACAAGAGCGTAGCTTTTGGGGCTTTGCCCTAAAAGCGTATCAAAAGTTCTGCAAGAACTCTAATGAAAAAGGAGATAATTTGTCTTTATCTATGTTTTGTGACCAATGCTCAATGAGCGCCATTAACGGATGCGGTGCCAAAGGCCAAGAAATCGGTACATGTGGCAAAGATGCCAATCTGGCTAAACTGCAAGATATTATGATTTACGGGCTCAAAGGCTTAAGCGCTTACCGTACCCACGCCGACCAGTTGGGCGCCAACACCAAAGTCGTAGACGACGTATTGGCTGAAACCTTGTATTTCACCCTCACCAACAGCAACTTTAACTTCGACGAGCACATCGCGCAGCTCATGAAAATAGGCACAGCGGGTATCGAGATGATGAACATCTTAAGCGACGCACACACGGGACACCTTGGCGTGCCAACACCCGTCACCGTGCCCCAAAACAAGGCTGAGGGCAAGGCTATCTTGGTGAGCGGTCACAACCTTGACATGCTCCAAAAGCTTTTAGAGGCCACCAAAGACAAAGGCATCAACATCTACACCCACTCCGAAATGCTCCCCGCTCATGGCTACCCAAAACTGCGCCAATACGCCCACCTCAAAGGCAACATCGGCAAAGCATGGTTTGACCAGACAACACTCTTTGAAAAATGGAACGGCACCATCATCGTCAACACCAACTGCATCGTGCCACCGAAAAAAAGCTCCACCTACGTTGACCGCCTTTACACCTACTCAATTGTAGGCATCGAAGAAGGCAAAAAAATCATCAACGACGACTTCACGGACGTCATCGCCCAGACCTTGG
>JACUTV010000162.1 GCA_014859645.1 Campylobacterales bacterium
CAAAACCTGTAGTATACCAAACTAACCCACTCCTAAGGCGCAACTATTTACAATATCTGCTTTACATGTAAGGACTACCATGAACCCTTTTGCTCCTTTTTTAGACCAGCAACGCGTGTGTGTCATCGACGGTGGTTTTGGCTCAGAACTCGCCCACCGTGGCCATGACCTTAGCGACCCTTTGTGGTCGGCGGCCTTGTTGCTTCACACCCCAAAAGCCATCCAAGAGGTGCACCGAGATTACCTTGAAGCGGGCGCCGATGTCATCATCACGGCCAGTTACCAAGCCAGTCTTGAAGGGTTTATGGCCCGCGGATTAAGTGCTAAAGAAGCAGGGGAACTCATCCGCTCTTCCGTATTCTTAGCCAAACAGACCCGCGATGCCTTTTGGGAAACCTGCACTGACACCAAACGTCTCAAACCTCTCGTGGCCGCCTCCATCGGGCCTTATGGCGCGTACTTGGCCGATGGCTCAGAATACCGTGGAGATTATGGCGTAAGTGATGAAACACTGCTCCATTTTCACCGTGAACGCATGCGCCTTTTGGTGGAAGCGGAACCTGACGTGCTTGCCATCGAAACCATCCCTTGCCTTCAAGAAGCCAAAGCCGTCGTGAAAGTACTAGAAGTATTCCCGCACATGAACGCGTGGGTGAGTTTTAGCGCCAAAGACGGAGCGCATACATGTAGCGGTGAGAGTATCCAAGCGTGTGCCCAGTGGTTAGAGACAATGCCCCAAGTGGTTGCCGTGGGCATCAACTGTACCGCGCCTGAACACATCAGCGCACTCACTCAAATACTCAAAGAAAGCACCACCAAGCCCATCATCCTCTACCCCAATGGCGGGGCGCAGTATGACGCACTGAGCAAAACATGGTCAGGCCCTAGGCTTTCCCATGCGCATTTGGCACGCTCATGGCACGCCCTAGGCGCCCGTCTCATTGGCGGATGTTGCCAAACCACCCCTGAGGACATCGCTGAGCTAAGCGCTTGGGCTAGAGTTTAATACTGCACTGACCTTCAAAAGAATACACTGCTAAGCACAGTGTATTCTTGATTACAAAAATTCTCCAACGAAAATTATTATTATTTATTTTAGTGTATTTAATATAAAGGTTTAAGTTTCGTTTGCTATACTTGCGAACGATTTTCAAAATCAATCATTTTTAGGAGATTTCATGAAAAAACTCGGCCTCATCGTCCTCGTGCTTTTAGCGGTTGCCGCTGGTGTGTTTTTTATCCTGCCCAAGGCAAACGAAACGCAAGCACAAACACCGCAAACCCCCTCTACGCTTACCTTTGCCAACTTCCGCGACATTCGCGACCTCAACCCGCACTTGTATTCTGGCGAATTGTATGCCCAAAATATGCTCTTTGAATCCCTTGTTTTCATCGACAATGACGGCTCTTTTAAACCGTGGCTGGCTAAGTCGTGGACCATTTCTGAAGATGGCACAACCTACACCTTTGCCCTTAGAGACGACGTCACCTTCCACGATGGCGAGAAATTTAACGCCCAAGCCGCCAAAGCCAATTTCGACGCAATTTTGAGTAACGTCCAACGCCACGGGTGGCTAGAATCCGTGCGCCTCATGGACACCGTGAACCAAAAAGGCGGCGAAGCAGTCAAAGTCACAGGCGAATACGAACTCACCATCACCATGACAGAAGCCTATTACCCATTCATGGTAGAACTTGGCGTCATCCGACCCTTTCGTTTCATCTCTCCTAAAGCCTTCATCAATGGCACCACCAAAGACGGTGTGAACGCACTCAGTGGCACGGGAGCCTACGTGCTCAAAGAAAATCACAAAGACGAGTACGCCGTGTTTGAGACAAACCCCAATTACTGGGGCGAAAAACCCGCGGTTGAGCGCATCGTGGTTAAAGTGATTCCTGATAACCAAACCCGCACTATGGCGCTTGAAAAGGGTGAGGTCGACTTGATTTTTGGCACTAACATGATTGATGCCCAAGCCTACAACCGCTTTTCAACCCTAGAGGGCTTCAAAGGCGTGATGTCCGAACCCCTTTCCACTCGCATGTTGCTCATCAACACCGATGACCCCATCACCGGTGAGCTAGCCGTTCGTCGTGCCCTTCAGCACGCGACTGACAAAGCTACCATTTCCGAAGCGATTTTTGCAAGCATCGAAAGTCCTGCTCCTACGTTGTTTGCACCCAGTGTGCCTTACGCAGACATCGGGCTAACACCGTACGCTTTTGATTATGCCAAAGCGGAGGCGTTACTCGAAGAAGCAGGTTGGGTGAAAAACGGCGAATTCCGTGCCAAAGAGGGCCAAGTCCTTGATGTGAAATTTTACTACAACAGCAACAACGTGGTGGATAAAACCATCGCCGAATTTATGCAAGGAGAACTGCGCAAAATCGGCATGAAACTTGACATCATCGGCGAAGAAGAACAAGCCAACCGCGACCGCATGAAAGCGGGCAAATTCCAAATCATCTTCAATATCTCTTGGGGCACACCGTACGATCCCCACTCCTTCTTAGGCGCCATGCGCAAAGCGGGTGTCTATGGCGACTACTACGCGCAACTTGGTATTGCCGACAAAGCACTCATCGATGACACTATCTTAGCCGCCCTTGAGAGCACCGATGAGGTAAAACGTCAAGAACATTACCGTTTTGTGTTGACCCGTTTGCACGAAGAAGCGGTTTACCTACCTCTAACCTACGAGCGCAACCGCGCCATCTTTAATGAGAAGCTAGAAAATGTCAGCTTTGACATCTCCAAATACGAAGTGCCTTTTTCTAGAATGTCCCTTCGTTAACCCCTCGGGCACGCGCTAGCGTGCCCACCATTTTCACACAAAGGCTTGCTTAGGAATGCACATTTACATCCTCAAACGTCTCTTAGCCACCATCCCCATGATGTTGGCCATCAGTTTTATCGCCTTTATTCTCATCAGCTTCATCCCTTCCGACCCTGCCGAAGTGGCGTTGCGGGTCAATGAAATCATCCCAACCCCTGAAGCCATCCAAGGGATGCGCGAAGAACTGGGGCTTGATAAACCCTTTTTGGTCCGCTATGTCAACTGGTTGGTTGATTGTTTGCACCTTGATTTTGGGACCTCTTATATCAATGGCAACCGCCTCGTCTATGATGAAATCGTCCGCAGTTTACCTGCCACGTTCAAATTGGCACTCTTTGCTTTTGTGCTTGTTATTGGTGTGAGTTTTCCCCTTGGGATTTTGAGCGCGGTGTATAAAAACTCTTGGCTAGATAACCTTTCACGGGTTTTTATCTTCGTCTTTACCGCCATTCCCAACTACTGGCTTGGGTTGTTGCTCATGTGGCTTTTTGCTATCTATTTTAACCTCTTGCCTACGAGCGGTGCGACCAGTTTTGCCCACTACATCTTGCCAGCGGTGACCCTTGCCATGACCTACGTTTCCACCTATGTACGCCTCATTCGCACCAGTATGCTTGAAAACATGAAGGAAAATTACCTTTTTTACGCGCAGGTGCGGGGACTCAGTGGGCGTTCCATCGTACTAAAACACCTCTTGTCCAACTCCTTGCACTCCACCATCACCGCCCTTGGCATGAGCTTTGTGCAGTTGGTGGCGGGCACCTTTGTGATTGAGAGTATTTTTTCTATCCCAGGCATCGGCAGGCTGTGCATTACGGCGATTTTTAATCGTGACTATCCTGTGATTCAAGCGTATATTTTGATGATGGGCTTACTGTTTGTCTTTTGCAATCTTTTCATCGACATCCTCCAAGCCTACCTTGACCCCAAACAACG
>JACUTV010000163.1 GCA_014859645.1 Campylobacterales bacterium
TACATGTAAGGGTGTAAAATAACTAAAAAATAACTTCCTTACCGCATACTGATTTTATGCAAAAGGATACCAAGGAGCACAAATTCTCTTAAGGGTTCTTCTACATACAGTGTATTTACAAGCTTTATGTTCTACCTAATATCTACGCTCTACTTAAAAAAAGGATATACCATGTACAACAACAAAAATCAAAACAATGCAAATACTCCAAAAAAAGATGCGCCGAAGATTACTGATCCAAAAGAAGTAGACCCGAAAGTAGATCCAAAAGTGGATCCAAAAAAAACTGAAGCGACCCAAAAATGAACATGCCACAAGGTTTGAATGCCACCACCCTTAAGCGTTCGTTTACCACCGCAGCAATCTCTCTTGCTACAGTGGCAGCACTTGGCACGTTCGCATTGGCTTCCAATGTGGATGATACCATTGAGTCGTCTTTCAAAAAAAGTTATGTTTACAAGACCTATTTAAAAGATGAAAATATCAAAATTACTTCCAAAGATGGGGTTGTAGTCCTCTCTGGCGAAGTGCTTAACGATACACACAAGCCTATGGCCGAAAATACAGCCGAAGCCATTGTCGGCGTGAAAAGTGTTAAAAATAACATTGTCGTAAAAGAAGACCGCTCACCCGAAAGCTCTGACACTTGGATTATGATGAAAGTGAAAACTGCCCTTGTGTTCAGTGGTAATGTCAGTGCGCGAAAAACAGAAGTGGATGTCAAAGACGGTGTCGTTACCTTAAAAGGTACAGCGTCCAGTGCGGCTCAAAAAGACCTCACAACCCAATACGCCAAAGATGTTGAAGGCGTCAAGCGTGTTGTCAACAACATGAAACTTGAAAAACAAGAAACTTTAGGCGACAAAATAGACGATGCGTCTATCACAGCGCAAGTAAAAATGACGTTGCTTTCTCGCGCCTCAACCAGCGCCGTTAACACCAAGGTTACCACCAAAGACGGTGTTGTCACGGTAAGTGGAAAAGCACAAAATGCGGCCGAAGCAGACCTTGTCACGAAGCTTGTCGAAGATGTCGATGGCGTTACTGGTGTCGTCAATACCATGAGTGTTGATGCATCGATGAAGAAATAAAAGGAGATTCCCATGCTATATACCGTTGCTCTTTTACTGGTTATCATGTGGGCACTTGGCCTCATTACAAGCTATAGCATGGGAGGGTTTATCCACCTTCTCTTGGTCATCGCGCTAGTTGTAGTGCTTATTAGAATTATTCAAGGTAGGCGCGTCTTGTGACGCGTACTCAAAAAAGGAAAGACGATGAACAATAAAGAACTTTACTTAAAAAAAGTCCAAACAGAACTCGACGAATGGAAAGCGCAAATCGAACTCTTTCGCGCAAAAGCAGCCTCTGCGACTGCTGATGCCAAGATCAGCATGAATAAAGACATCAAGGTTTTTGAAGAAAAAATAGCAGATGGCAAAGCAAAGCTTTCTGAATTGTCAAAATCTTCAGAAAGTACCTATGATGCCATGAAACGAACCTTTGAAACAAAATGGGAAATCATCAAAACTTCCATCGTTGACATGAGTAAAAAACTGAGTGCTTAAACGCTTTGCAGTGCTGGGCTTCTCTTGGGAAGTCTGGTGCTGCAAAGCGGTGGGCTTAGACACAAGGTGCCAAGGGGCTAGGCAGCTACAAAGTTAAAAAACCCTATTTTTTATGCATCTCAAAAAATAGGGTCTAGCACTGCAAAAACCCATTGGCACCACATACTTTGCAAAAACAAAAATCCCTATTTGCGCAAGGACAGCCTAAGAGACGCCATGCATGTCTAAGACTGCTTTAATAAACATCTTTTGGCACCAATCAGGCTAAGCTAATTGGGTTGGTGCCAAAGATGAATTTGAATAAAAAATGAAAAATGAGGAGCGAGGCTACTTTTTTATTTCAGCTTCGCCTTTATGCTTTACATGTAAAGATTATTTAGGGATAGTGGTTTCGCACCCTTTTTCTTGTCCGTTGATACGGTCTACTATCTCTTTCCACGGCTCAAGTCCGATGTTGAAATCTTGGTAATCATCGTAGCGCAAGACGGGTTTTTTACCCTCTTTAATCTGGCGTTCGTATCCGCGAATCAGTACAAGAACTGGCTTGTACAGAAGTGTGATGACAACCAAGTTAGATATTGCCAACAACCCCATGCTCAAATCCGCAAAAGCAAACACAGAGCTTAAATCCTGAAATGAACCCCAGATGATTAGTCCGATACAAAAGAGTTTGAACAGGAAAAAGGCGGTTTTATTGCGACTCTCAAAAAAGTTTAAACTGTTTTCGGCCAAATAATAATTGTACAAAATGGAGGAAAAACCAAATAGCAATAAAGCGATGGAGACAAAAATTCCTCCCATTGGGCCTATTTGTTCGATAAGAGCATTTTGTGTCAACAAAACACCTTGAACATCCGAAGCACCTGGCACATACACGCCTGAGAGCAAGATGATAAACGCTGTACATGTACACAGGATGATTGTGTCGATAAAGACTGAAAAGGATTGCACCACGCCTTGTTGCACTGGATGTGCCACGTAAGCAACTGCGGCGACATTGGGTGCTGAACCAAGGCCCGCTTCGTTTGAAAACATCCCGCGTTTTGCACCCATGATAATGACAGAACCAATGCCGCCAGCTATCGCAGTGTTTGGATAAAAAGCTTCGGTTACAATCATGGCAAAAAGAGAAGGCACCTCTGTGATATTAAGCGCAATGACAACAGCAGCAATGAGCAGATACCCAAGCGCCATGACAGGGACAATCACCTCGGTCATGCGGGCGATTCGACGCACTCCACCAAAGATAGCAAGGGCAAAAATAGCCGTCAGTGCAAGCCCTGTCACCCAAGAAGGAAGTCCAAAAGAGGCTTCAAATGAGCTAGTGATGATGTAGGATTGGGTTGCGTTAAAGGCAAATCCGAAGGTGACCATCAAAAGCACTGAGATGATGGCTCCTAGCCATTTTTGGCCTAATCCTTTTGTCGCATAATACGCTGGACCTCCGCGATAAACACTAGAATCAAGAGCATCTTTATCTTTATACAGTTGTGCCAAAGAACACTCGAAAAAACTCGTCGCCATTCCCACAAGCGCAATCACCCACATCCAAAACACAGCGCCAGGGCCTCCTAGCGTGATAGCAACAGCAACACCCGCGATATTGCCGCCACCCACACGCCCTGCCACGGAGAGCATAAGGGCTTGGAAGGAACTAATATGCCCCTCTTTGTCATGGTCGCGTTCTTTTAGAATGTGCCACATTTTAAAAAAGTAACGAAACTGCACAAACCGTGAACTGATAGTAAAAAAGATGCCGACAATCGGTAGCAGGTAGATGAGGACATTTCCCCAGATTAAATCGTTTAAAAAAGCGTTAATCTCGCCAAACATTGATACTCCTTAGTGTGATATTTTCAAACTATGAAAGCCCCTTTCAAATAGAAAATTTGAGAAGTTTTAGCACCTAAAAGGGTCAGTTTCCGCCCTTTTAGTGCTTCATCATAAATTTTAAAGGCAAAATCCTAGCACAGGTGAACTTAGATTTTAAGTGCACCTGTGCATCTTCTTTTAAACCAAGCGTTAGCCATAAGCCAGTATTGTCTTGATGTGCGCTTTACATGTAAGGCACTAAAAGTACCCAACTGCTTTTAACTAAAGAAGTGCGTTTATCTTCTCTATCTCGCCCTCCTCTAGCGCAAAAGAATGCATATCCAAATCCTCTCTCATGTGCGTGGTGGATGTTGTTCCGTTGAGCGGTGT
>JACUTV010000164.1 GCA_014859645.1 Campylobacterales bacterium
GGCGCGCATGAAGTGGGCGAAGTCTTCGCATGCCCCGAAGTCTAGCTCTTTGACGATTTTTTCGCTTTCCACAAAAGGTGAAGCGAGGGCGACTTTTTCAAACAACTCCGTGACCGCTTTACTGCTGTCGCCACCGCTGGTACCACCCACTTTTGTGACATTGTAGTCCACCGAGTGGATCATCGCCACGCCTTTGATGATGTTCATGCATTTTTCTTTCATGAAATCATTGAGTTCCGTAGTCACGCCCCGTGTTTCGCACGCCATAAAGGCGTTTGGCGCGATGACATTGCGCCCTTCGCCCGCGCGCAATACTCCTACGTTGATGCGCGTGACCCCTTCGGCGTGGCGGGTGATAGCGTGCATTTGCGTGGCCGCTTCCGCCGCGGCAAGCAAGGCATTGGCACCCTCTTGGGGAGCACCCGCCGCGTGAGCCGCTTTGCCTGTAAAGGTCACGTCAAATTTGGACGTGGCGAGGAAATTGTTCACCCCGCAAATGACGCCACCGCTGGTTTTGGCCTGAAAGCCGATGTGCGCGCCAAGAAGGTAGTCTATCCCTTCTAAAATGCCCGAAGGCTCCATACCCACAGCCCCGCGCGTGCCTTCTTCGGCTGTTTGGAAGATGAAGCGAAAGGTGCCTTTGAAGTCTTGGATGTTTTCACTGATGAGTCTTGCAAGCCCAAGTCCGATGGTGATGTGCCCGTCATGCCCGCACGTGTGGGCGATGCCATCGATGTCGGCGCGAAAGCCTTCTTTCACAGGACGGTGGCTTGGGTCTTTGCTCTCAGTGACATCCACCGCGTCGATGTCAAAGCGAAAGGCAAGGCACGGGCCAGGACGTCCTGAGTCAAGCTCGGCAACCACGCCTGTTAGCCCATCTTCCATGACTTCCAAAAGCCCGTGGTCTTGGGAGTCTAGGAGATTTTTTGCCCGCTTTAGTGCTTCTTCTAGTGCCTCAGGAGAGCCCACTCCTTGCCTGGCTTCGGGGACGATAATGTCGCGCCCAAGTTTGAGGCTGTATCCATAGCCGATGAGTTTTTTAATAATCTGCGCGGTCGTAAAAAAGGTAAACCACCCCGTTTCAGGGTGTTGGTGAAAAAAACGCCGCGAAGCGATGAGTTCGTTTTGCAAGGTAGTTGCTTTTGCCGCAATCGTATCCATTGGTTATCCTTCGTTTGCTAAGGTGATCAAACTTTTTGCTAACACATGGGTGGCCTTGTAGGCGTCTTCCATGGTAATTTCTTCGGCCACATTGTGGCTAATGCCTTCTTTGCAAGGGATGAATAGCATCCCGGTAAATTCTGCAACCTCGCCCATGTGCATGGCATCATGCCCCGCGCCACTAGGGAGCAACAGTGCGTCGATGTCCAAGTTTTCCGCTTCTTCGGCGAGCAGGTCGATGATTTTTTTATCCAACGCCGTAGGCGCGTCGTGGGTCAACTCTTTGAGCGTGTACGTGAGTCCCCGTTTTGCTACGGTAAATTCAATCATGTTACTAATGAGCGTAGCCGCTTTTTCAAGGTTTTCTGTGTTGATGTCACGGATGTCGATGCCAAGGGTTACGGAGCCTGGGATAACGTTGAGCACGCCAGGTGTTGCGTTGGCGAACCCCACGGTGGCGACGGTGGTTTCACCTGCTTTGTGTGCCCCGATGTTTTCCACGCCTAAGATAATCTCCGCCGCGCACGCAAGCGCATCTTGGCGCATGTTCATGGGCGTAGCGCCCGAATGGTCGGCCTTTCCAAGAACGACAAGTTCATAGCGAATAGGTGCGGCGATGCCCGTGACGATACCCACAGGAATCCCCTTGTTTTCGAGCACCGGCCCTTGTTCGATGTGCAATTCGATGTAGCTGTACAAGGCATTTCTGCCTAGTTTTGCTTCTTCTAACGCGTCCACAGCGCACCCAAAGGCTTTGGCCGCGTCGTAAACGCTGACCCCTTGTTTGTCTTTGAGGGTTTTGAGTTTTTCAAGACCCAGTTTTCCGCTGATGACCTTGCTTCCCACGGTTGCCATGTTGAACCGACTGGATTCTTCGCAGGAAAAAATGATGAGTTCAAGGGGCCGTTTGTGGCTGATGCCGTGCTCTTTGATGGCGCGCATGGCTTCAAGTCCGCACATGATACCCAAGGTGCCATCATAATAACCTCCCTGAGGAACGCTATCAAGGTGCGAGCCCACCGTGACAGGGGAGAGGGGAAGTTCCCCCTCCAATCTGCCGTAAATATTGCCAATAGCATCTTCACGGATGTTCATGCCGATATCGCGCATGAGCCCCTTTACGTAGGCTCTTGCTTGCGCTTCTTCTTCTGAAAATGCCAACCGCGTGATGCCCCGACCTGGCAACGCGCCAAAGGTGCTTACGGTTTGCATTTCCTGTTCGAGTCGCTGGGTATTAATCATTATAAATCCTTAAAATGCCAAGACAAAATAAGCAGCAAACAGTGCCAAAATCATGCCCAAAGCAGTACGTTTGACTACTTCAATCGTAGAAACTTTTGCAAATCCTGCACAAATAATCGCAGCACCCGCAAGCGGTGACATAGTGCGGCCGATGGCGCCACTAAGAGCCGAAAGAGAACCCATACGCTCAATAGTCGTGCCAAACTCTACGGCAAAAGGCGTGACAGCTTTGTTGAACGCAAAGGCTGCCGCGTCGCCAGAACCTGTAACGACGGCGAGTAAAAATGGTCCCGCTGTTGCGCCGATGGACGCCATGCTTGGGTTGGAGATAAGTACAGAGATAAACGAATCTACCGCGCCCAAGGCTTGGAGGCCTGATACAAACACAGTTGCGGCGATGATAATCCCGAAAATCTGTGCGTACGCGCCGCCCATGCCGTTAAAGAAGCCATCAGAGACTTTCGCAGGACTGGTGCGTGTAACGAGTACGGCTAGGAAAACACCGATGAGCATGGCTTGGGGTACGCCCATTTTAAGCGCAGGAACCCAACCTGTAAACCCAACGACCAAGATAGCCAAGGGGATGATGTTTACAAGGGCATACAAAGGGTTGACTTTAAACGCCGTGTCGACTTGAAAATCTTTGTCATCCGACACGTAGCCTTTGTGTTCTTTGAGATACACAGCGAGCAACCCAAGGGCGATGGCCGCCACGACGATACTGCTAATCGTAGCGATTTTGTGGGTGTTGATAACCTCTAGTACTGACACGCTAGCCAGTTCGGCGATGAAGGGGTTATGGGAAAGTCCGGGGTTGAGCATACTGCCGTAGGTTCCGCTAAACACGGCCGCCGCGGCCATAGCAGGGCGCACGCCAGAGTGGATGAGTAAGGGGATAAAAATCGCCCCAACTGCCGCGGCGCATCCTGCCGCTGAGGGAAGTGCAACGTTGATGGCAAAGGTTAGCAACGTGGCTGCTGGCACCAAGAAAATACCCGCGCGTTTGAGCACGCCACCAAGCATGTTCACCAAGTGTTTGTCACACTCCGTGATTTTAAGTACCGCCGCAAAACCCAACACGGAACAAATAGCCTGGATCAGACCACCCGAAACCATCGTTTTTGCGAAAGCATCAAAGGCTTTCATGGGTTCTAGTGCGAAGGTTGCCATAAACACCCCCGCGACTAAAAGCACCAGTTTTGTATCGTATTTCTTCACCAAGAAATAGACCACAGCAACCGTTGCCAACAGGGCAACCACAATGCGTAACGTTTCCATAAAACCTCCTAAAAAATGTAGTAACTAAAACCCTTTACATGTAACGTTCACACCACCGGCTTAATCTTATGTTTCTCCGACAA
>JACUTV010000165.1 GCA_014859645.1 Campylobacterales bacterium
TGTTTTGGCTATACTTTCTCTATGGATTTTCACACCCTTGCTCAACATATTTTAGCCCGCTATGTCGCCCGCGCAGAAGAGGCGGCTACACTTAACCTCACCCTTGCTTTCGACCTTAAGGGACACAGCACCATCGGGCAGTGCCGCCAAGAAAAACGTGGCCATTACCGCATCCGCCTCCACCGTGAACTGTGCGAACACTACGGCCAAACCTACCTTGAAGATGTCATCCCTCACGAACTCGCCCACGCTTTGGTCATGGAACGCTTTGGACGCAAAGCCAAACCCCACGGTATCCAATGGAAAAGCATGCTTCGCCACCTCGAAGGACGCACCATCTCCTCCAAAGAACGCCCAAGATACCCACTCCTAAAAGCAAAATCTAGGCGTATTTCCCGCTACATGTACCGCTGCCCTTGCCAAAAACTTCACGCCCTTTCCGCCATCCGTCACAACCGCATCGTGCGCAAAACCCATGTGTATGCCTGCCTTACATGTAAGGGTGTTTTACTGCCCGTAGAACATTAATTGCTTTGCGAAGAATATTGAAACCCCACTATAACCGTTTTACATGGCGAGGCCACACCGTCTTTCAAATCAAGAGGATAGCCACAATATTTAAGCAAAATTTTTTACAAAACGTGGAAAGTTTATGCATAGGCAAGTTATTTGATTTTTATTAATAGATAATTATTTTCTTTTAAGATTATTTATCTATAATACTCCTATCAAAACACAAAAAAGGAGTTACCCATGAAAACAATTACCTTGTTAAACCAAATCCAAGCCGACGCCCATGCGTTGTTTGTCAAACTTCACAACTACCACTGGAACATCAAAGGAATGCATTTTTATCCTGTTCACAACAAAACCGAAGAGTTGTACGACAAAATGGCGGAGATTTATGATGCAACGGCGGAACGCGCTATCCAACTTGGTGGCAAAGCCGTCCTTAGCACAGGCCAACTTGTGGCACTTACTGCTATCGAAGAGGAAACAGCAGAAAGCTTTGATTCTCGCACCGTACTTGAGAGCATTATTAAAGATTTTACCTACCTCAAGGGAAAGTTTCAAGAGCTTGCAAATGCGGCAGATGCACAAGGTGACAGCACTACTGTTGCTCTAGCTGAGGGCGAAATTGCGACATTTGAAAAAGAAATTTGGATGCTTAGCGCCTCTGTGGCATAATGCTTCGGGGGCTTTGCCCCCACACCTTTACATGTAAGGATAGTTGCTTGCTTGCGACCTACGGCCCTGCCTTTTTACTCACCCTTTTTGCTGGTCTTTCTACGGGCATTGGCGCTGGCCTTGCTTTTTTTACCAAACCTGGCGACACCCGTTTTCTCTCCATCGGCATGGGGTTTTCAGCAGGCGTGATGATTTACATCTCTTTTGTTGAAATCCTCCCCAAATCCCAAAATGAGTTCATAGCCGCATACGGAGCCATTGGGGGCGAAGTGCTAGGACTGCTCTGCTTTTTTGGCGGCATTGCCCTTGCCTTTTTGATTGACCATTTCATCCCCGAAGACGTCAACCCTCACGAATTTAAAAGCAAAAACGAAATACGCACCCTTAAAAGCAACACCGCCGTGTTAAAACGCACGGGCGTTTTTACCGCCGTTGCTATCGCTATCCACAACTTTCCCGAAGGCTTTGCCACCTTTGTTTCCGCCCTAGATAGCCTTGCCCTTGGCGTTCCTATCGCCCTTGCGATTGCTATCCACAATATCCCCGAAGGTATGGCGGTTTCCCTTCCCATCTACCATGCCACAGGAAAACGGCGCACCGCCTTTTGGTATGCATTTGCTTCAGGTCTAGCAGAACCCGTGGGCGCCTTGGTTGGGTATTTTCTACTCGCTCCCCTCATGGGCGAATTGACCCTTGGCATCACTTTTGGCTTTGTTGCAGGCATGATGATTTACATCTCTTTTGATGAGCTATTGCCCTCTGCTAGGGTCTATGGCAACGCCCATACTACCATTTTGGGCATCGTACTTGGGATGCTCGTCATGGCACTTAGCCTCATTGGCTTTGCTCTTATTTAATATTCCACATTAACACAAAATCCAAAAATTATCCCTAACTCGTGGTAGAATACCCTCATCGACCTTACATGTAAACGTTTACATGTAACCACCTGCGTGGCTTTTGCTAGCTCATCCTGCGTTGCACCTGCAACCCAAATTTTCGTAAGGAATCTCATGAGTACTATTACCGAAGAACACATCATTCAAAGCGTTCAAGACGCGCTTCAGTACATCTCCTACTACCATCCCGCAGACTTCGTCAAAGGTATGGTTAAGGCTTATGAAAACGAACCCTCACCTGCCGCTAAAAATGCGATTGGTCAGATTTTGATTAACTCTAAAATGTGTGCCATCGGCAAACGCCCTATCTGTCAAGATACAGGGATGGTTACCATGTTTATCAAACTCGGCCTCAATGCAAAACTTGACATCAAACGCCCTTTACATGAGGTACTTAACGAAGGCGTTGCTAAAGCCTACACGCACCCCGACAACACCTTGCGCTACTCCGTATTAGCAGACCCTGCAGGTAAACGTAGCAACACCAAAGACAACACTCCTGCGGTGATTCACATCGAAACTGACCTCTCTGACACCCTTGAAATCACCGTAGCAGCCAAAGGCGGCGGTAGCGAAAACAAAGCCAAATTTGGCGTGCTAAACCCAAGTGATGACCTTGAAGAATGGGTAGTAAAACAAGTTGCAGGCATGGGCGCAGGCTGGTGTCCTCCGGGCATCATCGGTATTGGTATCGGTGGTAGCCCTGAAAAAGCCATGATTCTTGCGAAAGAATCATTGATGGACCCTGTAGATATTTTTGACCTAAAAGCCAAAGGTGCCCAAAACCACCTCGAAGAAAAACGCTTAAGCTTGTTTGAAAAAATCAACAACCTCGGCATCGGCGCCCAAGGCCTTGGCGGGATGAACACTATCCTTGATGTCAAAATCAAAGATTACCCCACCCACGCAGCTTCTTTGCCCGTAGCCATCATCCCTAACTGTGCCGCCACACGCCACATTCACTTCACTCTTGATGGCTCAGGCGCAGCAGAATTCACCCCGCCTTCCCTTGATTTGTGGCCAGACATCACGCTTCCAACCGATGGTCTTAAAAAAGTGAACATCGACACACTCACTAAAGCTGACCTTGCGCAGTTTAAATCTGGCGATACCTTGCTCATCAGCGGCAAAATCCTCACCGCACGTGACGCGGCGCACAAAAAAATCATCGACCTAATGAAATCAGGCGAAGGGCTTCCCGAAGGGCTTGATTTGAAAAACCGCATGATTTATTACGTGGGACCAGTTGATCCTGTGCGCGATGAAGTTGTCGGACCAGCAGGCCCAACCACCTCTACCCGTATGGACAAATTTTCCAAAGACATCCTAGAAACTGGCATCTTGGGCATGATCGGTAAAGCTGAGCGTGGACAAGCCACCGTTGACCTTATCAAAGAGCACGGCAGTATTTACCTCATCGCCACAGGTGGTGCGGCGTATTTGATTGCCAAATCCATCAAAGGTGCGCGCACGGTTGCATTCCCAGAAATGGGCATGGAAGCAGTGTATGAGTTTGAAATCGAAGACATGCCAGTGACTGTTGGTGTGGATTCTCAGGGCAATTCTATCCACCAATCTGGCCCACTTTTGTGGAAAAAAGCCTAATCTAACCCCGTGTGGCGCATTTGCCACACACCCTCTTCATACGTACACTTGCAAAAAACCTTGCAAGTGTAC
>JACUTV010000166.1 GCA_014859645.1 Campylobacterales bacterium
TCCATCAAATCCACGTGAAAACGGTCGCTAAAACGCGCGCGGTAATGTTCCCATTTGTTTTTCCCAAGCTCTTTGTTGTCCATCTCAAAATACGCAGGACATGAGAGGTTGTGCGCCAAGGCGCGCACCATTAGCATAGGCATGTCAAAACTACGCCCGTTGAAGCTCACCAGTTTTGGATTGTGACGGTCGATAAACTGCAAAAATGCCTTAAGCAAGGCTTCTTCCGTGTCGCCTTCCATACTATTTACACGCAAAAAGACGCCAAAATCATCGGCAATCACCGCCGAAATCGCCACAACTTTATGAAAGGCAATGGGCAAAAACCCGCTGCCCGTTTTAGCCTCTTGCGCTTCCACGGCCGCTTGTGCGACGGCTTCGTCACTTCCTTCAAAGCCATGAACACGTCGCAACAACGCGCTATCAGGGATAGTTTCACAGTCAAATACACAAATCATGCTTCTTCCTCGCGTGCCAATGTTCCCGCTAAACGTCGGTACTCTTCGCAGTGTTCTAACAAATACGCTTCGGTCCCCATGTCGACAATCTTTCCGTGGCGCAAAACGGCGATTTTATCGACTTGTCGAATTGTACTGAGCCGATGGGCGATGATAATGGTGATGCGATTTTTGCTCACTGCCTCAATGGCTTGGGTGATTTTTTGCTCACTTTTGGAATCCAACGCGCTGGTAGCTTCATCGAAAATCAAAATCTGTGGGTCTACATACAAGGCCCGTGCGATGGCAATGCGTTGGCGCTGACCCCCCGAGAGATTGGTGCCGTGCTCGTCCAAGACCGTCTCCACGCCCCCCATCTCCTCTACAAAGTCCGAGGCATTGGCTTGTTCTAAACACTGCACAACCCGCACTAAATCAATCTCCTTGCCATAGGCCACATTGGCCGCGACGGTGTCGTTAAAAATATACACCCGCTGGGTTACCATAGAAATGGACGTGCGCAAGGCGGTGAGATTAAAGTCGCTAAGGCTAACCCCATCAAGACGTATCGCCCCTTGCGTGGGATCGAAAAAGCGCACAATGAGATTGACGATGGAGCTTTTCCCGCCCCCACTGTCTCCTACAAGGGCCAGTTTTTCCCCTTTTTTAACCTCAAAACTCACCCCATTGAGCGCTTTGTGTTCGCCATATTTCAAAAAGACATTTTCAAAGGCCAAGGTGTTGATTTTCCCAAGAGGAAGGTTTTTTACCGAAACGATAGTGGGCTCTTGGTCTAGTACAAAAAAGATGCGCTCACTCGCCGCGATGGCATCTTGCACCTTGGTATAAAGAGAGGAAATTCTTTTAATGGGCGCATAAAGCATAAACAACGCCGCCAAAAAGGAGAAGAAACTTCCCACTGTCATAGTTCCTTCAATCACCTCTTTTCCACCGATGATAATCACCACTGCCACCCCGATAGCACCGATGGTTTCCATAAGTGGACCAGAAAGCTCCGAAGTGCGCACGGTTTTCATGTTGAGTTTGAAAAAATTTGCGTTTTGTTTGGCAAAAATTGCATGCTCGTACTGTTCTGCAGCGTGGGCTTTGATGATTTCCACATTGGTAAAGACTTCGGTCAATTTTGACGTGATGTCTGAGGTTTTTTCCTGAGAACGGTGAGAGATTTTTTTCAATTTTTTCCCAATGATTTGCAAGGGAATGATTGTAGCAGGCATGATAATCAAGGCAAAAAAGGAGAGTTTTGGGCTTTGGTAAATAACAACGCTCAACAACCCAAGCGCTGTTAAGCCTTGGCTGACCATATCAGGTATAAGCGTAGAAACCACATGGCGAATACGGTCAACATCATTCACATTACGGCTAATCAACTCGCCCGAACGAAATTTATGAAAAAAGACAAGGTCTAGGCTCATCATCTTCTCAAAAAGCCTATCGCGAATTTTTCGAATAATATCCTGACCAATATACGCAGAATAATAGGTTTGTATATACTTTCCAGCACCTTTAAGAAAGTACACAAACACAATGGCATAAGGAAGAAGATAGAGCAACTCCAAATCTTTTTTGACAAAAATCTCATCCAGTACAGGCTTAACCAAATACGCAGAAGCAGACGTCCCCGCAGAAAAAAGCAACATTCCCAAAAGAGCCAATAAAAAATAAGGAATATACCCCCTAAAATAAGGAAAAACAAGCCGACGCAGTACTATTTTTAAGTCTTTCAATAGATTCCTTTGGATTTTTTAAGTATTGTACACAAGGGCCACTTACAACTTCTGCAAATTGTTATTTTTTGGCCTTACATGTAAGCTGTTTGAATTTTCGGTAGAGCTTTTGTGTCTGTTTTTTGATTTTATATTGGGCAAAAGATGGAAAAAGTAGGTACATTTTAAACTTCAACCGCATACGCCTTGAACCCAAACCGTCGATAATAACAAGGGTATTATGGCTAGCATTTTTTCTTAAAACAATGTTGTCCAAAGAAACGTCCACAAACATAATGGTGTTTTTTTTCAAGTACTCAATAAGCTCGCAAATAAGCCCATCGGCTTCCTCGAACGTCAGTTCATTGTGCGCAATTGCCTCTCTTAGGGTTTTTGCAAGCGTCCCATCTTCGTTGCAAATTTTCTCAAAAACAAGCCCGCGTCCCTCTTTTGTCTCTACCCATCCATAGCATTTGGCAACACAAGAAAGGTCTTTGTTTTTCTTTTTCAAATAAGCATAATAAAGGTATTCCACTTCATTGTTTGGCTTGAAGTGTTTTGCTTTGAGGTATTCAACCTTAATGACCTTTTGCGGGTCTATTGGGTGTTGGTATACTTTTCTGCTTTTGCCTTCTCCTATGAGCATAGAAAGCTCTAACATCAAATGCCGTCCACAAAACGGTGAAAAAAACTGCGCAATGTTGGCACATCTTGGCACGTGTTTAAGTACAAATAAGAAGAGCAAGGGTTTTGCAAATACAAGGCGAAGACCGACTCGCGGTAAACGTGAATATTTTCCTCACTCACCTCATCCCTTCTGGCTCGAATGAGTGCATAAGGGGCGTCCAAATGCACCAAAAGTGAAGGCTTGGGCATCCACCGCACCATCCCTTTCCAAAACTTATCCAAATAAGCTCTTTTGGTAGGATGGCGCACATCCTTAATAAGGCAATCGTAAAAATAACGATCCACCAACAGCGTACCTTTTGAGGAGAGGTGCTGGGTTTTTAAAAAAGGAAATCGAAGGCACGCCGTGATGTAACAAAATCTATTGTACTGATTGTCTAGCTCGTTTTTGTCAAGGTTTTTGTAAGTAATTTTTTTCACAAAAGCCATCATTTGATACGCAAAAGATTTTCTGTAAAGCCCTTTAAAACGAAAAGGTTGTGAAACAAAGGCACCGTCTTTTGCAATCGCGCAAATCAACGAGGTTTTACCAGAACCATCAGGTCCAATAACGGGAATAAAGGTATGGCCAAAGGAGGTGTTGTAGGTTGTTTTGCTCAAGGGGAGCTGCGTAGCAAATCCAAAAATGCACCCCAATCGCACGGAAGTCTCTTCTAGAAAAATCACAATTTCACTAATAATTCCTTTGCTATCGCGGCGAATACCAAAAGAAAAAGCCAAAGTCGAAGCCATTTCAAATATCTCACGCGCAAGCTTTTTTTCATCAAAAACCCACAAAACAAAAGAGGTATTCTGGAGGGCAAAAGGTGGAGCAAGGTGAGGTTTTCCTAAAAAAATATTTTCCGTCTCGC
>JACUTV010000167.1 GCA_014859645.1 Campylobacterales bacterium
ATAATCCGTTCTGTCTCTATAGTCATCTGCTATAAAATAGTTGTCTTCATATTTTTGTCTTGCAAAAATAGTCTCTTTTGACCAACTTTGAAATTTAACACAGTCGGCACCCGCTTCTTTTGCTTCGATTATTAATTTTTTTGCTACTGCCATGTCGCCATTATGGTTGGAGCCTAATTCTGCGATGACATAAGGCTTGCAGTAGTTGAACACTTCTTTTTTAGCCGTTAGTTGCACTTTCATGTTTTTCCTTTAGATTAATTCCCACCAAAGAGGATGCTTGATTTCTTTAGCTTTAGCGTTATAACTTGCAGTAGAAAGTCTATCTGTCTCTTTCAAAAAATCTTTTGTTTTACTGTTCAAAGCCTCATAATGTCTTTTTTTTACCTCAACACCTCTTTCAAAGGCTTTTTGGTCAACTCCTTTGAGTCCAACAAGATTTTGAGAATGTTGCCTATAGTAAGTTGTAGTTTCATTGGTAAAAACAGCTCTTTTGTCGCTCATTAATAATATTGAAAAAAGATGCCAATCTACCGCAATCAGGTCGCCAGAAAATACAACTTTGTGCATCTTTTCTAGTCTTACTGCAGTATTGGAAAGTCCAAAAATATTTTTATCTATTATGAAATCAAAATTAATTTGTGTTAGATTTTCCAGCCTATTTGAAAAATACGCTGCTTCATACACACCATTTTCATCAAAAAGACTCAAATCGTTAACAACCACGTCGTATTCTTCAAGAAGCTGCAGAGATTTTTCAATCCGATTCGTCTCAAAAAAATCATCGCTATCTCCAAAAATTAAAACATCATACTTATTATCTATGCAACAGTTTATTCCAAATTCTCTATTTTTTGCTGGGGTGTTGGTGCTTAAAAGCTCAATAATACTTAGTGTTTGTCCGTAGGCTATTTTAATTTTTTCAAAGTCCAAATAACCATCATTGACAATGATTACATCAAAATCTTTATATGTCTGCTGCTTTAGGGAGGTGAAAAAATCATATAAATACTGCTCTTTCATTGGAAAAATAGTTGTTAAAAAAGCAACTCTTTTCACTTTACTACGCTCCCCGCTTTGATAAAACCATCTATAGTGGCACACTCTTTACATGTAGCGTTACTCCCATAGAATGTATTTGCCTTTACATGTACACCGCCGTTGAGAATAGCACCCGTGCTGATGTGGCAGTGGTCTTCTATGTGCGCATCATGCTCTACGAGGGCTTTTGAATTGATGATACAGTTTTTGCCCACACGCGCACTGGCGTTAACTAGCGCGTGGTGCATCACTACTGTTCCTTCTTCTAGTTTGGCATGTTTAGATACATACGCCAAGGGTGAAATAATAACAGGGAGTGTAAAACCAACCTCTTTGGCAAGATTAAACAACCTAACGCGCAAAGCATTTGATGTGATATGTCCTACGGTGATGAGTGCATAGTTACATGTAGAAACAAACTGTTTTAAGTCATCATCGCAACCTATGACATCATAGCCCAATACTTTCTTGCCGATGTTTTCTTTGGTGTCTATGATGCCCAAAATGGTGTAGATGTTTTGTTGTTCGATGACATCAATGACTGACTTGCAGTGGCCGCCACCGCCGATTAAGATAATGTTTAATTTTTTGTTGCTCATTTTAGTTTCCCTAAAAAATCCAACAAATCTATCTCTAGTTTACTAAAAGCAAAGGTTTTATTGCCCAGGTCTTTTAAACTTGCGCCTATGTGATAGAGCTCTTTTTTATCTATGATTAAAAATCTATCATGAAATTTATTTGTAGTTTTGAGTGTAATGCTTGTGTACTGTTTGTTGTATTTAGCCACTGCTATTGACAGCTGCTTTGGAATGTTTTGGGTAAATAGTTCGATTTTTATGTTTTGCTTTTTAGCAAACAAGGCTAAAGTGGTTTCATCCATATAGTTGTCTATCAACACTACACTTTCTTTTGCTTGGCTGATTAGGCTAGCGACAAACACATGTGCATCAAAAAACTGTCCATTGTAAAACACGCCTTGTTTTATTTCCAAGGTGCCATTTTTGATTTTTGATTTTACGCGCTCCATATCGTTTTCAAGATTGAGAAGTCTTTGTTCTGTTATTCTGTGAGTATTTACTGCATACCCTTTTGAAATGTACTCTTTCAAGACAGATGTTGCCCACTGGCGAAATTTGGTGGCTTTTTTTGAGTTGACTCTGTAGCCTACTGATATAACAACATCTAAATTATAATAATTTAACTTTCTGTTTTTGCCATCTTTTGTAACCTGTTCCAAAATGGAACAGGTTGAAGTTGGGCTTAACTCTTCGTCTTTATAAATATTTCCAATATGTTTCACTATTGCTGGTCTTTGCACGCCAAACAAGGAGGCTATATCCTCGGCTATCAGCCAAATAGTTTCATTGTTGATAGAGATTTCAAGCTCTATTTCACCGTCGTTGTATTTAACTAAATCACTCATACTGGAAGCCTCACGCTACTTGGGATATTCACAACCCGTTCTTCGAGGTATTTTGCATTCTTTAGCTCTGCGCATTGGCAATTTTCAAACATAACCAGCTCATTCATGAGTTTCCAAACGGGGCGGGTCATCACACCTTGGTCGTTAGTGAATTGCAAAAAAGCATCCCGATGTGCCTTGTCTTTTAAAATCACTGCATTGAGCCAGTAGTTTGATTGGCTGTTTTCAGGCTCTTTGACAAATTGCACGTCTTTACATGTAAGAAAAAACTCCTCGTAAGCTAGGGCTAAACTTCTCTTGTTTTCTAAAAACGTCCCTAACTGCTCAAGTTGCGCTACCAACAGCGCAGCATTAAGGTTTGGCATGCGGTAATTGTACCCCGACTCATCATGAACAAACTCCCATCGGTGCGGGAGTTTAGCTGTTGTGGTAAGGTGTTTGGCTTTTTTTGCCAAAGCTTCATCGCCAGTCACGATGACGCCGCCGCCGCCACTGGTGATGATTTTATTGCCATTAAAAGAAAATACACCGAGTCGTCCAAAGGTTCCTGTGTGTTTGTTTTTATAGTAGCTTCCTAAGCTTTCGGCTGCATCTTCGACAAGAGAGATATTCCATGTGTCGCAGATTGCTTTAATGGCGTCTATCCGACACGGATGCCCGAAAGTGTGCATCGGCACGCACGCCTTGATGGTTTTTCCAGTGGTTTTATTGATGCATTGATTATTGCGTAACTCACAGTTTTTTTCCAAAAACAGTGCAAGTGCCTCAGGACTCATACCAAGGGTATCCATGTCCACATCCACAAACACAGGACTCGCTCCGCAGTACGCTATGGCGTTACATGTAGCGATAAAACTTAGCGGTTGCGTAATAACTTCATCGCCTTTCTCCACATCCGACAACAGCAAGCTTACATGTAAAGCCGCCGTGCCATTGACTGTCGCAACGGCGTACCTGCTCCCTACATAAGAGGCAAATTCCTTTTCAAATCGCTCCACGTACGCCCCAACGCTTGAAACAAAGGTCGAGTCGATGCAATCATTCAGGTATTTTTTTTCATTACCCACAAAGCGTGGTTCGTGCAAAGGGATGAAATCATTGGTGCTAAATGTGTGCTTGATAAACTCAACAATGCGCTGCATTACATTTTCCCATCAAGGTATTTACCCGTCTCTTTGTGCGCAAAATCGGGAATAA
>JACUTV010000034.1 GCA_014859645.1 Campylobacterales bacterium
AAATTATATAGCGGTGAAGCTTAAAGGGAGGTAAAATTTGGAGGGGGTTTAGAGAAAATTAAAAATAATTCTAAAGAATATGTGTATAGCCTGTTTCAGGCTCGATTGCTATTTGAATGTTATTGCCTGTAGAGTCGGTTAATGTCACAGTTATTCTGCTTGTAGCCAACCTATCTGCTGGTCCAGAAATGACAGATGCTGGTACTCCAGCATTTGTGCTTCCTCGATAAGGTCTACCCATTTCATCAAAAATAATCCTACTTGCAGTTGAACCCGTTGTTCCACCCGCCACTACAACACTCACGCCATAAGTATCACCCAAGTCTAGGTTCATATTCATTTTTTCTTTAGAAGTATTATTAAAGAAAGCTGTTGTTTCAGTGCCTATCAAAAATTTACTTTGATCCAATGGGTCAACAGCAACCTCAATAATGCCTCCAACACTTGCATTTGGATTACCGTCTTTTGTAATATCAGACATAATTGAATAAGAATGTGTTCCAGCAGCTGTAGAAAAACGAATTTGCCATCTTTTTAAATACCAAGAATTGTCACCTGGATCAAACCTATCATCCTGCATAGCTAAATGTTGCGTGTAACGGATGTGGCTCACGAGTTGGTCGGCGGCGGTACGAAGGTTGTTGTTGCCGATGCGGGGAAAAGCGACAGCGGAGATGATGCCAATCACAACAATCACAAACACCAACTCAAGCATGGTAAAGGCAGGGGTTTGTGATTGTTTTTTCATGGCGTTAGTGTATCATATTTTTTATCAATCGTACGATAGTGCGCAACTACTATTCCTGAATAATATAATAAAAAATCATCTCCTTCACTGGCGCCTTCTTTAACTTCCCTGAGCTCTACCATCTCGCCCTCTCCGATGCCGTAAAACCTCAGGCGAAGTTGGAGCTTGGAATCTTGCGAGTAAACATGAGTTATGTGGCGCTCTTGCAACCACTGGGCTACCTCTTTAGCGACATGGTAGTTGTAGACAAAGTGCTTGTCTGCTTCTTTGACAAGATAATAAATGGGTTTATTAAAGATTGTCATCGTGAAATTCAGGCTCAGACTGAACATGACTATCATCAATAGCGAAGCGTGCCACCTGCGGTGTCTTGGAAGCCTTACCCTGAAGCTATTGAAAAAAACACGCACCACTAAAGGGATGGCGATTACCGCAAAAGGAATAAAATCTTCCAGCATCAGCTGTTGACGCAAGGAAAGAAGAAAAGAAAACGTAAACGCTACAAACGTGATGTACCACAAGATCTCTTTTTTCTCTTTAATGGCGATGCGGTAAATCGCGTACATGTAATACAAAAAAAGCAAAGGCGAAAAGGCGGCTGCGTAGACGCCAAAAGTGTCTAAAAAATAGCCCTTGGGCTTACCGCCTGTGTCAAATCCATACACGCTCATCGACAACCCAAACAAAACAAGAGCAAGCACAAACAACGTGCGGTCTTTGGTGGCGATGCCATAAAAGAAAATGGCAAGGTAAAAAATAGCAAAAGAGTTATCCACACCCAAAGAGGCCACAAGCACTACTAGTGAAAAGGTTCGGTACTGTGATTGGTGGCACCACACAAATAAAAGGGTTAGAAAAATGGTCAGCGAAGCCTCATTGACCAACAACGCCGCGGCACTCACGCCTGGAAGCATCAAATACACCAGTACACTCACCAAGCGGTCCATTTTTCGCTTAAGCAATGGCTTGGAAATCTTGTAAAGTAACAAAGCCGAAGCAAAATGAATCACCACAAAAGGGAGTCGTAACGCCCAATCATTTTGCCCAAACACCGCGCACGAAGCTTGAACAATCCAGTGCAATACTCCTCTTCCTTCAAAAAACACCGTCGCTTCGTGGTAACTAATGGAAAGTTGACTAATGCCATAGAGTAAAAATAAGGCGTGTACTCCAAAAAGGAGCCCTAGGGCTCGTGTTTCACTCATTGCTTTAAAAAATTCCTCAAAATATCATAACCGTGCTCGCTTAAAATGGACTCAGGGTGAAACTGCACGCCGTAAATGGGCAAGCCTTTGACTTCAAGAGCCATGATTTCACCATCATCTGCACTATAAGCGGTGGGGGTGATGCATTTGGGCAAGTTTTCTTGGTTGACCACCAAAGAATGATAGCGCGTAGTGGTAAAGGCTTCGGGAAGTCCTTCAAATAAACACGTAGGTGCGTGTTGTTTGATGCGCGACGTTTTGCCGTGCATCATATTTTTGGCGCGAATCACTTCGCCACCAAAGGCTTGAGCAATGGCTTGATGCCCCAAGCATATCCCAAGAATAGGCACTTTTCCTGCAAAATGTTTAATCACATCCAAGCTCACTCCTGCTTCGTTGGGTGTGGCTGGACCAGGAGAGATGATGATTTTTTCTGGATTTAGTGCTTCTATCTCTTGTAGCGTTAGCTCATCGTTGCGAATCACCTTCAGTGTTGCCCCAAGCTCTAAACAATACTGCACAATGTTGTACGTAAAACTGTCGTAATTATCAATCATCAAAACCATACTTAGTGTTCCTTTGGTTCAAAACTTGCCGCATTATACCCTTTTTTCATTCGCTGGTGCAGTACAAAAAGCAAGCTCGCACCCACCAAAACCGCCAACGTCAAAAACCCCAAAAACCAATGCCACCCGCCATACTCGTACACCACACCTGGCAAAAAAGTGCCCAGTGTCCCGCCCGCATAGTAAAAAGAAATATAAAGCCCGTTGGCAATGCCTTTGTACTCGTGGGTAAGTTTATTAATGTAACCCGACGCGATGGAGTGCACCACAAACATGCCCAGACAAAACAGAAACATCACCGCAAAAAAAGCTTCGTAGGTGCGCCAATGAAAAAGCTGAATGCTCGCCACGTACACCAACGCCCCAAAAAGCATGAAGTTTAAAATAGCTTGAAAGACAAAAAAGATAGCAAACATGGCAAGATAGATGGTCAAATGTTCAGGGCGGGAGAGCACCGCCATAATTTGGCGTTTATTGGGCTTTGCAAAGGTGGGTTTTGTGTCACTTTCTAGTCGTCTTAGCAAAGCAAAAAGCACTACCAGTGCCACGCCCAAAAAAAGAAAAAAAGGACGCCACCCTACCATGTCGCTAAGCAACCCTGAGAGAAAACGCCCCAAAAACCCACCGACGATAGTAATACCAATGTACGTACTAATCGCCTGTTGGACTTTCTCTCTGGGTGCACGAGTGGAAATGTAGCTCATAACAGAGGTCAAAATAGCGGGAATCAACAAGCCTTGAAGGCCACGCAAACTTAGCAACATGGCATAACTTTGGCTGAGGGAAAAACAGATTTCTAGCACCCCAAGAAGTAACACCGCCGTACGCAGCATTTGCTTGGAAGAAAACGTCTCAAGCAAATACCCATATACAATGGGTGCAATCCCAAGAGGGAGCATGATAGCGGTGGTAAAAATAGCGGCTTGAAATTTGGTGAGGGCCAGTTCGCTTTCAAAAAGCGGTTGGATGGGTTGGGCGGCGTAAAGGGTGCAAATGGTGGCAATCGTGCATCCGTACACGATTGCCAATTCGCCTTTTTTCACGCCTACACTCCGCCGTCGATTTCAAAATCCCAGAAAAATTTAATCCATTGCGTTGCTTCGCGTGCCGCAAAATCAGGACGCAGCAAGGCTTTTTCTTTGTAAAATACGGCGGCGACTTTGAGCTGGATGTGGGGGTATTTTTCAAGCAACACCCGTTTAATCTCAATCATGGTCTCGCCGCTGTCGATGATGTCATCCACCACCAACACCCGCGTCACTTTGGAAAGGTCAGGAACGTTGAACACGTCGATGGTGTCAAGTTTTCGCGTCTCTTCGTAGTGGATAGAATTAATCGCGTACAAATCGCGCATCTCCAACGCTTCGGCCAAAAAATGCCCTAGCGTCATTCCGCCCCTAGCAATAGCCACAATGGCCTCAGGCGCAAAAGAGGCCTTTACCTCTTTTGCTAACACATTTACATCGACGCAAAACTCTTCAAAACTGTAAAACTGCACAAGGATTCCTTAGTTCTTAATGAAATAAAAACGCAAGCACGCTGATGAGCGCTAACGTAATGATGCCAGGATTAATGACCGAATACTCCCGCTGGATGAGCTTGATGAGTACAAAGGAGATAAACCCAAAGGCCAAACCATTCGTAATAGAAAAGGTTAAAGGCATCATGATGACAATCAAAAACGTCGCGCACGACGTGGCAAGGTCTTTAAAGTCAATGTTAGCAAGCTCACTAAACATAAGCACCCCAACCATGACAAGCACAGGGTAAATAGCATTGGGCGGGATGGCCTTAAATAGCGGAAGCATAAAGAGGGTAAAAATGAAAAAGAGGCCCGTGAAAACGGCAGTCAAGCCCGTACGACCGCCCTCTTCTACCCCACTCGCACTCTCGATAAAGCTCGTCGTTGTAGAAACCCCAAGCAAGGTTCCCACCACCGTAGCACCTGCGTCTGCTTCGAGGGTTTTTTGCAACTCTTTGCCATCTTCTTTGAAAATCCCCGCACGGTACCCCACGCCCGCAAGGGTGCCAAGGGAGTCAAACATGTCGGTAATCAAAAAGGTAATAATGACAGGCAATAACGCAAGGCTAAGTGCTGAGAGGATGTCAAGTTTAAACATAATAGGCGCAATGGAAGCGGGCATAGAGAAAATCTCCGTAGGATAGGCCGCGAGTCCACTTACCCACGCTACCACCGAAGCAACAAGCACCGCGATGATAAATGCACCCTTCACTTTCCACGCGTAAAAAGCAAAAATAAGCACAAGGCCTAGCACGCCCAAAAGCACGTTGGGGTCCTTAAAATCACCAAGTCCTACAATCACCGCAGGATTTGCCACCACCATACCCATTTGTTTTAAGCCAATAAACGCGATAAACGCCCCAATCCCCGCACTAATCGCGCGGCGCAAGTCTTTAGGTACGCTCTCCATAATCCACACCCGAAAGCGCGTCAAAGAAAGAGCTAGGAAAATTACACCTGAGAGAAACACAACTCCAAGTGCCGTTTGCCACGGGATTTGCATGCCTAGCACCAAACCAAAGGTAAAGTACGCATTAAGCCCCATGCCTACGCTCATCGCGATGGGCGTATTGGCCCAAAGGCCGTTAAGGATGGTAGCAAAAATCGTGATGAGCGCCGTTGCAGTGATAAGCGCATCCATAGGCATGCCTGCATTGCTCATGATGATGGCATTGACCGGGACGATGTAAAGCATCGTCAAAAAAGTTGTAAACCCTGCCATCGCTTCCGTTTTCACGGTCGTGCCATGGCTTTGTAACTTAAAAAAATCCACGCGGACTCCTTGATGTGTTGTGTTTGTTACATGTACTCTTTGATTTCATTGTAAAGACTGTCACGCTCTACGGGCGTAAACCCGCTAGTGTGGATGAGATCCACGAAATCTTTAAGGCGCATCCCTGACGCACTCGCAGCGCCTGCGGCCGACTGGATGGACTCTTTTTCGATGGTGCCATCCAAGTCATCTGCGCCAAATTCTTGGGCGACAAGGGCAAGGTTGATGGTGGAGGTGACCCAGTAGGCTTTGATGTGGGGGAGGTTATCCAGCATCAAACGGCTAATAGCCATGGTTTTTAAAATCTCTTGGGAACCTAAAAATTCGGTAACATTGAGGTAATTGTTGGCGCGTTGGTATACAAGGGGAATAAACGCGTTAAAACCGCCCGTTTTGTCCTGAAGTTCCCGCAACCGTACCATGTGGTCGATGCGATGGGCGCGGGTTTCTACGTGTCCAAAAAGCATGGTAGCATTGGACATGCGACCCCGTTCGTGCCATTTTTGGTGAATCTCTAGCCACCCTTGGGAGCTAACTTTTCCCTTGCAAATACGCGCACGCACGGTCTCATCAAAAACTTCCGCACCGCCTCCTGGCATAGAATCCACACCGTTTTCGACCATCATGTCCAACAGCGCGTCATAACTAAGGCCATAGGTTCGCGCCAAATAGTCTACTTCTGCAGCGGTCATGGCCTTTACATGTAAAGAAGGAAACGTTTGCTTGATTTTTTTGAAAATATCCATATACCACGCCAAACCCGCATCAGGATGATGGGCGGAGACGATGTGCACTTCTTTGGCGCCATTGGCCACCGAAGCTTCTACGGCGCGCAAGATTTCTTCGTGGGTCATGGTGTAGGGATTGGGGTTTTTGCGGTTAGCGCTAAAGGCGCAAAATTTGCACACATCGGCGCAAATGTTGGTGGGGTTAATGTGGCGGTTGATGTTAAAAAAAACTTTGGTGCCAAACCGTGCGCGTCTGGCGCGGTTAGCGTAGTGGGCCAAGGTGAAAAGGTCTACATCATACAGCGCTTCGCCCTCGTCTTGGCTCAGCCTTCGGCCTGATTCGAGCGCTTCTTCAAGGTGTGTCATGGTTATCCCTGTGGTGAAAAAAAGGTAGTGTATCCAAAAAGAAATTATGAGGCTCTTAGAAAAATGGCCTATTCCTTTTTCTTTCACAAACGCCATGTGCATAAAAAGCTTAATTACGGCAAAAAAAGAAGAAGTGAACGGACAAGCCCAAGAAGACATTACCTAAATAATGTATAATCTGTGCAGTAAAAATACCCCTGGACATCTTGGTATTATTAAAAATTCAAAGGGAGGAAGGGTGAAGATTTTGGACAAACTCTCTTTTTTAGGCAGTAACCTTTTTCAAAAAACCCTTCTTTTTTTCCTTATTATTGTCTTTACAACCTTACTTACCTCCACCTTTTTTCTAAGTTCCATTCTTCAAGAGATTTTAGAAGAACACACGGGGAGAAAAGCTCTCACTCTTTCAAAAACCATTTCCCTCATTCCTCAAGTTATTAATCTTGTAGAACTTGATGACCCCGAAGGAGAACTTCAACACATCATCACGCGTATTCGCGAAGGAATTGACGCACAGTTTATCGTCATAGGCGACAAAAATTCTCTCAGGCTCACCCATCCTGTTATCGACCGCATAGGAGAAAAAATGGTTGGCGATGACAACGAAAGAGCTTTAAAATACAAAGAATACTACGTCTCCAAAGCCACCGGAACACTCGGCCCTTCCATTCGGGGAAAATCCCCCATCTTCAATTCCCAAGGAGAAGTCATCGGCATCGTTTCTGTGGGGTATTTGGAAAAAAACATTAAAGAAATCGTAGAAGGGCACCATAAAGCCATCCTTACGTACATTTACGTCACCCTTGTGAGCGTCCTCTTGCTTGCAGGCCTCTTTGCCAAACGCCTCAAACGCTCGTTGCTTGGCTACGAACCCAAGGAGATAAGCCGTCTTTTTTTGGAAAAAGAAGCCATTTTAAACTCCGTCGAAGAAGCCATCATCGCCACCAATACCCACGCCCAAATCACTCTTTTTAACAATGTAGCAAAAGCCTATTTTCACTTTGACACCCCACCCCACCTGCTTCCTCCGTCTTTTGAAAAATTTTTGCTTACATGTAAAGAACGTAAAGACGTCACTATCGAACACGAAGGAGTAGAATACATTTGCAGTTTTTCGCCCATGCAAAACAAAGCAGAGACCATGGGAATGGTGCTAAGTTGTCGTAAAAAAGAGGAGATTGACACGTTGGTATGGGAACTCACAAGAGTAAAGCAATATTCTGAAAAACTAAGAGAAAAAAAGCATGAGTTTTCTAACCTTTTGCACCTCATCTCAGGCTATATTCAAATAGGAGAATACACCAAGGCTATCGCGCTTATTGCCGAACAAAACCTTTCAGATGAACACATTATCCACTCCTTTCAAGCCCATTTGCAAGACCCCGTGGTCACTTCCATTCTCATCGGAAAGTATTATTATGCTTTTGAAAAAGGGGTGAAACTCTTTTTGGATGAGAACAGTACCCTCTCAACACCCATCCCGCCCTCCACGGCAAAGCACCTGCTGACCATTTTGGGAAACGTCCTTAATAACGCCATTGACGCGGCAAAAGATTCTCAGGAAAAAAAGATTCATGTTTTCATCACAGACATTGGAAATGACATTATCTTTGACATCGAAGACTCAGGAGAAGGCATCCCCGAAGCGCTTACCCAGAAAGTTTTTGAAAAAGGGTTTAGCACCAAAGGAGCGCTTCATAGCGGCTATGGGCTCTATTTTGTGCACAATGCCCTTAAAGAACTTGGTGGATTTATGTCCATCGACCAAGGTACGTTTGGCACCAACATCAGTGTTCACATTCCCAAAGGAGCTCCGCATGATTAGCGTTATGATTGCCGAAGACGATCCGCGTATCGCCCTTTTGCATCAAAATATGGTTGAAAAAATAGCAGGATTTGAAGTGCTTTCCATCGCCAATACGATTGCTCAACTCCAAGAGTACATTTCGTTCACCAAGCCTGACTTGTTACTACTTGATGTTTATTTTCCCGATGGCAATGGCATCGATTTTTTAGAATGGATGCGTCAACACGCACCCATGACAGATGTGATTTTAATTACCGCAGCAAAAGAGATGCGCACTTTGGAAAAATCTCTGCGATTTGGCGTTTTTGACTACCTCATCAAACCCATCATGTTTCACCGTTTTGAAGCCTCTTTGGAAAAATTTCAACACCATAAAAATACCTTTTTGCGCAAAGATGAACTCTCACAAAGCAAAGTAGATGAACTGTTTTACAAGGCCATCGCCAGTGAAAAAAAGCCTACCGAGACTCTCCCTAAAGGCGTCGATGGCATTACGCTAGATAAAATTCTCTGCGTGGTGCGTCAAGAAAAGGAGAGTTATCTCTCTGCTAGTGAGATAGCTAAGCAGTTAGGGATTAACAGAACAACATCACGCAGGTATTTGGAGTATTTGGTCTCTATTGAAAAAGTGCAGGTTGACTCGTTGTACGGTTCCGTAGGACGACCTGAGCGTAAGTACAAGCTCAAATCGCCCTTAGACACATTACCGTGAAAGGTGATAACGCTTTACGACCATCTTGGCAAGCAAGGGGACAAAAAGGATAAAAACAACACATCCCCACAGTATCCAGTTAATCGTTCCTTGAAACAAAATCCCCACTTCTCCGCCACTCATAGCAAACGCGCGTCTGAGGTTGTCTTCCATGATCTCCCCAAGCACAAAGCCCAAGATTACGGGCGCCATAGGATAATGAAGCTTTCGCAAGAAGTATCCCAAAACCCCAAGAAGGATCGCCAAAAAGAGTGCGAAGGTACTCATGTTAACCGAATACACCCCCACAAAGGCAAGCACCACAACCGAAGGCACGAGCAACCAATAGGGAATTTGAAGGATTTTCGTAAAAACCCGCACTAAAGGAAAATTCATAATAAGCAACATGATATTTCCAACATACATCGAGGCAATGAGCCCCCACACCAACAGCGGCTGCTCCACAAACAGCATAGGGCCGGGGTTAATGTTATACAGCATCAACGCACCCAACAACACCGCCGTTGTCCCACTGCCTGGAACACCAAGAGTGAGCATCGGAATCAAAGCACCTCCAGCACACGCATTGTTTGCCGCCTCAGGTGCAGCAAGCCCGCGCATGTCGCCTTTTCCAAAGGTGCCCTCTTTATCGGAAATTTTCTGTGCGATGGTGTAAGAAACCGCACTGGCGATGGAAGCCCCCGTTCCTGGAAGCACGCCTACGATAAATCCAATGGCCGAAGAGCGAATGATTGTCCATTTACATGTAAGCAATTCTTTAAGGGTAATGTAAATGCGTGTAATCTTAGGCATTTCAAAATCCTCTTGACTGTGGTGCTCTAACATCAGCATCACTTCGCTCACCGCAAAAAACCCAACAATCACCACCAAAAAGTCAAAGCCATCGTAGAGTTCCGCTTCGCCAAAAACGAACCGCAACACGCCTGTCGTAGAATCGACCCCAACAACCCCAACCACAAGGCCTATGGTAAGGCCTATCAAACTTTTTACAGGGCTTGAACCCATGAGTGCGGAAATCGTAGCAAAGGCAAAGACCATCAACACAAAGTACTCAGCAGGGCCAAAATAAATCGCCACACCCGCTAACAAGGGTGCAAAAAACGTCAGCCCTACAATCGCTATGGTCGCCCCCACAAAAGAAGCGATCCCCGAAAGCGCTAACGCTGGGCCTGCAAGCCCCTTTTGGGCCATCGGGTAGCCATCAAGGCAGGTAAACACTGCTCCAGCATCCCCTGGCACATTGAGTAAAATACTCGATATCCTCCCACCAAACTCAGCACCGTAGTAAATGCCTGCTAACAAAATCAACGAAGACTCCACGGGCAAGCCTAGCGTGTAGCAAATAGGAAGGAGTATCGCGACACCATTAATAGGCCCAAGGCCAGGAAGCGCCCCAAAAAGTGTTCCCAACAGCGTGCCTAAAAAGACGAGAAAAAGGTGGGTTGGCGTTAAAGCGACGCCAAAACCAGCCCCTAGTGAAGAAAATATTTCCACCATGCTAGGCTCCTAAAAAGGATTTAAAAAGCGTTCCTGCGGGCAATGGAACCTCGAGCAAAAAGCTAAAAATAAAATAAACGCTCACGCTCACACCAATACTCGCTCCCAAGGCTTGCTTTGTTGTGCCTTTGAAAATCTTGGAAATAAAAAATACCAGTATGATGGTTGCTAGGATAAACCCTAAGAAATTAAAACTCAGTTGATACGCCAACAAAAGAACAACAATCAGCACCGTTTTTACTGCTGTTGGTAGCTCTGGAAAATGCATTGGTCTTGGCTTGATAATGACAAAAAGCGACAAAAGTGCAAGTGTCGCACCAATGCCAGCAGGAAAGGCAGAAGGCCCCAAAGGGTCATAGGAAAAAGGAACCTCTAATGCGAGGCCCCCGTAAAGTACATAGATTCCTACCGCTAGCAGAAAAATTCCAAAAAGCCTATCGGCTATCATTTGAGGAGTCCTGCTTCTTCGGCTAATGTTTTAAACCGCTTTTCTTCTTTTTGCATAAAGGCGTGGTACTCCTCACCAATCAACGTAAACGGATACAAACCACGCACTTCTCGTTCTTTTTTAAATTCATCGGTTTCCACCAATGTTTTCATCTTTTCAACCCAATAAGCATACTCTTCATCGCTCACTTTTGGGCCTAGATAAAACCCTCTCCAAATGGTCCATACTGCGTCGTAGCCTTGCTCTTTTGCCGTGGGGATGTCCGCCATCACACCAGGAAGTCGCTCTTCAGAAAGAATTGCTAGCACTTTGTACTTGCCAGATGAAATTTGACCTGAAAATTCTGCGATATCACCAGGGTAAATCTGAATGTGATTGCCCAAAAGCGAGGTCAACGCTTCTCCGCCACCTTCAAAGGCAACGTATTTCATATCTTTTGGGTTGATGCCCGCAAGTTTTGCAATGATAGCCGCCTTAAACCAATCTTGTGAACCGATAGAACCGCCTGAACCTAAAACATACCCTTTTGGGTTTGCCTGAAGGTCTGCTACGAGTTCATTGAGGTTATTCCATTTTGCATCTGCTTTTACAATAACCGCACCATAATCCGCTCCAAGCGCCGCAAGCCATCGCACCGAATCAATAGAATGTTTTGCACCAAATTTTCCTTGGGCAATATTAAGCGCCGAACCCGTACTTGCCGCAACAATCATGTTCGCGTCATCGGGTCGTTGCCCAATCACATGGTTGTACGCCACCGCGCCAACACCACCGGGCATGAAGTTAACAATCATAGGTTTTTCTATGATTTTTGAAGTCCCAAGAGAGTTGGAAACAAGTCTACATGTAAGGTCAAACCCACCACCTGGCTTTGCAGGGGCAAGACATAAAGGCTTGGTTGCCTCAAACGCCTGTGCACTGCTAGCAAGTGTCGCCGAGGCAACACAAATTGCTACAAAATGTAACATTTTTCGCATATAAACTCCTTGTATGATTTAGTTTTGAAACATGCTAGCACTTTTTTGAAACTTAAATCAAGATAAACAGCATTGAATGTGTAAGTTGCATTGTGTGAATTTTGTGCATAAAGTGCAACGTTACGATAGGTATCAAAACAAAAAGAAGTATGGGAATTTTTGATTTTTTAGTGGCGCTAAAAAGAGAAAAAAGGTAGGCAAGAAAAAAAAAGGGGGGCAAGAAAAGTATCCATTACCCCCTTAAACCCCTTTACATATAAAGGCTTACATGTAAGCTTCCGCAGGGTAGTTTTCTGTGATAAAATCGATGTCTTTATCGCCACGTCCACTGAGGTTTACCAAGATGGACTCATAAGGTTTTTCTTTGGCCAACTTCATAGCAAAGGCTACTGCATGGGCACTCTCAAGGGCGGGAATAATCCCTTCAAACCGTGAAAGCATGTAAAAAGCACGCACGGCTTCTTCGTCATTGGCCGTAGCAATGTTCGTGCGACCAACGGAACTCAAATAGGCATGTTCTGGTCCCACCGAAGGATAATCCAACCCACTTGCAATCGAATACACCGACGCAGGTTCGCCCGCATTGTCTTTGAGCATGATGGAATTAAACCCGTGTAACACGCCCTCACTTCCGTAGGTCAAACTTGCCGCGTGTTCGCCTAGTTTCGTCCCTTTGCCCATAGGTTCCACCGCGTAAATCTCACACGGGTCGTCGATGAACGCGCTAAAAAGTCCCATGGCGTTACTTCCGCCACCCACGCACGCGACAAGATTGTCTGGCAAATTGCCCGTCATTTCTTGAAACTGTTCTCTGGCTTCGATGCCCACCACACTTTGAAAGTCACGCACCATGCGCGGAAACGGATGAGGCCCAACCACCGAACCAATCGCGTAAATGCTGTTTTCGGGGTCTTTAAGGTACGCTTCAAAGGCCGAATCCACCGCTTCTTTGAGGGTGCGTTGCCCAAAAGAAACGGGCACGACTTTTGCACCCAAGGTGTGCATGCGGATGACATTGGGGTGTTCTTTCGCGATGTCCACTTCCCCCATATGAATCTCACACTCTAGCCCAAAATACGCCGCCGCGGTCGCTAGTGCCACGCCATGCTGTCCCGCACCCGTTTCGGCGATGAGCTTTTTCTTGCCAAGATACGACGCCAAAAGCGCCTCGCCCATGCAGTGGTTAAGCTTGTGGGCGCCCGTGTGATTCAAATCTTCGCGCTTAAGGTAAATGCGCGCCCCACCGACTTTTTCGGTCAAACGCTTAGCATAATACACCGGCGTAGGACGCCCTTGAAAATGCTTGCGAATGTCGCGAAGCTTCATGATAAAATCATGAGAGTTGCCGATAGTCAAATACGCTTGCTCTATCTTTTCAAACTGTTCGATGAGCTGGGGTGGTAAAAATGCCCCGCCAAACTTTCCAAAATACCCTTTGCCATCAGGAAATCGCTGCATATACGCCTTTTCTTTCATGCCCATCCTTTGAGTTTTATAATGAGGTGATTATAAACTAGCACCCTTAAACTTGGGTGATTATTGTATGATTTCAAGATGCTTACCCAAGGAACCACCCCATGGAACTCGAACACCACATAGAAATGCTCATCGACCAAGGTGCTAGCGATTTTGAGATTTCCAAGCTCATTAAACAGCACATCAAAACCTACCTTAGCTCCCTTGACTCCCTCTTTGAACAGACTCAAGGCAAAGACTTTTTGGTCAAACACACCAAGTCTATCGACGGATTTGTCAAGGTCATTTTCAAATACACCCTGCGCCAATACTTTGGCAATTACATGCCCTTGTACAACGCCCTTCCCATCACCCTCGTAGCCATGGGAAGCTACGGGCGTGAAGAGTTGTGTGTCTATTCGGACATTGATTTGATGATTGTCTACAAAGACATCAAAGGCTACAACATCGAGCCCATCATCACCGCCATGCTCTACCTTGCGTGGGATGCGGGTATGAAACTAGGGCACCGCACCCATAAAGTAGAAGAGCTATTAGACGCCAGCGGGGAAGATTTGACCATCAAAACCGCCATGCTCGAATCCCGCTTTTTATGCGGGTCAAAGTTTTTATGGATGGAAACCGAGCGAGAACTCTTTCGCATTCGCCGCCACGACATGCGTGCGTACATCGAAGAAAAAATCACCACTTACCGTGCAAGAGGTGAACAATACCCCCTCACTATGGAGCCCAACATCAAACAAGGCGTAGGCGGCCTTCGAGATGCCAACACCCTTTATTGGGTCGCCCAATGCTTGCATGGGGTTACCAAACTCAAGGACTTGGTGCCACGCTTTTTAAGCGAAGAAGAATTTCGTGACTTGCGCATGGCCCAAGAGTTTTTGTTTCGCCTGCGCTCCGCCTTGCACTTAAGTGCCAACAAAAAACAAGACACCCTCAACCTAGAGCTCATCCCCAGCGTCGCCCAAAAGCTTGGGTTTGTGGACAAAAGGCTCCAAAGCGCCCAAATGAGTTTGGCCAAAAAAACTTTTGAGAGCCTGTGGACCCTAAAAATCACCAGCCAAATCTACATCAAACGCCTCTGCGCCCCACTGTTTTGCGACCTTTCAAACCTCTCATCGTTGCGCGCCGCACGGTTTAGAAAAAAGCTTTACATGGTCGAAGGGACGCTTTACGCTTCCTTTCACAAAAAACCCGATACCCTTAAAACCATCTTGGAAATGTTTTTAAGCCTAGAAGACGTGCCCCTTGGCTTTGATATCAGTTTCATCCACTACTTGCGCCAAACGCCTTTGAAGGTGCACAATTCGCCCGCCATTTACGCCTTGTTTAAACGCTTGTTTCACCGCCAACACCTCAACCAATTTTTGTACGCTTTTTACAAAGCGGGACTACTCCAAGACCTCATCAAACCCATGCGCCACGCCATCAATCTTCCCCAATTTGACGGCTACCACATCTACCCTGTAGATATTCACTCGCTAAAATGCGTGTGGCACCTTGAACACATCCAAGACCCATTCATCCAAGCGCTTCTTGATGATTTGTGTGGCGATGGCAAGGCGTTATTGCGCCTAGTGGTGCTGTTTCACGACATTGGCAAGGGGCGCAAGGGAGACCACAGCGAAATTGGCGCACGCCTCTTTAAGCTCTACGCCCAAAAACTGGGCTTCAAAGAAGAGAGCATTGCTATGGGAGTGTTGCTGATTCGCTACCACACTTACATGTCCAACGTCGCCAACCGCGAAGACATTTACAACGAAAAAGTGATTCTTTCTTTTGTTTCCACGCTAGGCGACCCCAAGGCCTTGTGCTTGCTCTACATCTTAACCTACTGCGACATCAACGGTGTTAGCCCCACAACCTACTCCACGTTTACCGCAAAGTTACTACGCGAGCTATATGATTTGGCCCTTGAAGCCTTTCCTAAAGATGCTTTGGTTGATGAAGCGTCAAGGCGCCGTAAAAAAGAAAAGGCCCTTGCAAAAAACCCTTCTTTTATGGCCCTCTCAAACGCAACGCAACGGAAAATTTTGGGCATTCCTTCTACCTTTTTCTTCTTAAAGCATAAAACCCACGAAATCGTCTCCATTTCCTCGTGGGCCCTTGAGATTAAAGACTACGATGCGCACATTTTAAACCACCAACACCTCAGCATCTCCCTCGTGCGCACGCGCCCCTTTAATCTGGGGTATTTTTTGAGCAAAGTGGCCTACCTTGACCTTGCGCACATGGAAATTTTTAAACTTTTTGATGGAAAAAAATACTTTAAAATTGAGTTCAATGAAGTTGCGGAAGACATAGGGCACATCTCCCAGCTCATTGATGAATCCTTTGACATGAGTAAAAGAACCACCCTCAAACAGCCCATCATCCTTGAAGATGAGCTTGCCTTTGATTGCGAACATTCCAGCACCTACGCCCAACTTTCCCTCAAAGCCAAAGACCAACAAGGGCTCATGGCCTACATTATTTCGGTGTTTGACGAGTGGGGACTTGACATTTCCAGCGCTAAAATTCAAACCATCAAACACCGCGCGCGCAACCTTTTCTTAATAGAAAAACAGGGAAAATTGTGCGACAATAAAGAAAAAATAATAGCACTGCTGTGTGGAAAAAAGGAAGGGTAATTTTATGTGCGGTATTGTTGGATACATTGGAACACGCGAAAAAAAATCATTTTTACTAGACGGTCTTAGAGAATTAGAATACCGCGGATACGACTCCGCAGGCATCGCGCTACTCGCTGATGGAAAAATCTGCGCCTACAAAGCCACAGGCAAACTTGAAAACCTTGCCCTAAAAACCGACTGCGTCACTTCCCATGGTTTTGGGATTGGCATCGGGCACACCCGTTGGGCAACCCACGGCAAACCCACGGAAATCAACGCCCACCCTCACTGGGGACAGCACGCCTTTGTGGTACACAACGGCATCATCGAAAACTACCGCGAAATCAAAGACGCCTTGCAAAAAGAGGGCGTTCCCTTTTTAAGCCAAACCGACACGGAAGTCATTGTGCATTTGTTTGAATCTAACATTGCCAAGCACCCTGACCTCTTTAGCGCCTTTGAAGCCACCGTCGAAGCCTTGCATGGGGCTTACGCCATCTTACTCATCACTACCCTCGCACCTGAAACCATTTTTTACGCTAAAAACGCCGTGCCGCTCATCTTGGCCAAAAACAAGGAAGGCGAACTTTTCTTTGGCTCCTCCGACGCCCCGCTCATTGGCGCGGCTACCGAAGCAGTGTACCTTGAAGATGGAGAATACGGCGCGCTTTCATGGGAAAATATCACCCTGTTTAAAAGCCGCCAAGCCCGCCCTTTGCGTTTTGTTGCCCTCCCCCAAGACAAAGCTTATGCCCAAAAAGAGGGGTACCGTTTCTTTATGGAAAAAGAGATTTACGAACAAGCAAGGGTCATCGGCGAAACCCTCATGGGGCGCATCATCGGCGACACTATCGCGCTAGATGAGCTTTCACCAGAGCTCCTAGAAGGCATTAGCGCCATCAAAATCTGCGCGTGTGGCACCAGTTACCACGCGGGGCTTGTGGCAAACTACCTCCTTGAGCGCTTAGCAAAGGTGCGTTGCAACGTGGAAATCGCCAGTGAATTTCGCTACAAAGAACCCTTACTCACCCAAGATACGCTCTTTGTGGTCATCAGCCAAAGCGGCGAAACCGCCGATACCCTCGAAGCACTAAAGATTGCCAAAGCGGCGGGGCTTAAAACCCTGGCTATTTGCAACGTGGACAACTCTTCCATCGTGCGCCTTGCCGATGCGACCTTGCTCACGCGCGCAGGAATCGAAAAAGGGGTTGCGAGTACCAAAGCCTTTGCCACCCAAGTAGCGACCCTGTGGATGGTTGCCTTGTTTATAGGAACTCACAAACAAACCCTTCCAAACGCCCTGTTGGCCGCTGAAATCAACACCTTGTTACGCATCCCCAATGTCTTACATGTAAAGGATACGCTCCACGAAAAAATCCACCGTCTTTCCAAACGTTACTTACACGGGCACGGCTTCTTTTTTATTGGTCGCGACATTTTTTACCCCCTAGCCCTCGAAGGTGCGCTTAAACTCAAAGAGATTAGTTACTTGCACGCAGAAGGGTACCCTGCAGGAGAGATGAAACATGGGCCTATCGCCTTGGCGGATAGCGGGCTTTTTACCGTTGCCCTCATGCCTCAAACCTTGCTTTACGATAAAATCAAAAGCAACGTAGAAGAACTCAGTGCGCGGGATGCGACCATCCTAGCCATCAGCCCCAAGCCCTTTGAGTTGGCGGATGATTTTATTCAAACAGGCGACCATGCCCACCCCATGAGCGAATTTTTTGAAATGATGCTCATCACACAGCTTTTAGCCCTTGAGATTTCCATCCGCCTTGGCAATGACGTGGATATGCCCCGCAACCTTGCTAAAAGCGTCACGGTAGAATAAAGATGAACGCACAAAAGAAGCTCATGCTTGTCTCCATCGGTGGCATCTTTGTTGCTTTCATTGTGCTTTATGCCATTGCGGCCACCAGTTTTCGCGCCCTTACCACAAGCGCGTCCACAGACAAAGCGGTGATTGCTTCCCAGCTCATCAAAGACGGGCTTACCTCGCACATGGTCAGTGGCTCAGCCCAAGGACGTGAATTCTTTTTGCGCAACATCATCAACACTAAAAACATCGAACAACTTTGGGTGGCACGTGCACCCTCACTCATTGAACAATACGGCCCTGGCTTTAACAATGAAATCCCCAAAGACGACATCGATACCCAAGTAATTCAAAGCGGCGAACCCTACCACCTCTTAAGTGAAAACATTTCCCATGCCAAACTTCGGTTCACGGTTCCCTACAAAGCTTCCACCCAAGGTAACCCCAACTGCCTTGCCTGTCACAACGCCAACGAAGGAGAAACCCTAGGCGTTGTAAGCATGGTATTTGATATTACCCAAGCGCGCAACGAAAGCGTGCTTATTTTGTTTTACATCATGGGGATTTCAGTGCTTGTTATGGTAGCCGTGTTATGGTCTATCCACTACACGTTTCGCCCTTTCATGTCCTTGTTTGACTCCATCACCAACGTCATGAAATACGCTCAAAGGGGCGATTACAGCCGCCGTGTCGATGGGTCTAACACCCACAGTGACGGGCGACAGGTTGCCTTGTGGATTAATAACTTTTTAGACAAACTCGAAACCTCTTTACAACACATTCAAAAATCTGCCAAAGACTTTTTTCTCTTTGAAAACCACTCCAATGCCGACCCCTTGCTTGACACAAAATCCCTTGTGGAGCAGATGGCTGACATTTATCGCTTCAAAAAAACCATCGAATTTGACGAAGACAAAGTCCAAGTTTACGCGCGACTTGGCACCATTTTGGAGCATTATTTTGGTGTGCAAGAATTTCAACTCATGGAAACCAACGCGCAGACCAACACCACAACACAGGTCTATTCTTGCCTAAGCACTCCGCACACCCTAGACACCCATTGCCGTGCTTTACGCACCAAGCAACCAGTCTTTTCTGATCAGTTTGAGCGCATCTGTCCAGCAGAGCACACGTGCGAACACTACTTGTGTATCCCTTACACGATTAGCGATGATGTTGAGCTTCTTTTATACGTCGCATCCAGCAAACCCGAAATCATGGAAAGCATCAAAACGATCTTGCCACAGATTGAAAATTTTATCGACGCGGCGCGCCCTGAGCTTGTGAGCAAAAACCTCACAGAAATCTTGCGCCTTTCTTCAACAACCGACCAACTCACCGGCTTGTACAACCGAAAATTCTTGGATGATTTCATTGAAAAATCTTCCGCACAAGCCATGCGTAGCCATTTTGGGTATGCCATCTTGATGCTTGATATTGATTTTTTCAAAGCAGTCAACGATAAACACGGCCATGACGTGGGCGACAAAGCCATCCAAGCCCTCTCGCATGTCATCAAAAGTTCCATTCGAGAATCCGATGTTGCTTTCCGCTACGGGGGCGAAGAGTTTTTAATCTTGCTCTATAACTGCGAAGTGACCAAAGTGGACGAGATAGCCAACACCATCCGTACCACCTTTGCCAAGCAAGCCATTCAAGGTTCTAGCGGAAAAAGCTTTACCAAAACCCTCAGTATCGGCTACGCACTCTTTCCTCATGACGCAGAAACCATTTGGCGTTGCATCAAATTTGCCGACGTGGCCTTGTATCAAGCCAAAGAAACAGGACGCAACAAAGTTGTGCGCTTTCACCTCTCCATGCTTGGCGAAGGAGAGTTAAACGCCACTTATAATCCTGCTCCAAAAAACGGGTAATCCATCCCTTTAGCCACCTGTGCGCCAGCCCCACAAAGGCGTTCGCACAGGTGGAGCCCAAGGTCAATGGACGCGCTCACCCCTTGGGAAGTCACAATTTCTCCCGCGTCCACAACCCGCTCATCCCGCACCACTTCTGCGCAATAAGGCGCCAAGAGTTCCAACGCGTTAGAATGGGTGGTGGCCCGCTTCTCTTTTAAAAACCCTGCCGCACCTAGAAGTAATGCTCCTGTGCACACACCCGCTTTCAACGGTGCAAACCGCGCGCTTTTAATCCACGCCAAGAAAATCTCATCGTGCATGAGTGTGCGCGACCCGACACCGCCAGGCACCACGACGATATCGTAGCCATCTAATGAGCTTTGCACCGTGTCGGCTTTGAGGGAGAGGCCGTGGATGTCGCGCACCTCTTCTTTGAGCGCACATGTGTTACATGTAAGGGTTTCTACAAACCCCAAGGTTTTAAGACGCATAAGCGCGTCGTAGGCACCAAAAAAATCTAACATATTCATCCGATCAAAAGCTACAAAAGCGATACGCATCTTACAATCCTACAAATTCTTTTTTATGTTCCAACACTTTGCGCAAGTATTCTCGCGTTTCTTCAAAAGCCACTTCTTCGCGCAAGACTTTGTACACGCCTGAGGGTGCCATGGTATTGATGCGCGCTTTGGCGCGGTCTTTGTCTGCGTGAAAAGCTCTAAGCACCGTTCCTGCCCCACCGTTGTACGCGCTAATGACGGTGTATTCGTGGGACAACGGGTGGTCGATGCCAGTCAAATACCGGTTGAGTAAAATGTGCAAATAGGTCGTACCCATTTCGATGTTGTTTTTCGCATCGTACAAATACTCGCGCGTGGGCGCCCACTCTTTGCCTGTAAGCTGTTTGTACGCATCACGTCCCGCCGTTTGGGGCATGATTTGCATAAGCCCCACCGCACCACTGCGACTGATGGCGTACTGGTTGAAGTTGCTCTCGGTGCGGATGATGGCGTACACGAGGGCTTGGCTAAGGCCGTAGCGCTTCGCATAGGTTTTCACCAGTGGGGAAAATTTGCTCACGCGCACTGACGCGTGGTTTTTGACCATAGGAATGGTCACGTAGTTTACATGTAAGCGGGAATTATTGCGGGTAATGGTGCGGGTTTTGAGTTGATTGGCAAGCAAAATATCTGCATACCGTTTGGCGCGCCACTCCCAACGCAAGGGTTTGTTTTGATTATCCAAAACTTCTTCATACAAATAAGGTGTCGCACCCATCTCGATAGCACGGGTGTCAAACAAATCCACCTGTCTAGGGTCTTCAGGCATCAACAACGCCATGACAATAGCCTCGCGCAAATGCGCTTTTGGGTTCTCTTTAGTGACCGTTTCCACCGTCACTTCGCCCTTGTCAAAGTCCACCAACACGCGACTTTGGAACTCTTGGAGGTACTTAACGGTTTTGGTTTTGGAGCTTTCTTCGACGTTACCCTCGCCCCACTCTTTGGCAACTTCCCCAAAAAGAGCGGCGAATAAATCACGCACATTGAGGTCTAAGCGTTTGACATCCCGTGCAAGTTGTTCGGGATTGGCCGCATACTGCACACTTTTCGTGCGCGCAAAAGAACGCGCCGCCGCGCTAGGGTCTTTTGAAAGGGCTGCTTGCGCGATGTTCACATAATCACTTCGCGCACATCCTGTCAACACCACCGCCACAACCACGACTAAAAAACACTGCATCATCCCGCTCCTTTATGGAAAAGTATTGTACACACTGCCGCCTGAAAGGCGAATTTAGTTATCATTCGACACC
>JACUTV010000168.1 GCA_014859645.1 Campylobacterales bacterium
CTCAACCCTGGCGCAACCTACGGGAGCGCCAAGCGGTGGTATCCTGAAGAGTTTGCCAAGGTTGCCTTAGCCCTGAGTTCCACTCACGACATCGTCATTTTTGGGGGGCCAAGCGAACAAGACATCGCCTTGGAAATCGAAACCTTACTCCATGAAGCACAGGTCACCAATGTGCAAAACCTTGCAGGAAAAACCACTATCGCACAATTGTGCGCCTACATCGGAGGGCTAGCGTGGTTCATCACCAACGACAGTGGCCCTTTACATGTAAGCGCGGCGTACAAGATTAACACCGTCGCCATCTTTGGTCCCACCATGAACACCGAAACCCACGGGTGGCACAACCCCAATGAACGCATCGTAAAGCTCGACCTGCCCTGTCAACCGTGCATGAAGCGTGTGTGTCCCTTGGGACACCATGCATGTATGAGAGGGGTAAAGGCTAAGGATGTTTTAGATAAAATCGCACTTTTAGCATAAAGGGATTCTATGTCGTTTTGGATTATTGTTGCAAACCGTTTGGAAAAAATCTTGGGCACCGTGGTAAAAACTCTTGCTTATCCATTCCATACTCTTTTTCCAAAAAAACGCTTTACTATCCCCACGCACGCGACACCTTTATGCACCTCTAAACACAAAAGTGTCATTCCTAAAATCATCTGGCAGACCAATTACACCAACCACGTTAGCCTTCCTGTATATGCTAATTACCTCTTTAATCGCCTCATGGGATACGATTTTGAGTACCGCTATGTGAGCACTGAAGAGCGATTAGTGTTCATTAAACAGCACGCATCAGAACGTTTTATTTCAGCTTTTGAGCAACTCACTGACGGGGCAGCCCAGGCGGATTTTTGGCGACTTTTTGTGCTTAACCACACGGGTGGCGTGTATATGGACATCGATGCGCATGCGGTATGGCCTTTGTCAAAAATGATTCGGCCTGAAGACAGCGAAGTTATTTTAATGACCAAACACAACTACAGCAATTATTTCATTGCCACTGCACCCAACAATCCTCATCTGGCAAAAACATTAGAGATTATTGTGGAAAATATCGAAAAAAAAGATGTAGGGGGTGGCGTGTACAACCTCACTGGACCAAATACGCTCAATAAGGCCATTGGCGACGCCACAGTAAACCATCGCCATAATAAAATCACTTGCATTCAAGGAAGCTTCACCAACGAACACTTCCAGTATATCGATAAACCAAAAGGGAAGTGGACACATAAAAAGCAAGATGAACTTTTAAAGCAAGGGGGTTTAGAATGAAAGGTATCATCCTAGCAGGCGGCAGTGGCACAAGGCTCTACCCCATCACCAAGGGCGTCAGCAAACAACTTGTCCCTATTTATGACAAACCGATGATTTACTACCCTCTTTCTGTGTTGATGCTTGCAGGCATTAAAGAGGTGCTTATCATCTCCACACCCCATGATTTACCCCGTTTTGAAGAGCTTTTGGGAGATGGGTCGAGTATTGGGATGGCCTTTTCTTACGTGGCCCAGCCCAGCCCTGATGGCCTTGCCCAAGCGTTTATCCTAGGAGAAGCCTTCTTGGGGAGTGATGATGCGTGTTTGGTCTTGGGGGACAATATTTTCTACGGCCATGGCCTCACTCATCTTTTAGCCCAAAGCGTTAAAAACGTTGAGCAAGAAAACAAAGCGACTGTGTTTGGCTACTACGTCAAAGACCCCCAACGGTACGGGGTTGCCGCTTTTGATACCAAGGGAAATGTGGTCTCCATTGAGGAAAAACCCAAAGAACCAAAATCAAATTACGCCGTGGTCGGACTCTATTTTTACCCTAACGATGTTGTTAAAAAAGCCAAAGAAGTACAGCCAAGTGAACGAGGGGAGCTTGAGATTACCACGCTTAATGAAATGTATCTAGGGGAACAACGCCTTAAAGTCGAGCTCATGGGGCGCGGTTACGCGTGGCTAGACACAGGCACCCATGAGAGCCTCCTTGAAGCGAGCCAATTCATCCAAACCATCGAAAACCGGCAAGCCCTAAAGGTGGCGTGTATTGAGGAGATAGCTTACGAGATGGGGTATATCTCCAAGGAACAGCTTTTGGTTCTTGCAGAACCTTTGCGTAAAAACCAATACGGCCAATACCTCCTTGAGCGCGCCAATCATCCACGGGGGGTACGCTAAGATGGAATTTGTACGCACTGCTATCCCTGATGTTGTTTTGATTAAGCCAACCGTGCACGGTGATCACCGCGGGTATTTTGTCGAGACCTTCCGTCAAGACGCCCTTGCGTCTTTTTTGGGATTTTCGGTGGCATTTTGTCAAGACAACGAAAGCAAGTCTAGCAAGGGCGTGTTGCGTGGCCTTCACTACCAACTTCCTCCTTTTGCCCAAACCAAACTGGTCCGTGTTATCCAAGGAAGTGTGCTTGATATTGCCCTAGATATTCGCCAAGGAAGCCCAACCTTTGGGCGTCATGTCAGCGTCTGCCTTAGCGAAGCCAACAAACACCAACTTCTCGTCCCCCGTGGTTTTGCCCATGGCTTCGTCGTTCTAGAGGAAGAGACTGTTTTTGCTTACAAGGTGGACAACTACTACAGTCCCGAAAATGACCGAGGCATTGCTTATAACGACCCAAATCTTGGCATCGACTGGCAACTTCCCCACGAAGCCCTTAAACTCTCCGCCAAAGACACCACCCAGCCCTCCTTCAACGAGGCCAAAGATTTCTTTTCTTACGGGGTAAATTATTATGGCTAACATCTTAGTCACGGGCGCGAACGGCCAAGTGGGTAGCGAAATCAACGCCTTGCACGCCTTTTATCCCAAGCATCGTTTTGTCTTTACATGTAAAGAGGAGTTGGACATCGCTGATGCCAGTGCCCTTACCCTTACATGTAAGGCTCACGCCATCACCCATCTTATCAACTGCGCCGCTTACACGGCCGTGGACAAGGCTGAAACAGACGCACAAAGAGCGCAACATGTTAATCACTTGGGTGCGCGCAATCTTGCCCTTACATGTAAGGCGTTGGACATCGCCCTAGTGCATCTTTCCACCGACTATGTGTTTGATGGCAAGCACTACAAACCTTACACCGAAACCGACACGCCAAACCCCCAAACTGTCTATGGGCAGACCAAATTAGCAGGAGAGCAGGCTATCTTAGAGATAAGCCCAAAAAACACCCTCATCATCCGCACCGCTTGGGTCTACTCCTCTTTTGGGAACAACTTTGTCAAAACCATGTTGCGCCTTGGCAAAGAGCGAGAAAGTCTTGGGGTAGTGTATGACCAAGTAGGCTCACCCACGTACGCTAAAGACTTGGCAAACATGATTTTAGACCTCTTGCCACGCATCCAAACTTCCTCGCCTACAATGTACCATTACACCAATGAAGGCGTGGTGAGTTGGTTTGATTTTGCCAAAGAGATTATGCGCATGGCAAAGCTACCTTGCCGTGTCAATCCTATCGAAACAAAAGAGTACCCCACCCCCGCCAAACGGCCTCATTATTCCGTACTAAACACACAAGCCCTCAAGCGTGACTTTGGCATTGAAGTGCCCTACTGGAAAGACAGTTTGGACGCTTGTTTAAACGCATTAGGAGAAAGACGCTCATGAAACACCTCCTCCTCACTGGCACCGCTGGCTTCATTGGCTCCAACTTCGTGC
>JACUTV010000169.1 GCA_014859645.1 Campylobacterales bacterium
AGCCCTCTGTCTTCGGCGAAAAGGATGAACACAATGCGGTCACAGAGCTTTTGCGTGAGGCGCAAAAGGTGGCTTGGGTCGAGGTCTGGGTTGTGGTGGCGAATGTCGCCAAACAAGTGGGCGCGAAAGGCGCTAAAGTCTTTGTAGAGGGCTTTTGAGATGTGCTGTTCAAAATTTGCGGATTTTTCTTTGAGCTGGAGGGGCAGATGGGTGCGGATGCTCTCAAAGCTTAAGAGTAAATGGAGTTTTTTAAACCCTTCGTAGTTCAAGTCAAACAGTTTAAACACTTCGTATTCGGTTTTTTTGTCGATGTAAAAACGTAACTCATCAAAATTTGAGAGAATGATGTAGCGCGAATGGCTGTGTGAGTTGTGGTAATTAAAGGCTTGTGGTCCGATGGCGTCGAGGTTTTTGGTCTTTTGGTCTTTGAGTTCTATCACTCCGATGACCTTGCCGTCTGCGTACATCACGCCATCGGCTTTTTTGCCGTCGGTTTCGTTTTTTTTCTCACGCTCTAGGGTGAAGTTTTCGGGGCTGGAGGTTTTGAGCGTGTAGCCAAGGCAGTTTTCAAAGATGTCTTTTAAAAACCCATCTTGGTACTCTTCTTCTTTGAAGTGCTTAATGTGGTCAATTTTGGCCAAAAATGCTTGGAACTTTGCCCACGCAAGGGCGACGTTGCCCTCATCTTGGGAAACACTTTTTAATACCGAGGGCGTAAAAATGCTCATCATCCATCTCGCTTTACATGTAAGGGTTTTTGGATTATAGCAACCTTTACATGTAAAGCCTCTTTGAACGCGCGCGCTCTTTTTTGTTGGGAAGGTTGCGGGTTAGAAGAGTTCAAGGTCGTCATTTTCGTGAATCACCACCTTATTTCTCCCCTCTTTCTTTGCAATGTAAAGCGCGTCATCGGCCATGGAGTAAAAGCCATCTTCATTGACATTGACTCCAGAAAAATCTACATGTAATAATCCAAGGGAGATGGTAATGTATTTGGAGACTTCTGAGGCGGAGTGGGGTATTTTTAAATCTTCAATCTTTTTTCTTATCGACTCTGCAAATTCCAATGATTTTTCCCTGCCTTCTCTTGAGAAGATGATGCCAAACTCCTCGCCTCCAAGCCTAAAAGCAAAATCCCCTCCCCTTTGGAGTGCGCTTTTAAGGGCATTGGCGACACTTATCAGGGCAGTGTCGCCTGCTTTGAGTCCATTTGAATCATTGTATTTTTTAAAGTAATCAACATCCAAAATGATAAAAGAGAGCATGCTTTTTTCTCTTTTTGCACGGTTAATCTCTCTTGTTAAGACCTCGTTAAAATGCCTTCTGTTGTACAGCAGGGTAAGTGGGTCAGTAACTGCTAGTTTTTCAAAAACTTTTTTTGCGTTATATCGTATCTGACGATAACTTCACCAATCTCTTTGCCATCATCATCCAAAATGGGCATCACGCTGTTTTGGTACCAGCGCTCTTTCCCATCCACTGTTCTCTCTTGGAGTTCGCCTTCAAGAGACTCTTTGTTGATGAGGGCGTCTTTTACTTTTTTGACAAATTCGTTGGGTAGTTTATGTTGATTTTGTTTCATGTGTGATTATAATATGGACAAATTTCAAATTAAGCCAGTTGTATTTGGTTTGCCAAAGATGATGCGCCTTATGTGTAAAAGGTTTTTACACCCTTGTGCGTCTTTTTCGTAAGCTGATGTTGTTCAGTAATTTCACCGCAAAGAGCGTTAGCACCGTGCCGATGACGAGCGAGAGGCTGATGGATTCGCCTAGAAAAATGATGCTAAGGCTGATGGCGGCGAAGGGGACGAGAAAGATGAAAGAGCTTACTTCTCTAGCACCCAAGCGTTCGATGCCGAGGAAATAAATCGTGTTGGCAAAAGTCGAAGCGCCAAAGGCGATGAAGAGGATGTTGAGCCAAAAAATCCCATCGAAACTGGAGAAATCAAGGGCACCCACATCCACAAAAAAGACCCAATCCACCGCTGTGGTGATGACGTACATGTAAAAGGTGAAGACGATGGGTGAAATCTTGGTCGCTTTGGAGCTAAGGATGGTCACCACAGGCCACAGTAAGGAGGCGAGTAAAAAGTAAAGGTTATGCACCGCGCCAAGTTGCGCCATGTCAAAATGCCATACATCGAGCATGGTGAGCACGCCAACAGCACCCAAGATGAGGGCAAAAAGGTCTTTTTTCGTGATGGTACGCACCCTCAAAAGGGCTAGGATGAGAAAGGTGTTGATGGGGATGAGCGAGGTGACCATCGCCCCGCCGAGGGACGCGGTGCCGTACTTGGTACCTAGAAAAAAGTAGTTCATGTAGGCGATGAGCGTGAGTGAGGTTAGCACCACAAGGCCAAAACTTTTAAGGTCAATAGCGAAGGATTTTTTGAGAAAAAGGATGATGGGCACCATGCTTATGGCGGTGATGAAAAAGCGAAAAAAGACCACGTCAAAGGCACCGATGTAGCCGCTTAAAATTTTGATATTCACCCACGACCCGCCCCAGCAAATCATGGCGAGAAAAAGCAAGCCATAGAGGGTGTTTTTTTGTTCCATATACAGTTCCTTGTTTTTAGGCGCAGTTTAGCGAGAATGGTGCGGAGGGTATAGAATAAAATTGCGCTTGTTGTAAAGTTCTTTGGGCGAATAACCGTACATCTTGCGAAAACTGCGGATGAAGTGCGACTGGTCACTAAAGCCCGCTTCCACGCTTGCAAGTCCCAAGGAGTGACCGCCCAAGGTGAGCGCTTTTGCGCGAGAAACCCGCTCCATGATGATGTACTGGTGTGGCGTTAGGCCCGTGTCTTTGGCAAATACGCGCAAAAAATGGTACTTGCTCAGGTGCGTTTGGGTGGAAAGGTCATCCAAAGAAATCTCTTTGCTAAGGTTGTCTTGGATGTAGGTTTTTGCCGTGTGGATGGCGGTTTTATCGCCCAAGTTTGGCACTTCCACCATGCGCACATGCGCGTAGGTACGGATGAGATACGAAAGGGCGCGGATGAGCTTGGTTTCGCTTTCCATGGGTGCTTCGTAAGCGTACACGCTGTGAAAAAACGTTTTAAGTAGCGTGTATAAGTGCGCATCCTGCACGATGTGTTGGGCAAACAATGGCAGTTTTCGCTCTCCGTAAAGTTGCGCATACATGTCAATGAGCAGTTCCGCTTTGGGGTAGAAGTTGGTGTATTGCCACGCATACGAATCGCCAGAGTGCACTTCTTGGGGGTTGATGATGCGCGTTGAGTAAGCGTAAGCATCACAAGATGTGCGCTCTTTGGTGGACTTAAATAGCCCCGCGTGCGTGAGCCCGATGGTGTGCGTGTCATGAAAATGGCGCGTAAAAGCGCCGTTGGAGTCGGTGATGTTTTCAAAAACCGTGTTGTGAAGAAGTGAGGGCATCATGGGGCACATTATAGCGCAATCTTGTCCTTGGTAATAGAACAAAATTGCGCTTACATGTAAGGGTTTTTGTCGCCCTAGGCTTCCCACGTGCCCCGAAGTGGTTCGCTGTAGTTGGGCACATCGTCGTAGCTAAAAATAGCAAAATGTTTGGAAATTTGCGCCGTGCCAAAGGTGTCGTACGTGTAGTTGTCTTTACCCGCGTAAAGCTTGTCCCCATCAGAAGG
>JACUTV010000170.1 GCA_014859645.1 Campylobacterales bacterium
GGCAACAAGGAAATGTATATTTTGGAGACAATTCCATCAATGCGGTGACATGTGTTTTAGTCATTCAAAGGCTTGCAAAGGCCCATCCGTGGTTTTCTTCCTGCGTTAAAGATATACGCATGCTAAAAATCGAAGAGCTAAACGATTTGCTTCCCGCTATCTCCTAATTTTCGGAAAAACAAGACACAACATTGAACAAGCAGAGCCTAGAAAACGCCTATCGTTTGTTTGATAGTGGTGATATTGAAAAGATGGAAGTGGGGACACTCAAAGGGCTTCAACAAATCCATCTTTATCTTTTTGATGGACTTTATGATTTTACAGGTCAGATTAGAGAGCTTAACATCTCCAAGGGGAACTTTCGGTTTGCAAACAGCCTATACCTCAAAGAGGTTTTAGCCAAAATCGAAACAATGAGTGAAAACAGTTTCAATGAAATCATCGCCAAATACGTGGAGATGAATATTGCCCATCCTTTTTTAGAAGGCAATGGCAGAAGCATGAGAATATGGCTTGATATGCTCTTAAAAAAGCGACTACAAAAAGTTGTGAATTGGCAGTTTGTAGGCAAAGAAATTTACCTCCAAGCCATGGAGAGAAGCCCTATTAATGACCTAGAACTTAGAACACTCCTTGGCGACAACCTAACAGACGATATTCACAATAGAGAAATCATCTTCAAAGGAATAGAGCAGTCATATTATTATGAGGGCTATAAGGTTTATTAAAAAATACTTAATTTATACAAAAATAATGAATTATTGTATAATTCTGTATAAATTAAGTATTAAAAAAGGATTTTGCTATGGAATACTGGTTTAGTAGTTATAATCCATCACAGCAAAAGGTTTATTCCGAGAGTACCCAGATGTATAATCTTTACTTGGATAAGCTGAAAGTTTACAGAGAAACATACCGCTACAGGTATGGACTTCAATCTGCAAATGGTAAAGAATACATCTTCAAAGAAGACACTTTCAGTGGAAAAAGAAAGTATTCTGCAAAAACACAAGAGAGTGAACTCTATATTAAAACGTACAATACAAAAAAAGCTGAACTAAAACAATCCATCAAAGATTTAAAAAGCGAATTAGACACAAGGGCTAAATACAATCGCTTTGAAAAAATTGGAAGAGCGCCAAATCACCTAGTAGAAATCTTGACAAAAATTAATGAACTAGGGCTGAATGATAAATTGGTTGTTATTGGCACCAATGCGCTTTATGCTTATGAAATGGAATATGGGATCATTATTGAACAACAGCATTTGGCAACTACAGATATTGATATTCTAAATAAAAGAAACGTTAAATTACCGTTGGCAGTTTTTACACAAGGTTCTCCACTGTCCGTGGTAGATATGCTAAAAAGTATTGACAGTTCATTTCAAGAAAACCCAAAAGCACCTTATCAATATGTCAACAAAAATCATTTAATTGTTGAATTAATTAATCCACTAACAGGTGAGATAATGCTAAATGAAAGCAGGGCTGACCCATTTTTTGATATTGTGCAGAAGCTTGATATGAACAAAATTGAATGGCTCAATAATTCACGACTTTCAAAAAATGCTGTTATCGTAGCTGAGAATGGAAAAATGGCAAAAATGACAACAATCCATGCGATTGATTTTATGGTGTATAAATTATGGCTTAGTAAACAACCTGATCGCGCACCTTTTAAAGCCGAAAGGGACGCAACTCAAGCAAAAATAGTGACGCAGATTTTAAAAGAAAACTCGCATTATAATTTAGACGAGGAGCTTGAGAAATTGCAACACATTAAGAAAGAAGTTGTTGAGACCTATAAAGCCGAGATATTATCAAAGTACGATGAAAAGCAAAAAACGATGTTGGTGGTCGAAGAGCCAAGTTTCGAGAATCATAAATCATCACGAAAAAGACAAAGAAGGTAGAGAATGTTATCAAACCTACTCACCAACCTTGATGCCAAAAAGTCGATTATTGCACATGCAAGACCGATGCCCATTGAAACAGTGCAGAGCTTGGCAAAAGACTTTCATCTTAAGTATACGTATCACTCCAATGCCATAGAGGGTAACACCTTAACGCTCAATGAAACAAAGGTGGTTTTAGAGGGTATCACGATTGGCGGCAAGACCATAGTTGAACATCTTGAAGCCATCAACCACCAAGAAGCAATACACTTCATCGAGAGCTTGGCCAAGGAAAACCAAGCCTTGCGCGAGAAAGATATTAAACTAATCCATGGCTTGATTCTAAAAGGAATTGATGCCAAAAATGCAGGGCAATACAGAAGGGTCAATGTTAAAATATCAGGCGCGTCTCACACGCCCCCTTCGTTCTTTTCACTGGGCAACCTAATGACCAAACTGGTTGAAAACTACCAACAAGAACATGCCATGCACCCTATTGAAAAGATTGCAAGATTACATGCTGATTTTGCCTATATTCATCCTTTTGTGGATGGCAATGGAAGAACAGCAAGGCTATTAATGAATCTTGAGCTAATCAAGTCTGGGTATTTGCCACTCATCATTGAAGCAACACAAAGAGCAACGTACTATGATGCGCTTGATACAATCGCCACTAAGCAAAGCTATGAGCCTTTTATCAAATTCATTGCCGAACTTGAAGTTAAGACCCTTGATGAGAGAATTGCGTTTTTGGACAGAAAATAAAAAAAGACAAAAGGAGTTTTACATGTATACACAGGATTTGCGAACTGGAACTGACTATGAGTATGAACATGCTCTTGATACACTCATGCAGAAGAGCTATCAAAAAAACAAACAACTCATCAAGGTGAAGTATGCACCTGATACGGAAGAACTGGCCGACATGGGAACGGTCTATATCGTTACTGATGATGTAGCTTTTATTCATGCATTGAGTGAAATAAAGCATTATAAAAACATGGTTAAATTCCTTGATAACAACAAGGACATGTATGTTGAGCTTGTTAAAACTCCCGATACATTTGACCTTGAATTTGATGTGTCGCATACGATGTTAGAAGCGGTACAAAACAGTGAAATGGACATTGGAGAGAAGTTGATATAAAGAGGCATTGTCCAGTTAGCCTATATGCTTAAAAACTAACTGGACAAATCAAGGTGAAGGTGCAGATAAACTGCTAATATCATTATAGTTTGTTTGCGATAAAAATAAGGGTATGACAATGTACGCAGTAACTTTTGACTTGGACACAAATTGTTTAAATACCGCTTGCCCCGCAAGTCCAACAAATGCCTACGATGATATTAAAAAGTTTATGAGTGTCAATGGTTTTTCATGGCAACAAGGAAATGTATATTTTGGAGACAATTCCATCAATGCGGTGACATGTGTCTTGGTTGTTCAAAGGCTCGCAAAGACCCATCCGTGGTTTTCTTCCTGCGTCAAAGACATACGCATGCTAAAAATCGAAGAGTTGAGCGATTTGCTTCCTGCCATCTCCTAACTTTCAATTTCACATATATATAGTAAAGTTTTCCACGAATAGCGTGAACCGTATCATTGAATGTTAGGAAAATATACCATTTAACGAACATCCCAATGTCGTTGAATGGTACGAAAATATACCCGTCATTCCGCACTACTTTTCCCATTTAATTCAAACCCATACCGCCTGA
>JACUTV010000003.1 GCA_014859645.1 Campylobacterales bacterium
TTTTTGCGTTCTCGCTCGTCGTGGCGCGCTTGCATTTGGCGGTTAAACCCGCGCACTAAAAAAACGATAAACAAGGCAAACGCCCCCCACGCCACAATATCTACAATCTCTCTCATTTTCGCTCCTCTAACATTAACTCTTTTTGACCGCCATACATCCCCACGCGCACCCGCTCTAATCGCACGTGCTCTCCCTCTTTAGGAAGACGCTCTTTGTGCTTGGCATAGATTCGCATGGAGCCTTCTTTGCTCACCAAACGTCCTTGTTTCACCACGCCCTCAACCTCGCGCAACACATCTCCCGCGCGTGCTTTTTCAAAGGCATTTTTGGGCAACATGTGGGCGTAAATATCCCCTTTTTGGGGCAAAATCTTCTCTACATGTAAGGCTACAATCTCACGCATCCCCTGAAAGGTTTTTAGTGCATGCACCCACACGTCTACCACTTCGCCAAGTTCTAAAACAAAGCCTGGTTTGTATACATATATTCCACGCCCGTCCTTGCCAAGCACCATGCCCTCATCGTGTACATACATCACCGTCATGCCCGTTAAAAGCAGACTTACGTTGCCCTCTTTGGCGTTAAAAAGCGCTTCACTCTCCGCGGGTTTTGGCGCCAATTGGGGCGCAGTAGTGAGGGTGAGTTTTAAAGGAAAATGGTCTGAATATCCCTTCCCTACATGTACGCCTTTGCCTTTATTGCGTCGCTCCCACCGAAGGGGTGAACCGTGCTTGGTGCTAAAGCGCGAAAAAACCTCAAAGCTACCCCTCTCAAGCACCAACCCTTCTCCTCTTAGCAACCCTTGTCCAAGGATGATGCGATCAAGCGCTTGTTTGTTACCAAAAAAATCATGACTCCACCGCTCTTTTTGGGTAAACCACGGGTCAAACCACCCTTCGCGCACTTCCAAACGTCCCAAGGTTTGGCTCAGTACAGACTCAGGGCCCAGCGGGTCGTTAAAATCCCCAAGTAAAATGCTGTTTTCGCGCCCTTGTACAAACGCTTTGAGTACGTTTGCGGCTTTAAGACGCTCTTCTTTGGGGTTGCGCAAGGAGGGCCAATGCACGTTGACAAGCTCCAAAACCTCGCCGTTTATATATACTTCTACCCACAACATCTCACGCCAACGTCCACCTTCAAGAGGAAGGGCGCGGGATTGGCCCAAGGGGTAGCGCGAAAGCACGCCCACGCCTGTAGCACTATGGGAAGGTTTTGTAAACACAGAGTAAGGATACGAAAGGGCGTGCGCGAGGGCGTGCATTAAAGCTTCATTTTCCACTTCTTGAAGGGCTAAGATGTCCACATCAAGGGCGCGAATGACGCTCAAAGTGTTGTCAAACTTCTTTTTAGCCATGGCTTCATCCCAGCCAAATTTGCCAGGGATGTATTCTTCGTATTCGCTTCCTTGATGCGTGGCATCAAAGAGATTTTCCACATTGTAGGTGCCAAGGCTGACGCCAAAAAGTAAAACGCCGCACACGCACCAGACAAGAAAAAGTCGAATCATGCGTCACTTATCATGGGTTTAAAGCTCATAGAATCGTCGTCGTAGTACTCCAATTCCCCTGTTTTGATTTTATAATACCATCCACGAAGGCTCAATGTCCCCTCTTCCACACGACGGGCAACTTCGGGATACGTGAGCAAGCTAGAAAGCTGAAACACCACCGAAATACGCTCGGTCATTTCCAGTTTTTTCTTGAGCGATTCCCCATCTTTAATGGTCTCTTCTACGTAATCCCTCGCTTGCTTGCCAAGTTCTAGCCATTTCTTTACATGTATGAGCGCGGGGTCGTTGATTTCGCGGTATACCCCATCAATCGCTCCACAGTGAGAGTGTCCACACACGATAATATCGCTCACGTTTAGCACGGAGACTGCGTACTCAACCCCCGCAGCCGTTCCGTGAAAGTCATTGTCTGGAGAAAAAGGGGGTACCATGTTGCCAATATTGCGCAAGACAAACAGCTCACCTGGGTCTGAGTTGGTAATGAGTGCGGGGTCGACACGTGAATCACTACACCCGATAAAAAGCACCTTAGGCCGTTGCCCTTCTTTGACAAGGTCAATAAAACGATTTTTGTATTTTTTAAACTGTTTATCACGAAACGCGCCATAGCCAGCAATGAGATCATGAATATCCATGAAGGGGCTCCTCTTTTGGATTTTTGGGGGCTCATTATAGCGATTTTTTAGTCTATTTTGATACAATGTTAACTTTCCCAAAACCTTGACAAGGATGACTCACTCGTGAAACGCTTACGCCTTTTGAGTAGTATTGCACTTCTTTACTGTCTCTTGCAAGGTATGGCGAGCTACTTTTTATACGAACGCTACACTCACGATGTGCACACCCAAGCAGATCTGAGTAAATCACAATTTATCACTGCGTACCATTCCAGTCTCAACACCTTTCGCCTTCTTCCTTTAAATGTTTTCGAGGGTATGATTTACTTTCGCGACTTTACGGCCATGGTGGCAAGCGCTCCTTCTGCTTCCCTTGAGACCAAAGAACACTTACGCAAACAAATCTTTCAAACCTTAAAACCCATTTTTGAATCCTACCTCAAACCCCACGGGTTTAGCCAACTCCAACTCCACCTTAAGGACGGAGAACGGTTTGTGCAACTCTTTGACCCACTCACCTACGGAGACAATCTCTTGCACCTGCTGCCCATAAAAAGCCTCTACGACACCCCTCGCTCTTCCGAGGGACTCAATGGCGCTTCTGGGGAGTACCATTACTTTTTTCCTCTTTACTTTGACCATGTGTTTGTAGGTTACATTGAGATGAGTCTTCCCTTTGAAACCCTGATGCAAACCGTCGCCCCACTCCTTAAAAACCACCACCAAACCCTTCTTTTAAGGGAATCTGGCGACCTTAACGCTACCCTTGAAGCCTTTGCGCGCACGCTGCCTGAAGCTATTAACGCAGATATTTTGATTGACCATTACAATAGCGATACAGCCGTTTCCATCATCACCAACGCACACCTTTTGCTTACCCTTTCCTTGCTTGACGTGGATGGCTCTATCTCGGGCGAATTGCTGAGCGTACAACACAATGCCTCCATCGCTACGCTCTATAAGCGCATGGTGCAAGACACCCTCTTTTTTGCACTTTTACTCGTTGTAACCCTCATCATGCTTGCCTTATACCAAAAACAAAAAAACCTCTCAAACGCCCTTTCTCACCACGATGAAGAACTCGAAGAAACCGTTATGGAGCGTACCGATGCCCTTGTAAAACACAACTCGTTTATGCGCTCTTTGTTTCAAACCATTCCTTTGCCTGCCTTTTTAAACGACAAGGAAGGGCGGTTTGTGGAGTGCAATGAAGCCTTTACAAAGCTGTTTAAAACCTCGCAAGAAAACATCATTGGTGCTTTTTTTGAAGACGTTATGGAAAATGTTACCGCAGAAGAAGCTCGCAAAGCCAATGCCTACGTCTTAAAAATCCAAAACCCCTTTGCTTATGAGCACCAAATGAGCATTCAAGGGGAATTGCGGGACTTTGTGATTCACAAAAACGTCCTTAAAGAAAATGGGAATGTGATTGGCGTGGTCGGCATCATGCAAGAAATCACCGAACGCAAAAACCACCAACTCAAACTCGAACGCGCGCTCGAAGACAACCATAAGCAAAAACAACAACTCACCCTAGACCATGGCATCATCAACCGTTATGCCATTTACGTCAAGCTTGATACGGTAGGGGTTATCACCGAAGCCAGTGAAGCCATGGCCCATGTGAGCGGGTTTAGTAAAAGTGAGCTGGTCGGCAAAGGATGGTACAACTTTTGCCTAGAAGAAAAAGCACGCTTGGATGAACTTAAAGAGCGCATGCGCACGAAAGTGGAATGGGAAGGCAAGCTTTCCTTTAAGCGAAAAGACGGCAACACGTACTGGCTTCACTGCTCACTCATCGCTCAATTTACGCCAGAAGGCACCAAAACAGGCTACTTGGTGTTTGCTAAAGATATCAGTAATGAAGTGCGCATTAAAGGGCTCATCTACTTAGACGAGTTGACCCAAATTTATAACCGCAAAAAACTCAATGAAACCCTCATCAACGCTCTCAATATTGCCCAACGCTACCCTGAAGAACAAAGTGCGTTTATTTTGTTTGACATTGATGATTTCAAAGCGGTCAACGACATCCACGGTCACTTGGTAGGGGATTCTATCTTGCAAGAACTCAGCGCGTTAGTGGGAAAAAACTTGCGCGATGTGGACACCTTTGCCCGTTGGGGTGGAGAAGAGTTTGCCGTTCTTGCCCCAAAAACAACCCTTGAGAGTGCGTTAAAGATTACCGAAAAGCTTCGCCAGCTCATCAGTTCGCACCATTTTAAAAAGGTAGAGCACCTTACATGTAGCTTTGGCATCACCGAAATCAAACCCACCGACACCCAAGATGACTTGCTAAAACGCGCCGATGAAGCCCTTTATTCTTCTAAAAGTAAAGGGAAAAATCGTATCGAATTCTTAGGCTAACCCACGCGCGCACAACGCCGCAGACGCAAAAGCCCATTGCAGATTATAGCCCCCCAGTTTTCCCGTGACATCCAACACTTCCCCTAAAAAATAGAGTCCCTCACACAGGTTGCTCTCTAGGGTATAAGGGTTTACCTCCTCCACACACACGCCCCCTTTTGTGGCTTCGGCCTTGGTGTACCCCACGGTGCCAGCAGGCGCAAAAGTGTAGTGATGCATGGTTTCTAAACGGGCGAGTTCTTCTTTAGAAAAAGTACACACAGGCTTATCTTCAAGGCCCAAGGTTTCCAAAAAGGCTTTGACAAACCGCTTGGGCAAAGGGATGAGGGAACTGGGTTGTTTTTTAGGATGGCGCGCCATCAACGATGCCACGGAGTGTTCGGGCAAAAAATCCATCACCACGCTTCCTTTATGCCAAAACAACGACACGTCCATGACCACGGGACCGCTGATGCCTTTGTGGGAAAAAAGCAATTCCCCTTCGCACACACGCCCTTTACATGTAACGCGCACGGGAAAGGAGATGCCGCTAAGGCTCTTCATCCAAAACTGTTCTTTTTGTACCGTGAGGCCCACAAGAGCGGGAAAAGAAGGAACGAGCGTGTGTCCAAAGGTTTGCGCGACGCGGTACCCCACATCCGACGCCCCAATCACAGGCCAACTCAGCCCCCCGCTTGCCACAATCAACCGCTTACATGTAAGGCGTGTTTTGTCCGTTTGCACCACAAAACCCTCTGCCTGTTTTTCCACGTCCACACAGCGGTGCGTTAGGTAAAAAGTACAATGCGCGGTGCGTTTTTCAAGTACCTTGACCACGTCTTTGGCACTGTGTTTACCAAAGAGCTTGCCACGGTCGCGCTCTTCTAGGGCAACCTCTTGGAAAAAGGCCAAGGTTTCGTTGGGGGTAAACCCTTCTAAACTAGGCGTAATGAATTCAGGGTTTGCAAGGTAATCTTGGGGAGAAACGTGGCGGTTGGTGAGGTTGCATTTGCCGCCGCCGCTGACTAAGATTTTCATCCCAATCTTGGCATTGGCTTCCACAAAAGCGACGTGGATGTGCTTAGGCAAAAGCGCCCCTGCCATCAACCCCGAAGCACCCGCTCCTAGAATGATGATGTCAAAAGAAGGGCTCACAACGCAGCAAACGCCTCGTAATTTTGACGGATGGCTTCGTAAAGCACAATCCCCGCACTGGTGGCTTGGTTGAGGCTACGCCCTTGTTTTCCCATGGGAATGGTCACGGCATTTTCAAAGCGCCGTTGCATGAGCTCTTGGGGGAGCCCCGTGGATTCGCCGCCAAAAAAGAGGTAATCTCCGGGGTGGTAGCGGGCGTCAAAGTAGAGCTGTTTGGTTTTAGTAGTGGCGAAAAAAAAGCGGGATTCATGGGCCCCATGGGCTTCTAAAAAAGCGTCTAAATTTTCCCATACATGTAAGTCCAACAAATGCCAATAATCCAGTCCCGCCCGACGCACCGCTTTTTCACTCAAATCAAACATAGTAGGCTTGATGATGTGAAGCGCGCAATCTGTGTTGACACACATGCGCCCGATGCTTCCCGTGTTTTGGGGGATTTGAGGGTGGACAAGTACGAGGTTGAACATTAAAAAATAATCGTTTTGTTTTCGTGCACAAAAATGCGGTCTTCTAAAGCCAAGTCAAGGGCGTTAGAGAGCACCACTTTTTCTACATTTCGTCCTGCCCGTTGCATCTGTTTCCAGCTCATCTCATGGCTCACATGAATCACGTCTTGGGCGATAATCGGCCCTTCATCGAGGTTGTCATTGACAAAATGCGCCGTCGCGCCGATGATTTTTACACCCCGTTCGTGGGCTTGTTTGTAAGGGTTTGCCCCAATAAACGCAGGTAAAAAAGAGTGGTGAATGTTGATGGTTTTTTTCGTGAAATGGCGCACAAAAGAAGGAGAGAGAATACGCATGTATTTGGCCAACACCAAAAAATCAACTTCATAATCCCCAAGCACTTCAAGCACCCGCGCTTCGTGTTCTTCGCGCTCCAATCCGGCGTGGGAAACGTAGTGATAGGGGATGTCAAACTTTTGTGCCAACGGGCGCAAATCATCGTAATTTGAAACAATGGCTAAGATGTTAGCATTGAGGTCGTTGCTGTCGTGTTTGAGCAAAATATCCCCCAAACAATGGCTCTCTTTAGTCCCCATGAGCACAATGTTTTTCTTGCGCTCTTCGCTACAGTAAATGGTCGCGTCACTGGGAAGCATTGCTCCAAGGGTGCCTTGAAACGCCCCCATGTCTGCCTCGCCACCCAAAACGGCGCGCATGAAAAAACGTCCCCGTTCGGGGTCTACAAACTCATCATTTTTGACAATGTTTAGCTGGTATTTAAACACCACATCGGCGATGCGGTAAATCAGCCCTTTTTCGTCTTTGCAATCAATTTTTAAAACATACTGTCCCATAGGTACTCCAAAGTAAAAAAGGGACATTTTACCAAAACTGTGCTTAGGCGTTGCATATCAGCTATTTTTGAAGCACTTACCAAGAACTCTGCGCTATAATTGACGTTAAAATTGCAAAAGGAATCCCATGAAAATCATCTACATTTATGGTGCCACAGGCCACGGCCTCGTGCTTGCCGACATTGCCCAAGCATGCGGGTACGACCAGATTGTTCAAATTGACGACAACGAGGCAGGCCACCCCACTCTTGATTCTATCTCTAGCGACCAAAAGATTCCCATCGCCCTAGGGGTTGCTAGTAACCATACCCGCAAAGCGCTTTTTACAAAACTCGTGGCCCAAGGCTTTGAAATTGCCACGCTCATTCACCCTAGCGCTGTCATCTCTCCTAGTGCCATCATCGGCCAAGGCACAGTGGTCATGCCCCATGTAGTTGTCAACGCCCAAACGCACATCGGAAATGGCGTGATTTTGAACTCGGGGGCTATTGTGGAGCATGAGAGCCGTGTGGGAGATTTTACGCACATCTCTCCGGGTGTTTCCATCGCGCGCAAAGTGGTTGTGGAAGATTTGGTACATGTAGGCATTGGCTCGTGTGTTATTCAAAATATTCACATCGGGAGAGAGTGCGCCATCGGGGCGGGGTCTGTGGTGATTTCCAACATCGACCCCAACACGGTAGCCTTTGGCGTGCCGTGCAAAATGCAAAAACCTAAAAGCTTCTAATCCTTACGCGGCACTGGGTTTGTACCCAACGCGGAACCCACCCCAGTGCCGTCCTGCCACATAGATAGGCACGGAAATATCGTGCATAATCACTCCATCTTCCCTGCGGTACGTTTGCAATAAAACAGGTTTTTCATGGGTCGCCCCACGCACGCCTCGGTCTGTAAAAATACGTTTTGTTCGGTTGCCAAAAAGGTCTTTTTCATACACTCCCGTGAGTGGCGCACGGGCATTGTGGGTGGGGATGTAGCCTGATTTGTGCATAGACACCGCGTAGAGAACATTGTCCCTATTTTCCTGCATAATCGCATCAATGATAGCAGGATGTGTTTGGTCAGTGAAGCTATCATAGCGGGTGGTAAATTTTTGAGGATTCGTGTTAGGGATGGGCTTGAACGCCGTATCAAATACATCTTCTACCCTTAGCTTTCCCGCGCGAATAGCCTCTTCAAAAGCTGTTTCCACCGCCTTTTTAGCCCCTTGGCACAAGCCAAACATTTTCTCATGGTATGCATCCATCGCAAAAGCGCTGAGGCTCTCATGGGCCACTTCAGCCCCCGCGATAATCGCTTCGGTTTGGCCTGAAATCTCGCGCATTTCCTTGGTGCCAGATTCGAGTTGTTCACTGATTTTGGAAATAGCATCGCGGATAGTGAGCAATTGGTCGCTGTTGTAGTCCGAACTTTGGGCGATGGCGTCGATTTGCTCTTCTATCTTTTGTGCATTGGCGATAAACTGCCCGATCTCTTCGCCCACATGGGCAACCTTTTCACTGGCTTTTTCGATGGCACTGCGTAAGGTTTCCATGCTGGCAAATACCTCGTTGGTGTCTTGTTGGATTTGCTTGACGATGATGGTCACTTCGCCCGTGGACTTGGACGTGCGCTCTGCAAGGTTGCGTACTTCTTCAGCGACCACGGCAAACCCACGCCCGTGCTCACCCGCGCGCGCCGCTTCGATGGCGGCGTTGAGGGCCAAGAGATTGGTCTGGTCCGCAATGTCATCAATCACCGTCGTTACGTTGTGGATGGTGATAGATTTTTCCCTTAGGGCACTGACTTTTGTGGAAGATTCGGTGGTTTGAAGGTTAATACTTTCCATGCTTTGGATAATCTCACGAAGTTCACCCATGCTTTTTTCGCTCTCAGACATGGAAAGTTTGGCAAAAGAGGAGGCTTCTTGAGAACTGGTGCTTACTTTGTTGACGTGTTCAAAAATATTTTGCGCCGAAGCAGAAATCTCCAAAATCGACGCCGCTTTTTCTTCCAATTTTTTTGACATGGTGTCGATAGAAAACATCAACTGTGCGGTAGCGATGGAGTTTTTCCCCGCACTTTGAGAGTAGTTTTCACTCAAACGCGTCAAAATGCCAAGGAGGCCGTATACCCTGCCAAAAAGTGTTTTGAGCCATGGTTTTTGCGTTTCAGTAAACAAGCGCTTGGTCGCTTCGCGCTCTTCTTTGTGGCGCGCGTCAAGGGATTCGAGGAGTTCAAGGGATTTTGCCAAGGGGGAAACCATCGTCCCGTAGACATACATTCCCCAAAGTAATGCCAAACCAAGGGAAATCCCACCGATTATAACTGGGCTTTGGACAACCCAAGAAAGCGCAAATACCCCCACAAATAAGAGTCCAAAAAGTAACGCTGTGTTTCGAAACTGATGTTGTAACATCCTTTTTACCTTTAGTATGAAATCTTATTAGGATACATTAACCCTTATGAAAAAAGCATGGCAATCCTTGTTTTTACACCACCTCTTTAGCAAAACGGGAAGTTTCGTATCAGGCCGCTTTTTTCATGCGCCCACTTATCTCTTCTTCAATCACCGAAGGGCTGTATTTGGTCGCCACAATACGAAAGACAAACAACGCAGCGATGATGCCAAGCACTGAAACGATCTTCCCCATGTCAAATTTATCATTGACAATGAGCATAATGTCACGGATGAAAAACACGATAGTCGAGTCAATCATCAAGCGCAGTTTAATACGGTTGCCTTCGTTAAACAAAAATCCAATCAACATGTGCACAAGTTCAAGGATGATGATAAACTCCAACAATGCCACTGCTAGGGTTGAAAAAGAATCCACCGCCGAAAAATCTTTGACCAACACAAACAAAAGGAGTGTTATGCCAAATTTAATGTACTCGGGGGCTTTTTGGAGGCTTAGGTAGTGGTTCACATTGTTTCCTTCTTGTTAATTTTTCGGCATTATACTGTGTTTTTAGACGCTTTTTGGACACGTGGTTTTTTTGAATCGCCCGCAAGAGAGACTTTATCTGAGTGGGTCAAAGCATTGGCTTTGGGGCACACCCATTGTGGATAAGTATGTCCTTAATAGGGTGATTCAAAAAGCCTAGCACACCATTTTTCCTTACATGTAAAGGTTTTTGAAAGGAGTTATCATGATCGCCATACGTCCCGCGTCTTCTTTGTTTACTTCCCACCAAGGGTGGCTAACTAGCCGTTTTCATTTTTCTTTTGCCCAGTATCACAACCCTAAAAACATCCGTTTTGGCGTCTTGCGCGTGCTAAATGATGACATCATCGCGCCCCAAAGCGGGTTTGGCACCCATCCACACCAAGACATGGAAATCATCACCTACGTCACCCAAGGCGAACTCACCCATCAAGATTCCCTCGGCAACGCAGAAACCTTGAGCCGTGGCGACATGCAGTACATCAGTGCAGGAAACGGGGTCGAACACTCCGAGCATAACCGCCACCCCACCACGCCCTTGCGCTTACTTCAACTGTGGATTTTACCACCTGAAAAAGGACTGCCAACCCTTTATGGTTCACGGCGTTTTTCCAAAGAAGCGCGCCACAACACGCTCTTGCCATTAGTTTCAGGAACGGAAGATGGCGCAGTGAAACTGTACCAAGATGCTTCCTTTTGGGTGAGTGAACTAGACGCAAACGCCGCCCTTGAGATTCCCATCGCCCCAAACCGTCAGCTTTATTTTGTGCAAATCGAAGGGAGTGCGCTGTTAAACGACACGCCCGTTGAAGCGGGAGATGGGGTTGAAATCACCTTTGAAAAAACCTTACATGTAAAGGCCACAACCCCTGCGCATTTTTTGTTTGTCGAGATGGCACAAGGGGTTTAACACCCCCGAATGTACCCATCAATCTCCGCGGCCGCTTGTTTTCCAGCACCCATGGCTTCGATGACTGTGGCCGCACCTGTGACGATGTCTCCTCCTGCGAATACCCCTTTGCGGGAGGTTTGGGTGCTGTTTTCGCGCACTAAAATGGTGCCGCGCTTGCTCACCTCTAGCCCTTTAGTACTCGCGGTCACAAGGTCGTTTGGCACCGTGCCGATAGACATGATGACCGTGTCGGCTTCTAGCACAAATGCGGACCCCTCCACCACTTTAGGACTACGCCGTCCATCCGCATCAGGTTCGCCTAGCACCATACGGACGCACTGCACCCCGCACACATGACCGCTCTCATCGCTTAGGATTTCCACCGGATTGGTTAAAAGATGAAAACCAATACCCTCTTCTTTGGCGTGTTCTACTTCTTCAGCGCGCGCGGGGATTTCCTCTTCGCCACGGCGGTACACAACGCATGTCGCAGCACCCAAACGCTTGGCCACGCGCGCCGCGTCCATGGAGACGTTACCCGCCCCCACCACCACCACGTTTTTGCCCATGGTCGTAGGGGTTTGATACCCTTCTTCGTGGCCACGCATGAGGTTGACGCGGGTTAAAAATTCATTAGCTGAGAGGACGCCTAGGGCGTTTTCGCCTTTGATGCCCATGAAGCGGGGAAACCCTGCCCCGCTGCCAATGAACACAGCATCAAAATCGCCCTCGAGCAAGGTGTCCACATCCAAGGTTTTGCCGATGACCACGTTGGTGTGAAAGCGCACTCCCATGGCTTTGATTTTGGCAATCTCTCCCTCCACGATGCTCTTAGGAAGCCTAAATGCAGGGATACCGTAGGTCAACACGCCGCCAAGTTTATGCAAAGACTCAAACACCTCAACCCCATACCCGCGCCTTGCAAGTTCCGCACTCGCGGCTAATCCCGCAGGCCCACTGCCCACCACGGCCACTTTTTTGCCATTAGAAGGCGTGGGCGTAACCGCCAAATTTTCGAGGGCCCAATCCCCCACAAACCGCTCTAAAAGCCCGATAGAGACGGGGTCTTTTTTGATGCCCGTCACACACTTGCTCTCGCACTGTTTTTCCTGAGGACACACACGACCGCACACGGAAGCAAGCTTGGTGTAGTCGCTAAGCACTTCCGCCGCCCCTTGCACGTCGCCACATTTTAGCTTGCCGATAAAAGCGGGGATTTCAATACCCACAGGGCAAGCGCTCACACAGGAGGGTTTTTTGCACTCCAGACAACGCGCCGCTTCGCGCATGGCTTCTTCGAGGGTAAACCCAAGGTTCACCTCCCCAAACCCCTTCACGCGGTGCGTCGCATCGGCAATGCGCGGATACACCCGTCGCTTGGCCTCTTTTTGCTCTTCTTGGTGCACAGGACAGGCCGCGTTTTCACCTTCGCAATGGAGTTTGTCTTCCGCTTTAAGGCGCAACCGTCGTTGGGCTTCGTCAAAGTCCACCTTGTGCCCATCAAATTCTGGTCCATCCACGCAGGCAAATTTGACGTGGCCGTCTATCATGACCCGACAAGCCCCGCACATGCCCGTACCATCTACCATCAATGGGTTCATACTCACCGTGGCATCAAGGCCTAGTTTTTTGGCCATCACGGTGGCAAATTTCATCATAATCATCGGACCGATGGCAACCATGTGGGTAAAAGGTTTTTGTTTTTCGACCATCAAATACTCTAAAAGCTGGGTCACGTTGCCATGAAATCCGTACGAACCATCATCGGTACACACATGCACGTTGGGGGTCAACGCGCGAAAAGCTTCTTCTAAAATCACTAGTTCATGAGCGCGCGCGCCGATGATGACATCCACTTCCAACCCTTGGTTTACAAACCATTTCACTTGTGGGTACACAGGCGCGGTACCCACACCTCCGGCGATAAACACCACGCGCTCTTTGCCTAAACGCGCCTTGTCCATGTGGATAAACTCACTCATGCGCCCAAGAGGGCCTACCACGTCGCTAAAAGTGTCGCCCACTTCCAAGGCGGCCATCCGTTGTGTGCTCTCGCCGATGCTCATAAACACGATAGTAATGGTGCCTTTTTCCTTGTCTTCATCGCACACGGTAAGGGGAATGCGTTCGCCAAATTCGTCCATCTTTACAATCAAAAATTGCCCCGGCATGGCGCGTGCGGCCAAAAGTGGCGCGTGAATATCCATAGAAATAATCCCAGGGGCTAAAAGCTCTTTTCGTACAATCTCATACATTTTCTGTTGTCCTTTGTGGTCAGTTGCTTTATCTATGATGCTCAAAAAACCCTTACATGTAAAGGGTTTGGGCAGTGTCTTTCAAACGCAGGTTAGTGTGGGTAAAAAAGTCTAAGTGGCGCAAAAAAATACGCACAATGTCGGGGTCAAAATGGGCTCCCGCTTCTTCTTGTACAAACGTTTTTATCTGCGCAATAGGCCACGGTTTTTTGTACACCCGCTCACTAATGAGCGCGTCAAACACATCCGCAAAGGCCATAATGCGCCCAAAAATATGAATCTCTTCTCCCTTTAGCCCTCGCGGGTAACCTTTGCCGTTGAACTTTTCGTGGTGCTCGTACGCCACAATGGCGGCGTGCCGAAACAGTGGAAGGCTAGAATCTTGCAACATCTCATAGCCCAACCGCGCATGCTCTTTCATGCGGACATATTCTGCTTCGCTTAGTTTGCCGGGTTTTTTTAAGATGTGGTCTTCGATGGCGATTTTTCCGATGTCATGCATGGGCGAAACGATGCGCAAAGTGTCCACTTCGGTTTGCGAAAGTCCCAATTCCTTGGCAAGAAACTCCGTATATGCCGCAACCCGCTGTACATGTAAACCCGTTTCATACGAGCGCGACTCTGCCATACCGCCTAGAGATAAAATCGTACTCTCCAAAGTGCGCTGAATCTCGTGGTTAAGTTCCAATAATTTAACATTGGTAGCCTCGATTTCTTGCGTTTTTTCCTTTACATGTAACTCTAGTTGCGCGTGGTAAAAACGCTGGTCAAGTTCCCGATGAATCTCCGTGCATACCTTTTTCAAAAGGGCCAAAAACTGCCCGTGGTCGATGGGCTTTAACACGTACCCGTCCACATTAAGCGCGATGGCTTGCATGAGCAGTTGGCTTTCGCTGTGGGCGGTAGAAAAGATGAAGCGTTGGGCGGGATTGCGCGCTTTGATGGCTTCGCACAGGGCAAGCCCGTTCATCTTTGGCATAGAAATGTCTGAGAGAATGAGATGAGGCGCAAAGGTTTCGTACGCCCTCAACCCCTCTTCTCCATCCTTTACATGTAAGACTTCTTGAAACAAGGCGCGTAAAATCGAAGAGAGGCGCGCGGCGATTTCAAGGTCATCTTCCACGTACAACAACCGCAAGGTTTTCGTGAGGTGTTGCAAGGATTCAAGGTGCATTAAAACAACTCCAACTCTTCACCTTCTGCCTCGCCCTCCCCAAAGTCCATTTTAATCTGCAAACACGAACTGAGTAAAGAAGCATCGAGGTAGTGGATATCGTTAGTTGCTTGATTGACAAAAATCGTTTGGCGCCAATTAGCCAAATCCTCACTCACTGCTTGGAGTAAAATCAGCATCTTTTGTTGGTTAAACTCCGCACTCATGAGGCCTAGTAAAAACTCCGAGAGATTGTGTAAGCTGTACGCCACATCGGCAAAGTCCATCAAATACCCGATCATCTTTCCATAACGCTGAAAATGGCGCGCCACCGAATGCAACGAAGAAAGATTAAAGTGCTCTTCAAGCTCCATAAAAGTTTCGCCCATCTCTTTTTCAAGCTCTTCCATCTCTTGAAGCTCGTCCATCACTTCACTGCTCAAACTGGCAATGTACTCTTGCGCGCTTTCTTTGTGCACCGCATGCATGGCGCTTAAGCGCATGTGTTCGTAGCTTGGCGGTGCTTTAGGTAACGACGTTTGCGGCGCTACGGTAGGCTGTGCAAGAGGCTCTTTGCGCGCTTGGCGCAACACGTCGTGCAAGTAGGCCGAGAGGTTTTGGCTTTTTTGTTTTTCATACTCCACCCGCGTGATGTCCGTAAGGCTAAAGAGTGTCAGAGGGTGTTCACTGGGGCGCAATTGTGCTTTGTTTAATAAAAAAATACGCGTAGCACCGTTGGTTTTGAGGATGATTTTTTGGTCTTTATGGCCTGCGGGGCTCGCCTCATGAATGCTTTCCATGAAGCCTTGTTTTTTAACCACAAACCCATCCACGCACGCATCTTCAAGCAAAGAACTTAACTCTTCTTGGCTAAACATTTTACTGGCGCTGTTGTTGAGAAACATCAGTTTTTTCGCCTCATCAAACACAAAGGTGGGAGAAGGATAAATGTCGGCTGTTTCCTTTAAAGCGCCCAAAGCGGCTTCATTAATCTGGGCTTGAGTACGGGCTTTTTGGTAGGCAAGGGCTTCGCGTTTTTGATGAATGCCTTTGAGCAATACAAGAAGGTTTTTGAAAAATTCTTCTTCGTTAAGGGGCTTGGTAACGTAACGGTCGATTCCCAAAAAGATAGAGTCCAACAAGTAGCTCGTGTCGCTGTATGCGGTGATAATCATCACCGGAATTTCTTGGTCTATGCCACGAATAACGCGCACCATCTCAAGGCCATTGACGTGGGGCATAGTGATGTCAGAAAGCACCATATCTGGATGGTGATTTTTAAAAAGCTCCGCGCCCTCTTGCCCATCGTTGGCAACATATACGTGTTTGAAAAATGCCGCTAAGATGCTTTTCATCGCCTTTTGCGTTTGCATGTCGTCTTCTGCGTACAATACGCTCAAATCTTTGGCGTAGTGTTTGATAGCTTCAATTTGTGTCATTGTTGTTCCTTTGTAGGGAAGCGCAAGAGTATTCTTGTGCCAATAGCGGCATCATTATACCAATTCACCGCGCGAATCGTCCCATTAAATGTCTTTTCGATGATGGTCGTACACATGTACAATCCAATGCCTGTGCCTTGCTTGTCTCCCTTGGTGGTAAAGTAGGGGTCGAAGATTTTGCCAATCAAGGCTTCATCAATCCCGCCCGCCGTATCTTCCACTACCAATTCCAAATCACCCCCCTCCAAAGCATTCGTGTAAAAACGGATGGTTTTCTCAGGCACCTCTTTGTCCTCAAAGGCATCGCGGGCATTGGAAAGAAGGTTTAAAATCACCTGTTCAAGCTCCCCCATCGTCCCGTATACCATCGCCTCTTTGGGCACTTCGTTGTGCACACAAATGCCATGGGCGTTTAATTGTGGCAATAAAATATTGTTCGCATACTCCACGCATTCGCGCAGTGAAAAGTCCTTTTTTTGTTTGCTCGGTTTGAAAAAATTCATAAAATCATCAATGGTCCGACTCATAGACTGGGTCATATGGCTAAGTTCCGCGATGGCTTCATTAAAATACGCATCGTCTAGCAATCCCATCTGTTTTTTAAGGCGCATGTCCAAGGTGGTGCAGTTAATCACATTGAGCGGTTGGCGCCACTGGTGCGCGATGGCACCTAGCATTTCCCCCATGGAAGCCAGCTTGCTTTGTTGAATCAGCAGTGCTTCTTGGTGCTTTTGTAATACCCGCTCCTTGTGCACGTCGGTCATGTCTGTAATGGTGGTGATTTTATAAGGCCCACCCACAATATGTTCAAGAATGCCCGCCGTTGCAACAACATGAATCTCTTTCCCTCCTTTACCAAGCACGTCCCACTCATAAGGGATTTCTGTTGTTTCTCCTGCGATAAACGCGTCGTGCAAAGCGTTCATTGCTTCGTGCTGTTCTGGTGGCACCACTTTTGTAAAGTGCTCTCCGATTAATTCAGCCTCAGTATAACCGTAGATTTTGCAATACGCAGGATTTACTACAACAAACCGACCTTCTGTATTGGTAAGGCAAATGCCCAGATTGGCTGTTTCAAAAATCTTGTTGAAAAAAGCTTGGTGTTCGGTGCGCTTTTGCGCCTCTTGGGAGATTTTTTCTTTGAGCGTCTCTTCGTATTCGCGCTGGGTTGTGATGTCTGTCCCGATACTCACTGTGGCAATAAACGCACCGCATTGCGAATGAATAGGGAATTTGCGCACCTTGTAAACACGGGACTCGCCATTAGCAAAGGTGACCGCCTTTTCATGGGTCACGGATTCCCCCGCAGGAAGGTGTTGGGCAAGACGTTCGTGCTCCATGCACTGGCGCACTACAGGGCTTTCTTCATCAACCCCCAACACCTGTGCCTCTGTCTTTCCTGTAACCTCCTCTAAGGACTCTTTTTCCACTACATGCAAGAAAGCTTCATTGGCCGTAATGATGCGCAAATCCATGTCTCGCACCGCCACCGCATCTTGCATCTCCTTAACCACCCGCGAGAGCACCATGACCTCTTCTTCAATCTGTTTGCGTTTGGAAATATCACGAAACAAGACCAAATACCCAAAAGAACCCGTCTCATCCAGCAAGGGTGTGCAAGAGACTTCCGCGGTGATGTGGTTTCCTTGTTTGGTGCGAAACACCTCTTCGCCAAAATAGGACACCCCCCGCTGTTGGGCTTTGAAAATAGGGCATTCTTCTTTGGGCATGTGCTCATTAAAAGCATGTTCATGAAAGAGTTCATGGCCTACTTTTCCTAGCATTTCTGCTTCACTAAAGCCCAGTATTTTTAAGGTTGCAGGGTTTACATGTAAGATTTTTCCTTGGGCGTCAAACACATACAACCCCTCTTTCATGGTAGTATAAATGGTTTTGTAAAAGGCTTCCTTCACACATACTCCTCTTTGGGCAAAATCACTTCAAACACGGCCCCGCCATTTTCGTTGTGCGCTCTAATCTCACCCCCTTGGTCGGTGACAATTTTTTGTGCGATATTAAGTCCAATCCCCATTCCTGAACTCTCTTTGGTGCTTACAAAGGGTTCAAAAAGCGTGGGCAAAATCGCAGGATCAATACCTCCTGCATTGTCTTGAAACCGTACATGAACGAACGCCCCTTTTTCAAAAACACAAATGTGAAACTGACGCGCATCAAAAGAATCCATCTTCACAAGCTCATCAAGTGCATTGCTGATGATGATAACCCACACTTGCTCGATGCGTTGTTTTTGCACAAAAGCGTTGGCCACAAGGGTCTCTTTTGACACATTAAGATGAAAGGGCTGCTCGTTAAGAATGATGGGTACCACATGGTGGGCGCGGCTGTAAGAAAGGGTAAGCGCGCTCACGAGAGTGGCATAAATATTGACCACCTCTTTTTCTTCCGTACTTTTTTGGGAAGCTTTTCGCATGGACTCGATGATATTGGCAATCCGACTAAGCCCTTCCAAAATCACCTGCGCATCTGCGTTCATGGACTGGCGTAACGGGGCGTTGTCGATGCGCTCAATGTCTGCTTGCAACATCTCCATGTTGCCCTTGACGTAGGTGAGGGGCGTGTTGATTTCGTGAGTGATGCCTGCAGCCATTTTTCCAATAGAGCTAAACTTTGCCTCCTTGATTTGCTCTTCTTGGTGTTGTTTGAAAATCCGAATATTTTTTTCCACCTCAAAGCGAATCTGTTTTTCGAGTATCTCTTTTTGTTTTTCTTTGCTAGTAATGTCTACGATTACGCCCACGAAACCTTCAAACTCCCCTTCTTTGTAAATGGCTTTTTTATGAAATTCCAACACTTTTTGCTCTTGCGTGTCAGGAGCAATATAAAAGGCGTGGTATTTTTGGTACGCAAGGTTTGCCATGCTCGCGTCTTTTTCCACAGAAAGCAGTGCCAATTCATTGGCAAAAACCTCTTCCACCCGCTTACCTACCATCGCTTCTTTTTCGATGGAAAAAAATTGGCAAAAGGCGGCATTGCACCCTTTGTAGCGAAAGGTTTTATCTTTGATGAAGATGGGCATGGGGATGACATCCAAAATCGTTTCGATTTCCACAAATTGCTCTTGGAGTTGCTTGTTGAGCCGCTCGATGACATTGCGCGAATTCACCCTCGCTGTGATGTCGCGAATACTCCAAACACTCTGACGATATTCTCCGTCCATAAAGCTATTGCCAAACATTTCCACCCAAAAAATAGTGCCGTTTTTGCGTCGCATGCGGTACTCGATCCCGCTTACCCCTTGCACTTGGCTCGCATCAAGATAGGTCTCTTTCCAGTTTTCATACAACCCCTCTGAAGCAAAAAATGCTTTCATGCTTTTGCCAATCAGCTCCTCGCGCGAAAACCACGTTACTTCACACAAAGCAACATTTACATCTGTAATGTAGCCTAGTTCATTCAAGACAATATGCCCAAGGTCTGAGTGATTAAAATACAAGTGCAGGCGCTTAAGAGCTTTTTCCAAGGCACGCTTTTCCTCACGCGACATCACAATAAACGTAAAGCTTTTTCGCTTAGGCAAGAAAGAGACCAAGGAATCGATTTCTATGCTTCTTCCTTTGGGATTTTTAAATGCGTGCACGAAACTTCCCCGCCCACGTCGCTGTACAATGCGCTGCAACTCTTTGGTTTGACGCTCACCCAAAAGCTTGAGAAAATTTTCATTCACAAGCTCCATACGGTCCATTTGCATAATGTCAGCAAATTTTTGATTAAACCGCTCAATCACCCCGTGGGCATTCACGCTTGCAATCCCACATTCTGCATGGTCAATAAGGGATTCAGTGTTTTCTTTTTCAACCATAAGTACTTCGTTGAGGTACTCAAATTCTGTTCTTTTTTGCCACATCCAATACCCAAACACCACCGTCACGAACAGCAACAATACCATCAAAAAATAATGGCGTTGGAAAAAAAGATCGATGTGCTCAATCTCGCTATTGGTTTTCATCTGGGCCACATACGCCCCGATGCCTTCTTGGGCGTGAGAAAAAATAGGGACAAATAGGGCAATTTTAGCAGTTTCGCGTTGCGTGATGGCGTGATAGACTTCTTTTCCTTGGGCAAAATCTTGCAGCATCACTTGGCGTTCTTTAAGAGAGAGCGAAAGGAAGTGTTGTTCCGAAAACCCATCCCCTCCCAACACGCCATAGCCCGCAAGCAAGGCCGAGGGCACAGAAGCCGCAGTGGAAGGCAGATAAAACGCGTAGGCACCATCATCTTGCTCTTCAAGGCGGGCAAGCAAATGCACAGCCGAAACAGACAACACCACACCCTCGGTGGCGCTTAAAGGGAAAAAATGCTCTAGCAAAAGCCCTTTGGGACTCAGGGTGTGAAGGTAAAAAGGAAGCCTAGAGGAAAAATCCACGTCGAAGATGTATTCAATGTGTGTCATATCCAATGCCCTTAGTAACGCCGCCACGGGAGAAAAAGGTGTTTCAAGTTCCGTTACAGCCACCTTGCGACCCGCCTTCTTCAGCAAAGAAAATGCCGCTTCTTTGTCAGCAAAGGTATCAAAAAAAGCAAAGGCGGCGGTGGCTTGCTGGTGGTGAAGTTGGTTGGCGGTGTTCCAATTTTTTTCAAATCGCTCCACCTGTTGGTGCAATACAGCATGGACACGTTCGCCCTTCCAGATTTCCATTAGCCCATACACCAGCCACAAAACACTTACTATAAAACACACAGTTACTAGCAAAATCGCTAGCTTACTCAAAGGCTTCACAACACCTCTTTAATTCTTGCTTCCAAATCTTTAAGTGAGGAAAAAGGCTTCATGATATAGTGCGTCGCCCCTTCTTGGTGTGACTTTAGCACTTTATCAAGGGTTGAATACGCCGTCATCATGATGACCTTCACGCCAAGGTGTTTTTCTTGAATCTGAATCAACACATCCAAACCGTTCATTTGTGGCATCATGATGTCCAAAAGCACCACATCATAGCTCTCATTCAATGCCAAAAGCGCGACAAGAGGGTTGGAAAAAGTGTGCACCTCATACTCCCCAACGCGTAGCAAATACTTTTCAATCATGTCTAGAATTCCCTGCTCATCGTCCACAATAGCAATCTTAATCAAGGCACACCTCCTGATAAATGTAGCAACCAAACAGCTTATACTCCTTACATGTAAGGGAGAATATAAAATAATACTTTCAAAATAAATCTAAAAGAAATTTATTATACAGAAGATTAATGAAAAGTGTATTTAACGGGCATATTTTCTGGAACAATTGTGTTTTTTATAGCAAAAATGCCCGCAAAAAATAGCCTTATCGGCAGGCCAACAGCTCACCAAAACGCACCTGCTGACCTTCAAATTTTCCTAAAGCAAGGTGGGGGTTTTCAAACAATAGCACGATGGTCGAGCCCATTTCAAAAAAGCCAAGTTCCGCCCCTTTTTCAAGCCACAATCCTTCGTACATGTAAAAGGTGTGCGTCGCCTCTTTGGCGTTGGTTTGGATGCGTTCATCAAACTCAAAGCGCATTTTTCCCACATTTAATGCACCCACAAACACCATGTAAAAACGCTCCCCAAAGGCATCTTCGCACACGAGTACTACCCGTTCATTTTCGCAAAAAAGTCGCGGCTGTTTTTTGAGCCACGTAAAGTTCACGGGGTAGAGTTTACCAGGGATATGGTGGGCTTCAAGTACCTTCATGTGGCACGGGGCATGGTAACGGTGGTAGTCTCTGGGGGAGAGGTAAAGGTTAAAAAATTCTCCGCCTTCTAAGGCCTTTGCGTAGTGTTTAGGCACGTATTCACCGAGGAGTTTTCCCACCGAGTACTCCATCCCTTTAATCTGCAACGCCATCCCGTGCGCAATGTGTCCGCACGCACTCACCTTTGCATCACACGGGCTAATGTAACACCCCTTGTCGCCCTCCAAATGGCGTGGTCGCACCAACGAACGCGTAAAAAGACGGGTAAGGCTAACGTACGCACTGGGTGCCAAAAAATCGCCCATGTCCAGTTTAAACGCCCACACATACGCGCGGTTAATGAGGGTTTGCAACGGCTTGGGAAAATGCGTGGCAGCAAAAACGCCAAACCAGCGCGAGAGCAGTGAAGTGTAATGGGGTTTCATGTTATGACCTTAATGATAATTTGACAATTTCCGAAGGAGCCATGACGCGCACAGGCGGCCCCCAAAACCCTGCCCCGCTGCTCACAAACACTTGCGTGCGCGGGGTGTGCTGATACAATCCGTACAAATAAGGCTGATCTAGTAATACCAACAACCCAAAAGGAAAAATCTGCCCCGCATGGGTGTGGCCGCAGAGTACAAGGTCGATGGGCTCATCACCTTTTAAGTGCGTGACATATTTGGGTTGATGGGCCAGCAACACTGTAGGCAAGTCAGGGTTATGTCCCGCAAGCGCGGCAGTGATGTCAGGCACCAACGGGTGATTCATGCGACTTGCCATCACGTCGTACACACCCGCAAGATTAATCCCGCCCACTTGCACATGGGTGTTGCCCAAAATCCTTACATGTAAGGATTCCAAATGGGTCAAAATAGCCTCTACTCCGTGAAAATACTCGTGATTTCCTGGCACAAAATAGACACCTAGTTTACTGCGAATCTCCAGCAAAGGGTCCAACGCGTCGCCGATGCTTTCCACTTCCAAGTCCACCAAATCTCCCGTAATCACCACGATGTCCGCATCCAACGCGTTGACACTGTGTACAATCTCTTCTAAAAATGCTTTGCCTAACACCTTGCCGATGTGCACATCACTCAACTGTACCACTTCAAGCGGGGCTTCCAAACCCTTAAGACGCACGGTCACTTCGGTGATTTTGGGCGAAGACAAACCACCCATGAACCCACGCACCAGGTAAGAAAGGGCCAAAATAAGCATGGTCACATCTAAAATGCCCTTTAACATCATGCGACGCGACGCATCGTAGCGCACGCGCATCAAGGGCAAATGCACCAAATCGTACACGATGGCCACACAAAAAAGCATGAACGACGCTCCAATAAACCCCGCTATCACAAAAAAGACTTCGGAGGTTAGGGTGTCGTGCCGTAAAGTAAGAAGAAACAGCATCTCTAGCCCAACCACGCCTACCATGCCCCATTTGAGTACCGACTGAATCGGCGCAAACAGGTCAATCCGCTTCAAAAATCGGGTGTACACGTACGCATTCATCCCGATGATGACAAGGGTAGCAAAAAGGGCAAAGAGGAGTCGAAACACATTTTTCCTTTACATGTAAGGCTATTTGGCCTTAAAATACCGCGTTGTTTCGCCCGCGACTACATTGGACAGCATCAACAAGGCAATCAAGTTTGGAATAGCCATGAGGCCGTTCATCATGTCGGAAAAATTCCAGACAAATTCCAGCTTCAGCATCGCCCCTACCATCACGCCTGCAATAAAAAGCACTCGGTACAACCGCACACGGCGCTCTCCAAGTAAAAATTCAAAGGCTTTTTCACCATAATAACTCCACCCCAAAATGGTCGAGTACGCAAACAACACCGTCGCCACACTCACCACAAATACACCCACATCCCCAAGGTGATGGCCAAAACTGAGCATGGTAAGCTGTCCCGCGCTCACCCCTTCTTGCCAAAATGGCGACATCAAAATAATGAGTGCCGTCATCGTACACACCACCAAGGTGTCGATAAACGTTTGGGTCATCGAAACAAGGGCTTGCTTTACGGGGTCATTGGTTTTTGCAGCGGCTGCTGCGATGGGTGCGGAACCAAGACCTGATTCGTTAGAGAAAACCCCACGGGCAATCCCAAAGCGAATGGCCGCGGCGATGGTCGCTCCCGCAAACCCGCCACCCGCTGCGATAGGCTCAAAAGCATGGTAAAAAATCAACCCAAAAGCACCGCCGACTTGGTCAAGATTAGTGCCAATGATAATCAACGCAAAAAACACATATGCCACAATCATAAAAGGCACCAAGAAGGACGTAAACCGACCGATGGAGCGAATCCCGCCCAAAATTACCAACGCAGTTAATGTAAGTAATAGCAATCCAGAAATCCAGTGCGCCACACCCAACTGCGAATACAACACTTCCGCCACCGCGTTAGATTGGGTCATGTTTCCAATTCCAAAAGCCGCACACGCCGTAAAAAACGCAAAGGCTGTTCCAAGCCAAGGAAGTTTCGCGCCGTAGGTCAGATAGTACATCGGACCACCTTTAAAGCCAAGCGCGCCTTCTTTACGGTATTTTACCGCCAGTACGGCTTCAGAATACTTCGTCGCCATCCCCACCAATCCTGTGAGCCACATCCAAAACACAGCGCCTGGTCCGCCCAAGGTAATCGCTGTTGCCACACCCACAATATTTCCAATCCCCACCGTGGCCGCTAGGGCCGTCATGAGCGCTGCAAAATGGCTAATCTCCCCTTTTGCTCCCTCTTCTTTGGCAAAAATCATCCTAAGGGCATGGGGCAAGGCCCAAAATTGCATAAACTTTAGTCGAATGGTGAGGTAAATCCCCGTACCCACTAATAAGGTAAGCATTGGAACGCCCCACACAAAAGAAGAAATACTTGAAACGATTGCCTCAAGGGTCTCCATGGTCACTCCTTTGTGTGTCAAAATTTCGACCAATGGTACAAAAAAGGGACTTAAATAACCCTAGAATTGAGGCAAAATAGTGCGTCTAGTAAGGGGTTAGGATTTTTGCTTTTGCGCCTCTTTGAGAGCATCAATGCCCTCTTGCATGGCTTTGAGAATAAATCCTGCTGCTGTGTCCCCATCGTTTTCAGGAACATCCCACGTAAAGATACGCATACGGTTGTGAAATACTTCTGCAATCTCTTCCATAATCGCCTCTTTTTCTTTTTCATATTCTTTGCGTTCAACTTTCATTTTTTCCTCCTGTGTTTTAACCCATCATAACAAAATGTACCTTCCCTTCACAAATCCCTTGCGCTTTCCCTATTTTTCAGATATGATACAGCGTTTGAAAGATGAGTGTGAGTTCCATCTTGGTTTATCTATCTGTGTGACCTTCCGTTAGCAGAGTAAATTCACCCTAAGAATACTTCACAATATATTTCGACCACCACCAGCAATGGGGTGTATTTTACCCAAAGGAATTGCCATGGCAACTCTACATAACGGAACCGTTAAATGGTTTAACAACGACAAAGGTTTTGGATTTATCCAACCAGAAGATGGAAGCAAAGATGTATTCGTACACTTTCGCCAAGTAAACAACACTGGTTTTGGTCGCGTTAGCCTAGACGAAGGTCAAAAAGTAACATTTGAAATCGGACAAGGACAAAAAGGTCCTCAAGCAGAGAACGTAACCGCTCTCTAGTCTCCTTCTCCAAAGGCGCTTGCGCCTTTGGATTCCTCTTTCTACTTCTTTAAAATCAACTTTTCATACAACAACTCTAACGCTCTGTTCGCGTGCTGCTGGGCAATCCCAATATGAAACGAAATTTTTGCAGGCCCATGGTCAAGCATTTCAATATCGATATGATTATTTTTAAGGGTCCATACCGCATCGGCAATCACCGACGAGTTATATTTCATCCCAATCCCTACTAAACTTAAAATCGCAACATCATACACCACCTCAAGACTGCTAGGCGAAAGCTGTGCTTCAATGTCGGAACGCAAGTTATTGATATTGCCTGCTAAATCTTCCTTTTTAATCAACACTGCAATGTCATCTTTGTCTGTAGGATAATGGTACGTTTTAATGCCGTATTGATTAAAAATACTCAGCAAGCATTCGGTAAACCCTATGGTTTCGCCAAGTCCCTCTTTTTCTAGATAAATATATGCCATGTGGTCAAGCTTTGCAATCCCCACCACATCTTCTTCAGGCACCCGTTCGTTTAAAATCATCGTGCCCACAGAAGAAGGGCGGTTGGTGTTGCGAATCGTGATGGGAATATTGCTTTTTTTACAATTATTCATAGCATCAAAGTGAAACACGTTAAACCCTTTTGAGGCAAGCAAGCGAATCTCTTTAAAAGTAAGGCGGGGAATCACGTCACTTGTTTTAACAATACGTGGGTCTACTTCGTACACCCCATCCACGTCGCTCCAGTTTTCATACAAGCTCGCTCCCACAGCATAGGCCACCTCACCCCCCGTTAAATCCGAACCCCCACGGGAAAGCACCGCGATCTCTCCTGCTTTTGTAACACCATAAAACCCAGGAATCACGCACACGGCTTCTTTTTCTTTTAGTTTTGCCAGATTGGCGTAAGTTTCAGGCAAGACTTTGGCGCAGAGTATCTCATCGCTCACGACAAATCCTATCTCTTCGGGGAGACACACGGTTGCGGCGATGCCACTTTTGTTCAAATACGCGGCGACGATTTTTGCAGTGTAATGCTCACCGCGTGACGCCAAAAAAGCACTTCTGGCGTCACCTTTAAGCGAGGTGTTAAAATCCTCTTCCACATTTTTGAGCAAACCCTCATCTTTAAGCCCTAAGCCTTTAAGCAAAGAGGCAAATTTTTCGACAATGGCCTTTTTGCTTTGGGCTACGCTTACATACTTGGTTAAATGCTCCCCCGAAGTGGCCACATTAAGCAAGTGATCGGTAATCTTTTGGCGATGGGTCTCATCCCTACCAGGGGCAGAGACCACCACAAATTTTCTGTTTTTACTATCACCAATGATATTTTTAACCTTTTCTATCTGCCCCGCATTTTCAACAGAACTTCCTCCAAATTTACTGACGATCGTTCGTTTCAAACCTTTCCTTTATGCATCATCCAAGAGCGGGTACACCCCGTCTCCGTCGTGATTTTCTGTGCCAACAATAGGCGGGTTAAACACACAAATGAGCCGCATGTCTTCCGTACCACCGTACAAGTTATGTTCATCATGGGCGTTTAATGCATACATGATGCCATCATAGATTTTATGCCGTTCCCCTGTCGTCAAATCTTCAATCTCTCCATTGCCGCCCACGCAATACACCGCTTCGAGGTGATTTTTGTAGTGAATGTGGGTTTTAGTATTTTTGCGAATGATGGTCTCGTGAAAGGAGAATCCCATCCCGTCTTTTTTAAGCAACATCCGTCTGCTCGTCCACTGCCCTTCGTTGGCGTGCACTTCTTTGTCTGTGCCTATAATCGTCTTTATGTCGCGTACTAACATGGTTTTCCTTTAGTATTGGGTGCTTAAGCGTTCTTTTTTTTGCGCAAATACTTCATCAATCGCCGTTTCAAGACGGTCTAACCCTTCCAAAAGCGTGGCTTCGTCGATGAGTAAGGGGGGCAAGAATTTTACCACTTGGTTGTTTGAACCTGCTGTTTCAATAATCAACTTATGCTCAAACGCCTTCGCTGAAATCTCCCCTGCAATAGTAGGGTCATTTTTAATCTCAAACCCATACACAAGCCCACGCCCACGGATGGCAAAGGTATACTCAGGGTATTTTTGCGCAATAGCCTCAAGGCGTTTCTTTAAAATCTCTTCTTTATACTTGACCGCATTGGACAAATCATCGCTGTTCCAGTACTGTTCCATCGCCACGCGCGACGCCACAAAGGCGAGGTTATTGCCCCGAAAGGTGCCCGTGTGCTCACCGGGTTTCCACTGGTCAAGTTCGGGTTTAAAAAGCACCATCGCCATGGGAAGTCCGCCGCCGATGGATTTGGAAAGTGTAATAATATCTGGCTTAATACCTGCAAATTCAAAGCTAAAAAACTCTCCCGTGCGTCCATTTCCCACTTGAATGTCATCCACAATGAGTAAAATGTCGTATTCATGACAAATACTCTCAAGCTCTTGAAGCCACGCTTTCGACGCGACATTGATGCCGCCTTCTCCTTGCACGGTTTCTAAAATCACCGCTGCTGGCGTGTCGAGTCCGCTACTGCCATCGCTTAAGTATTTGCGGAAAATCTCCAAGGTGTTCATGTCGCCAAGGTAGCCATCAAAGGGCATAAACGCGGCATTAGTACGGCTAATATAACTCTCATCGCGGTACTCATTGTTTCCAGTAACTGCTAGGGCGCCTTGAGAAAGGCCATGGTAGCCGTTAGTGAAGGCAACGACGTTGCTGCGTTTTTTAACCAAGCGCGCAAGTTTGAGCGCTGTTTCAACCGCGTTGGTACCCGTTGGGCCCGTAAATTGCATCACATAGTCTAAACTTCTTGGTTTTAAAATCAAATCTTGAAAGGTTTGAATAAACGCTTTTTTGGCACTGGTTGCCATGTCAAGTCCGTGCACAATCCCATCTTCTTGCAAATATTCAATGAGTGCTTTAGAGATGTGTTCGTTGTTGTGACCGTAGTTAAGGGTTCCAGCCCCTGCAAAAAAGTCGATAAAGGTGTCGCCACTTTCGTCGGTTAAGATGGCACCTTTGGCGCTTTTAAAGATGGTAGGGAACGAGCGGATATACCCGCGTACTTCTGACTCATAATTTTCAAATACTCTCATAGTTTTTCCTTTACATGTAATGGTCCGATGACATACAACAACTCTTCTTCGTGGGCATCCTCGCCAAAAAGCGTACATTCAAAGCCACGCTCACTGCGTATTGGCGCATCAAGTTTGGCGGCGATTCTCTCAAAAAGACGGCGCGAGGGAACATTGGAAGGGGTAATCGTCGTGTGTATCTGGCGAACCATTGGTAGTTGTGTTAGCAAATGTTCAATCATTTGCACCGCTAAACCGCGTCCTCGCGTACTCTCATCTACCGCCACTTGCCAGACAAAGAGTGTTTGTGGGCTTTGGGGAAGGGTGTAGCCACTCACGAATCCTACGACCTTTTCGCCCTGTGTCGCGACAATACTGGTGGTTTGAAAATGACTCGCAACCAACATGTAGACATACCGAGAGTTTACATCAAGGGGTTTGGAACGCGTTACGAGGGAAAAAAGCTGAGGGCTGTCACTAAGTTTGGGATTGCGAAATTCTAACGTGTGTTCTTCTTGCACTGGTCTCCTTAGTAAGGGTTAGGGGGATTTTACAGAGCGCTTTTGCGCATAGTATGGTTAAAAAAACCGTGCTTTAAGTATACTGAAGAAATCTTTAATGTAAATTAATAGCATAAAGTATGGTAATTATTTACACATTTTATGTAAAAATATTCTTTACATGTAACGCAATTTCTTTACATGTAAGCCCTCACAAACCCTCCTTTTCGTAAGAAAAAATTTGCTTACGGCCGCGTTCTTTGGCTTGATACATAGCCATATCTGCCTCTTTTAAGACTTCTTGAGGCTCTTTTCCTTCATCAAAAAGCGCAAACCCAATACTCACCCCAAGCGTATGGTTTCCATGGGCTAGGGCATAGGGTTCACAAAGCCTAGCCAGTAGTTTTTGTGCAATAGCGCGCGCTTGAAATATCGCATACACGCGCTCTTCTCCCAGATTTTCCAACAACACAACAAACTCATCTCCGCCTAATCGTGCTACCGTATCGTGTTGGCGCGTTGCATCTTGAAGCCTGTTGGCCACTTGAATAAGGAGCATATCCCCCGCATCGTGTCCGTACGTGTCGTTAAGTTCTTTAAAACAATCCAGATCAAGAAAAATAACAGCACCATACTGCCCTTGACGCGCAAGGGCTTTTTGTAAGGCTTCATCCAGCACCGTGCGATTTGCAAGGTGGGTTAATGGGTCGCGGTATGCCAAGTCTTGAATCTTTTTTTGCGCGACTTTGTGGGTGGTGATGTCATTAAAATTTGCCAGATAATGGTTCACTTCCCCCGCCTCGTTGCGAATAGCGGTAGTGGTCAAATGTTCTGCGTAAATCTCTCCATTTTTGCGCTTGTTCCACATCTCCCCTTGCCAAAATCCTTCTTCACGCAACGCCTTCCACAGTTGTGCGTAAAAAGCGGCATCGTGTTGGCTTGATTTAAACATGCGGGGTGTTCTGCCAAGCACTTCTTCTTCCAAATACCCCGTAATGCGTGTAAAAGCTTCGTTTACCTTCACAATCACCTCGTTCGCATCGGCAATCAAAATCGCTTCTTGGGTTTCAAAAGCCACCGCCAACAAATGCAATTCTTCCGCTTTTTTCTGCGCATCGACGTTAATATACACTCCCGTTAGCAAGCGTGGTTTTCCTTGGGGAGTAAATTCAATCACTTTGCCTCGCACTTGAACCCACATCCACGCTCCCTGAGCGCTACGCATTCGTCGCTCCACCAAAAAGCTTTGATGGAGGATAATTTGTTCTTGGATAGACAAAAACATTGCAACGGATTCTTCAGGATGGGTGAGTGCTTTAATGGCATCAAGACTGGGCGTAAATACATCAGGCTCATACCCCAAAAGTGCGTAACACTGAGGGTCCCACGTGATACTGTCGTTTACATAATCCCACGTCCACACCCCTGTTTGGGTGGCTTCCATGGCAATGCGAAATTGTTTTTCATAAGCCAACTGTTGGCGTTGGCGTTGGCTTTCACGGTAATACCGCAACACCAGCACCAAGGCAAGCAAGCCAGAAAGTGCCACAAGCATCACGCTCACCCACAACACTTTACTGCGCTCCTTGTCCCAATATCCCAATACGATTGATTCGTTCATGCTCACTTCCACCACGAAAGGCATCACGCTCCCTAGACGTATCACATCCAAAGGCATGTGTTTGTTGCGGATAAAGTGGTCATAAATGGTTTCCGCATCCTTGGGGTGCGTGGGTGTATAGTGTAAAGTACCAAGAAGGGCATCAGGGCTGGTTGAAAAAAGTAGCACGCCATCCATGCGCCACAAAGAAATCGCCCCTTCTTCTGGCGGCAACACCCGATCATACCGATTGGCAAGATAATCTGTATTGAGCGTTGCCATTATCAAATACGGCGCGCCATCAAAAGAAACTTTTTTCAACACAGGAATAAAACTGATACCTCCACTGGGCACGGGAGTTGAAGGGTTGCTAGGACGCCCTTCACTCACGTCTCTTCCACTCCAAGGCGCCCCAAGGCGCAGCACAGGTGACTCTCCAAAAGGGATAGGTAAAAAACTTTCAAAGAAAGAATGGTGCTAACATTGGGCAGGTGAGAACTTGCAATCACGCGTCCATCGAGTTCCAGTAAAGACAAAGAGCGCAAATAGGGAGCGTTATAAAGCAATTGTTCTAAAAGTGCTGTCAATTTTTCTTCCCCAGGAGCAGTGGTGCTTAAAAAAGGAAGGCGGTCAATCGTGTGGTCAACTTGCTGTAAAATCTGGGAAAAATGCTCCTCCAAAGCGCTCGCATGCAACGCGGCAATATGCCGATGGGTTTGGATAGCTTCTTGGCGCAAGCTCGAAAGCGCTAAGGCAATCAAGAAGACAACCAACGCAAGGGTGCTTAGCAGTGCCACCAAAAACAAAGTGGTGCTTTTGCGTGTCAATGATGTTTTCATGGAAGAGGCTTGCGCACAACAATGGGGTCAAGTTGATGGCGTTTTGCGGCCGATTCTAGCCTTCCGTCTGTTTGAATAGTTCGGATGAATTCCTCAGCACGCTGCCACAAGCGCACTTCTTCTTTTCCTACCGCCCACCCATAAGGTGTAAGGTAAAAAGGCGCGGGCGGGATAATGAGTCTTGCCCATTCTCGCTGCGCAACCATGCGTTTTCCAAAAGGAAAATCGGTCATCAACACGTCCGCCCTGCCCGCTTCTACTTCTTGTTCCCTTGCATGAAGGGAGTTAACAACAAGTACCTTTGCCTTTTGAAGCTTTTCTTGCATCACTGCTACGTGGTACGTTCCTTTTGCCACGGCCACCACCACCCCTTCTTGGTCGATATCTTCCCACGTGCGTATACGGCGATTGCTTTTGGTGACAATGGCGTACATATCGCTCATGAGGTGCGGGGAAGTAAGGAGTAAGTGTGCTTTTCGCTCGTTTGTATGGCCGATGGCGAACATGGCAATATCGCACCGTTTAGAGCGCACATCTTCAATCAACGTCGCAAAAGAACTGGGAACAAAGACGGTTTCCACCCCCAAATCCCTCCCAAACTCTTTGGCCAAGTCCACGTCAATCCCTTGCAAGGTTTGGGTACGTGGGTCAAGATAGGAGATGCCATAATACTCTGGCCAAATGCATACGCGCATCTGCTCACGCGCATGCATCTCTTCTAACACGTCGCTCATTGCCACATAAACCATACCGCTCATGCACCATAAAAAGAGTATCAAGCGAACCATGACACAACCTTCCCACCTTGTGTATTCGCGCAACAATGGCGTTGCAGCTCAAGGTAAAATGCCAAAGTATAGCGCAGGAGAAATAAGGGGTGCATTAAGAAATAATACAATTGTGGTATTTTTTTCGCCTTACATGTAAAGGATTTTGGCGCGCTCTTGAATGCGTTTGCGTTTTTCTTCGCCAAGAGCTTTGCCCGAAAATCCTTCTGCTAACAATTCCCGCGCACTCACCCCGCCATCAAACACCCGCTCGTACACCCCAAGGGCCTTTGCGCGCGGCACATACCCAGGGCGGCACACGCCCACCCATGTGTTTAATGGACGTTCAAACGCTACTTCCACTAACTCATAGTCACTCATCTTTTCATGCCCAAAAGGAACCCTCAAAAGGGCGCGGTGGTAATGAAGCGGAAGGGCAAGAGCGCTTAAAACCCGCGAGGTGTCCAACCCAAGCAGTGGAGATGCAAAAAAAAGCCACAGATAGGGTCTTAAATGCGTGGGGCAATGGGGCGCGTGGTCTTTGAGGGCGCGCGAAAAGGCCACAAGGGTGTGGCACGAAGGAGTGGTGTGAAGCAAGGATTTTAAAAACCCAAGACGGTACATGTAAAGTACACCGTAACTTACAAAGGGGGCTCTAAAGAGCTTTTCAAGTTCCCACGTAATGCGAGTTTGGCTTAGTTCTGACATATTAAGCCCTCTCATCACTTGGAGGGTTTGAGGCGCAATGTGAAACCCAAAACGCGCCGCGAACTGCACCCCGCGCAATACCCGCAATGGGTCTTGGGCAAAAGTAGCGGGGTCTACCATGCGAATCACGCGCGCGTGGATGTCTGCCCTTCCACCCCAAAAATCAACCACTTCTTCGGTAAAAAGATGCACCATCAGCGCGTTCATCGTAAAATCACGGCGCGAACTCGCCAAGCGTTCTTCTTGGCACACTTCCACGCAAAAGCCTTGGTGTCCTTTGGCTGTTTTTTGTTCCGTGCGCGGCAAAGAAAGGTCGATACCTTCGTATTTGTAGACAAAAAAAGATTTCCCAACCCCTTTGGCACCGAGGGTTTTCATGAGTTCATCAAAGGCTTCTGGCGTCATGTCGTAGACTTCAATATCAAGGTCTTTGATGGGGTTTCCAAGAAACAAATCCCGCACCGCGCCACCGACTATGTAGGCGCGAGACGTGTGGGGTAAGAGGTGGTGTTTAAGGGTGGAAAGACGCGTCAAAAGCGCAGGGGAGAGTCCCGTTAAAAGGCTCATTTGCCAGAAGGCTTCTCCGCTTTTTCGATGCGCTCTTCGATGGAGGCTAAAAGGTACTCTAAAAAATTTAAGGTCAAGTCCACCTTGGCTTCGATGTTTTTATTGTTGGGAGATTGAAATCCTTCAAACAAAACCAAGATGCGCTCTCTGACATTTTTCAAAAAACGCGTGTCGTCTACAAAAGAGGTTTCTTCTTTTTTGGGTTCTGCTAAAGGCACTTCAGGCATCGGGGTAGGCTTAACAACAGGAGGCGCAAGGGGTGCGACTCTGGGAGCATCCACTTCTTTGTCTAGCTCTGCTAGGGTTGAGAGAATCATATCTTTTAGTTCCATAGTTTTGCTAGCCACCTTTCAAATTCCATAAATTCTACCTCCGTGTCCATGTTGATGAAAAAGCCTTTCATCTCTTCATTGACGCCGAGGTATTTTTTGCGAATCCCACACAACCGTCGAATAGCAACCTTTGCTTCCTTGTTTTGGGGTTCTTTTTTTAAGATTTTTTTATAAATCTCCAATGCCTCTTCTTTGAGGCCTTGGAGTTCATACACGGAAGCAAGGGTAAGGGTATTCATACTTTTGAGACGTAACTGGCGATAATGGAGCCGATTTCACTGGTTGAACACACTTCTTTTGCCTCGTACGCCGAGAGGTCTTTGGTGCGGTAGCCTTCTTCCAAGACTTGCTGCACTGCTTTTTCGATGCGCGCAGCCGCACTTTCTTCTCCAAGGGCAAACCGCAACATCATCGCAGCGGAGAGGATGGTGGCGATAGGATTGGCGATGCCTTGCCCTGTGATGTCGGGTGCTGAACCATGAATGGGTTCGAATAATCCCACACGTCCCCCCACTGAAGCGGAGGGTAAAAGGCCGATGGAACCGCTTATCATACTGGCTTCGTCACTCAAAATATCTCCAAAAATATTGCCCGTTAAGATAACGTCAAATTGTTTAGGATTGCGAATCATTTGCATGGCGGCATTGTCCACGTACATATGAGAGAGGGAAACTTCGGGGTATGCTTTGGCTACTTCTTCGACGGTTTCACGCCACAATTGGCTCACTTCCAACACATTGGCTTTGTCCACTGAACAAACTTGCTTGCGTCGCTTCATAGCGCTTTCAAAGGCCACTTTGGCGATGCGGACAATCTCCTCTTTGGTGTAGACCATGGTGTTGTACGCGCGGTCTGCTTCTTTGGCGCGGGGTTGGCCAAAATAAATCCCGCCTGTAAGTTCGCGTACGACCATCATGTCAACACCCTTAAGCACTTCAGGCTTTAGCGTGCTGGCGTTTACTAGTTCATCATACACGGCCACCGGGCGTAGATTTGCAAACACACCAAGGGCTTTGCGCAGATTCAACAACCCTGTTTCGGGACGTTTTTCCCGTGGAAGCGTGTCCCATTTTTCGCCCCCGATAGCGCCAAATAAAATCGCATCTGCTTTTAAGCACCCTTGTACGGTTTCTTCAGGAAGGGGTTCGCCAAACACGTCGATGGCGGCGCCACCCATGAGAAAGTCACTGTAACTTAACTCAAAGTTTTCGTGAGAAGAGACGGCGTCTAGGACTTTAATGGCTTCATCGATAATCTCGGGGCCAATCCCGTCTCCTTTAATAATGGCAATCTTATACTGTTTCACGCGCGGTCTCCTTTTGAAGCGGCAAGCTCCACTTTTGCGTATTCCATCAACCCACCCGCTTGAATGAGCTCTTGCATGAAGGGAGGAATGGGCGAAAATTGGTAACTCTTGCCCGTGGTATCGTTAACAATCGTTCCCTTAGAAGGTGTGATGCTAATCTTGTTTCCCTCGCTAAAGGCTTCCGTGTCACCTAGTTCAAAAATAGGCAAGCCCGTGTTAAAGGCATTGCGGTAAAAAATACGCGCAAAACTTTTCGCCACAATAGCGGCGACGCCTGCGGCTTTTAGTGCGATGGGTGCATGTTCGCGACTGCTTCCACAGCCAAAATTTTCTCCCGCGACAATCACGTCTCCTGCTTGGAGTTTAGAGAGAAATTCAGGATCTGCATCTTCCATCACATGCTGTGCTAACGCTTTGGGATCAGACGTATTAAGGTATCTTGCTGCGATAATTAAATCCGTGTCAATATTGTCACCAAAACACCAAACGTTTCCAGAAATTGTACTCATGAGAATCCTTACATGTAAAGAAGAAATGGGGAACATTTTAACAAAAAAGTAGTATAAGAAAGATTAAATCCCTCAATCCTTGTTTTGTCCCTAACACTAAAAATCACCCAAGGGCTAGCCACACACCCACGCCCATCATCAACACACCCGCAATACGGTTGAGAAGTTTTACGTGGGCTTCTTGTTGTAACAACGCGCGCAAGGAGCTTCCCCCGAGGGCATACAACAACAATGAGCAAAATTCAATCACCAAAATCATCCCCACAAGCACGACCAATTGTCCAACTATCGGACGCTCATACGCGATAAAAGGAGGCAGTAAGGCAATGAAAAACGCCCACCCTTTTGGGTTAGCAACGGCGGTCACAAAGCCTTGAATCATCAGCGTCACCGGAGGAATGCGCGCCACGCCTTTGTGAGCACTGAGGGACATTTTTCCACGCGAACGCCACAACTGCACTCCAAGGTAAAAAAGATAGATACCTCCAACCCACTTAAACACAGTAAAAAACTCTGGATAACGCACCATCACTACCGCTACGCCCACGACTGAACACACCGACACTACCGCTACGCCCACCAGTTCTCCCGCCATCATCCACAAGGTGCGCTTCAATCCCACACTCATCCCAAGAGTCATGGCTAAGGTCATGCACATCCCAGGCGTCACCGAAACGGCGATAAACGTGGGGATAAAAATCATTAACGTTGCACTATTCATCATTTGCCTTCCTACATGTAAAGCTACAACACATTTTGAATCAGCACCATGTATGTGACCGTCGCCACCACGATGCTCACGAGGGCGTTTTTAAATGCCAAATGCATTCCCCCTGCTATCATAATCCCAAGCAATTCTGGCCCGCCGTAGGGGTACTGCTCAAAGGGAACATCGCGAATCGCATAAAAGACCAAAATCACCATAATCATCAACGGCATGTGCTTTTCAATCAAACGCACCAAGGGGCTAGGTTCGCGCTTGGCAAAAAACAAAAAAGGCAAAATGCGCGTCGCGTAGGTGGCAAGGACAGCAAGGACAATGCCTTGTAGCAAGTACATCTCACTCATCAATCCACCCCCTAAGCCCAATGAGCAGTGCCGCAGCCAGTGCAAGGGAGAAAATAAGCATCTTAGAACTGGGTAAAATCACCATGCCCGCCATCCCAATCAGCAGTGCTACCATGAGCGGTTTAGGGCTAGGCTGTTTACGGTAGAGTTCAATGGAAAGCACCACAAACAAGGCGGTCAACGAAAACTCAATACCCGTGTAATTAAACGGAACAACATTCCCCAAAACCGCCCCAATCACCGTTCCAAGCACCCAATAAAACTGATTGAGCGCGGTAATTTGCAGGTAGGTTTTTTCACGGTTTTGTGGAGACATGGATGCGGTTTTTAGCAAAGCAAAGGTTTCATCCGTGAGGCCATAAATGAGGTAATGCTTCCCTTTGCCCATCCCTTCAAACGCACCAATCATAGAAAGTCCGTAAAAAAAGTGGCGCAAGTTAAGCAAAAAAGTGGCTACGCCAATCTCCAAGAGCGTCGCATGGGCCGCAAAGAGAGTCAAAGCCAAAAACTGCCCCGAGCCCGCGTAAATTAACATGCTCATAGCAAAGGCATAATACCAAGGAATCAGCATCGACGAGGCCAGTAACCCAAAGGCCATCCCCAAAGGAATGTACCCCATCATCACAGGAACCGTCAGCTTTACAACGCTACCAAACCGCACGCAACCCCTTAAGTAGAGTTCTAACAGAACTCTTTAATACGTTTTGGAAGCAAAGCTTCAAAAACTACACTGACGCTAAGCACGTGCGCAGAAGGCTCGCGCACCCTTGGTGCTTTGCCTTTACATGTAAGGCATATTACAAGGAAAAAGGGGATTTTAGCACAGTGGCCCTAAGGGGTTTCTTTTTTGTGAATATGCTGCTCCAAATAGCGTTGCGCCCGCTCATGCGACTCTTTTTCTTTGGGGCGCTCTACGCGCTTTTTAGGTTCGGTGTCTGAAAAATAAATCGCATCCACCGTCCACACCAAGATAATCGCCGCAATGAGAGGAATGATGAGTAGCATTATCCTACCTTATCGTTTGAGTTGGTTCACCGTTTGAAGCATTTCATCGGAGGTGACAATGGCTTTGGAATTGGCTTCGTAGGCGCGCTGACCCGTGATGAGGTCGGTCATCTCTTCAACCAACTGCACGTTGCTCATCTCCACAAACCCTTGGCGCACCTGCCCAAATCCGTTGAGCCCAGGCACGCCCAAAATCGCGTCACCTGAGGCATTGGTGTTGATGAAGTTGTTGTCTCCCAGGGAGTGAAGGCCTGCGGGGTTGATGAAGTTAGCAATCTCGATTTGCCCAATCTCATTCATCTGCGTATCGCCCGCTTGCAACACGGAAACCGTACCATCCACACCGATGGAAATCTGTGTCGCATCTTCTGGCACCACGATTTCAGGAATCAACCTATACCCATCACTGTTAACCACATTGCCCTCGCCATCAAGCTTAAACGCACCGTTACGGGTAAAAGCGGTGGTGCCATCGGGAAGTTGTACTTGAAAAAACCCTTTACCTGTGATAGCAAGGTCAAGGTTACTGGTTGTCTCTTTAAAGTTACCTTGGGTAAAAATCTTGGTAATCGCCGTCGGTCGCACACCCAAACCCACTTCAATCCCCGTAGGAGATTGGGTTGTGGCGCTGGTGGCCGTTCCTGCATATTGCATAGTTTGGTAAAACAAGTCTGCAAACTCTGCGCGCTGTTTTTTATACCCAATGGTATTGACGTTTGAGATATTATTAGAGGTGGTGTCGATTTGAAGTTGCTGGGCTTTCATGCCTGTTGCGGCAGTGTAGAGGGAGCGAATCATCGTTGTTATCCTTTAACGTTTGCTAATTTATTGATGGCATCACTGTTTAAATCATCCATGTGTGCCGTCATCACTTTTTGGTACATTTCTACCATGCGTTGGGCTTCGATAAGTCCGACCATTTCCCGCACGGGATTGACATTACTCATTTCTAAAAATCCTTGGGCCACCACGTCCGCCTCTTCAAGGGCGCGTATCTGCGTTTCATCTTCAAAAACGTACAAATGATCACCCTCTTTAGTGAGCCTTCTTGTATCCTCGGCTTGGGCGATATAAAGGGTGTTAACCACGTCACCATCGGCATACAAGTTGCCATTGGCATCAGCGGTGATGATTGCTTCGGGCGCAAATTGGATGTATTGGTTGGTTTGAAAAAAGTTTGCAGGCAATACGGGGTACCCTTCTTTGGTACTTAGAATGCCCTCTTCGTTTAACGTGAAGGCACCATTTTGACTCAACCGAACACCCTGTGGGGTTTCCACCATAAAAAATACATCTTCCCGCTTGAGGGCAAAATCAAAAGGATTGCCCGTGGCTTTCACGCCTCCTTGGGAAAAGGTCACGTATTGTTCGCTTACCTGCGGCACACGGTCAATGTTACGGTTGATGAATTTGGCCGCTTCTTTGGTGTGATTGCGCAAGGGGAGTTCGTCTCTTACTTCTTGGTAAATACGGCTAAAGTCCGCTACCACCACATCATCGCGTTTAAATGCGGGGGTATTGATGTTGGCAAGGTTGTTAGAAATGACATCCAGTTTATTAAACTGTGTCACCATGGCACCCGCTGCTACATAGAATCCATTTTGCATACATTACCTGCCTCATACGTTCTTATTGCTTCCTAAGCAATCTATGTTCCACTCTTTTTTCTGTGAAAAAATTTGAACGAGTTTAGTGCCTTTTAATATGATTTGGGTATAATATGGCCTTTTTTAAACCCTTAAAGAAATTTCTGATAACCTTCTCTATCCCTAGGAGTGCTTTGCTATGTCCACAAAAGAACAATACCAACAAATCGAAGACCTTTTCAAAGAAAACGAAAAGGGGCATGTCACCTACGAAACCCTCATGGACTACTTTCCAAAGCAACCCACTACCACCAACGTCAAAAAACTCTTAACCTTGCTTGAGAAATATTCTATCAGCCTCATCACTTCGGCTGAAATCGCCAAAATGCGCAACATCGAAGAAGCCAAAAAACGCGAAGAAGCACGAAAAAAACTCCAAGATGAGTCTTTGGAAGACGAATTTGACCTTGCTAGCGAAAAAGAGTTACTAGAGTGGTCGCGCAGCGACAGCCCTGTGCGCATGTACTTGCGCGAAATGGGACAAATCTCTTTGCTAACCAAAGAAGAAGAGATCGACATCAGTAAAAAGATTGAATTTGGCGAAGACATCATCATCGATGCCTTTTGTTCTGTGCCCTATTTGATTGATTTTATTCTTGATTACAAAGAATCCCTCATCAACCGTGAACGTCGTGTTAAAGAGCTTTTTAAAAGCTTTGAAGATGACAATGAGAGCGACAACGACGATGACGATGATGACAGCGACAGTGATGATGATGGAGACAGCGAAGAAACGCGCAAAAGCTCCCGCAAAGACAACAAGCGCACCGAAAAAGTCATCGAAAGCTTTAAAGCTCTTGAAAAAGCAAAAAAAGATTGGATGCGTACAGGTTCCAAAGAACCCGAAGGCGACGAAGTCGAAGTACTCACCTACCACTTGAGCCAAGCATTTAAAAAGAAACTTTTAAAAGAAAAATTGATGGACTTGGGACCTACCAGTAAGCTCATCAACGAGTTGGTCAAATCCATGGAAACAGCACTTAAAAGTGACGGAGAGTTCGACAAAGAACTCAAACGCCTTGAGTACAAGCTTCCATTGTTTAACGAAACGCTCAAAGAAAACCACCTTAAAATCCTCGCGCGCATCGTTGATCTTTCCAAGGAAGACATCACCCTAGAAGTGCCTGAGGCGACCATGGTATCTACGTACATGGAAATCAAAAAGCTCTTCCAAACCAAAGAGGCCAGCAAAAAAAGCTTTAACCTTGAACCTACTCTTTTAAAAGAGATTTTGGAACAAATCAAACGGGGAAAACGCATCGCCGATGAGGCAAAAACCCGCATGGCAAAGTCTAACTTGCGCCTTGTGGTCTCCATCGCCAAGCGCTACACCAACCGAGGACTTCCCTTTTTGGACCTTATCCAAGAAGGCAACATTGGCCTCATGAAAGCGGTCGATAAATTTGAGTACAAAAAAGGCTACAAGTTTTCCACCTACGCCACGTGGTGGATTCGCCAAGCCATCAGCCGCGCCATCGCCGACCAAGCGCGCACCATTCGGATTCCGATTCATATGATTGAAACCATCAACCGTATCAATAAAATCATCCGCAAACACTTGCAAGAACACGGCAAAGAACCCGACATCGAAACCATTGCCGAAGAAGTAGGATTGACGCCAGACAAAGTGAAAAACGTCATCAAAATAACCAAAGAACCCATCTCCCTTGAAGCGCCTATTGGCAACGAGGACGATGGCAAATTTGGAGACTTTGTCGAAGACCGCACCGCACTAAGTCCCATGGACCACATCCTTAAAAACGACCTTAAAGACCAGATTGATGAAGTCTTAGACCAACTCAATGAGCGGGAAAAAGCAGTGATTCGCATGCGTTTTGGCTTATTAAGCGACGAGAGCGACCGTACCCTCGAAGAAATCGGCAAAGAGCTCAGCGTCACCCGCGAGCGCGTACGCCAAATCGAAAGTTCTGCCATCAAAAAACTCAAACACCCCAAAGTAGGGCGAAAACTGAAAAACTATATTGAGGGCTAAAAAAACGCGTTACATGTAAGGAACCCAGTGCAATTTTTAGAAAAATGGATTGAACACGATTACAATCCTTTCATTATCTTTGACGCTAGCGGAAAAGTCAAAAGCCTCAACCAAGAAGCCCAATACCTTCTTGGAGAGGTTTCCACCAAAGAGATTTTCGACATCGCAGGTGCTTATGCGGCCATTACCTACGGGTTTAAAACCACCATTTTAGACCTTGAATTTGGCTCCTATCGGTTTTATGGCATCACTGTAGGCTATGAAAGCGAAGAGGAAATTGGGGTGAAGCTGTACAAATACGCCACTCAAAAATTCTCCACCATCCAAGAATACGGCGAACCTGTTAACCTCTACACCCTGCTAGACTTGTGCATCAGTGCCACCTCCACAGGGCAAAATACACAGTTTAAAAAAGAATTTGATCCCACCTTTCCAGACCTGCGCCTCCAAATAGACGGCTTTACTAAACTGCTCAATAAAACCTACGCGAGTTTTAAGCACGCTTCCAAAATCACCACCAAACTCTCTTTAAAAACAGGTGAGCACATTCGTTTTAAAGAGAAAAAATACCCTATTTTTACCATTTTAGTAGAAGGAGAAGTGCGCGATCGTCGCTTTGAGCTTGACATACAAACCATCGCTCAAACCATTAATTGCATTGTGCACTTTAAAGAAGACCAAGCCATCATTACTTCGCCTCTTATTAGCGCGTAATATGCCCTCACGAATCTTTCACAAAGGGCGTGTGTTTACCCTTTCTTTTGCACACCTAAGCCACGACCTCTTCCCTGCTTTTTTGGCACCCATGCTTCCGTTGCTTATTGAAAAGTTGGGGCTCTCGTTCTTATTCGCCAGCCTCCTAGATGTGGTACGGCGCATCCCCTTTTTGCTCAATCCTTTTCTTGGCCTCTTGGCCGAACGCGCGGGTGCACGGTATTTTGTTATCTTTACCCCTGCCATTACTGCTATTTCCATGAGCTTTGTGGGCCTTGCGAGTTCTGCGTGGATGCTTCTTGTTTTGCTGTTTATAGCGGGTCTGAGTGCTACCTTGTTTCACATTCCTTCTCCGGTGATGATCAAAGAGTCTGCGGGAGACAAGGTCGGGCTAGGTATGAGTTTATTTATGGTTGGCGGTGAAGCCGCACGCACCTTAGGCCCCTTGCTCATTACTGCAGCCATCTCATGGTGGGGCATTGAAGGGGCGTATCGCTTGATGCCACTGGGAATTGTTGCTTCGGTGATTTTGTACAGTAAACTTCACACACTGCGTCCTCAGCTCTCCCTTCAAAAACCCCGCCAAAAGGGGGATACCAAAGCACTTTTGGTGCGTTATTTCCCTTTCTTTAGTGCTATTGGCGGATTTATTTTGTTTCAAGCGTGGATGAAAACGGCACTGGTGCTTTTTTTGCCTGTATATTTGGGTGAAAAAGGGTACGGGCTTTGGTATGCGGGGATTTCTTTGGCACTTTTGGAGTTTTTTGGGATTCTGGGTGCACTCACTGCGGGGCACTATTCCGATAAAATCGGTCGCCCGAAAATCTTACTCATCATCAGTATTGCGCAAGCGGGTTTGATGACTGGTTTTTTGCTAAGCAGCCAAACGTTCATGCTCCCCTTTCTTGGTCTTCTTGGCTTTTTTCTTTTTGCTTCAGGGCCTGTCATCATGGCAAGCGTACAAGACACCAATACCTCCATGCCTACGTTCATGAACAGCTTGTACATGGGTGTTAATTTTGGACTAACTTCTGCGGTGGTGGTGTGTGTTGGAACGCTAGGAGACGCCTTGGGACTTGCACAAACGTACTGGATTTGTGCGCTGATGGGATACGGATGCATTGGCGTTGCCCTTGTGTTACCTCGTGCTATTGCCGCTGGAAAAGCGGCGTAAACAACGATGTCAAGGGCACGACACCAAGGCCGATAACAAAAGGGACAACTTCAAAGATTTCTTGCCGCTGCAAGGCTAAAAACCCCACATAAAGCAAAAGATACGCGACTAAGCGGTAGGGAAACACGAGACTTGGCAAGGACTGAGAAAGGTGCAGTTTTCCAAAAAACCCTTGTTTTTGGTTTTTTTGACGCTCTTTTTCTTCTTTGGCCATGGTTCTAAAATCTACCGGAGGAAGAGGAGGTTCTTCTCTCCACAATCCCGCAGGGTCATCAGGGTCTTTTTCTTCGTCTTCATCTTCCTCTTCCAGCACATACGCTCCCGCTTCCACCCGCGTTTCTACCATGCGCCGGTAAGAAAAAAAAGTAGCCATCGTGATGCACAAAGAACAAAAAAACGCCACCTGGGTATTGACAAGCCACACGAAACCAAAAAAGAGCGAAAGGAGGATCAAACACCCTTCCGCAAAGGCGTACATGTAAAGAAAATACCGTGGAGCAATCACTTTGCTTCCTTGTCCTGTTCGTGTTGCGTCTCTTTGTTGTATTCGTCCAAGGATTTTAATTGGCGCTTGTAAGCTTTGCGCACATTAAGTCCCGCAGCAGCCACACCCCACGCAACGCCTACCCAAAGCAACCAACCAATGCCCGTCATGTCGCGCATCAAAATCCCAGCACCCGTACCAAGCACCAACGCTACTACCATCGACACTCCAAGGGTCAGCTGTTCTGCCCCTTCAATCACGCGCCTTATGCGCGGTTTTTCTTCTTCTTTCATAGTGTTTTCATGACCTCGTGTGCGTAGGCGATGACTGAGTCTATCATTGCCTCATTCATAGGTTCGCAAATGAACCCTGCCTCAAACTGACTACACGCAAAATAGACTCCGCGCTCCAACATGCCTCGATGAAAGGCCGCAAACCGCTTGGTGTCTGAGCGCAGGGCTTCGTCAAAATTTGCCACGGGTGCTTCGTTAAAGAAAAAGCCAAACATGGAACCACGGTGCCCCACTTGCAAGGAAATCCCTTGTGCTTTAGCCGCGGCTTCAAGCCCCTGAGTCAGTCGCACCGCCAAGGCTTCAAGATGAGGGTACAACTGCGCTTCTTTGCTGATAATCTCTTTTAGTGACGCCAATCCTGCGCTCATGGCGATTGGATTGCCGCTTAGGGTTCCTGCTTGGTACACAGGGCCTTCAGGAGAAAGCATCGCCATAATCTCTGCGCGCGCGCCAAAAGCACCCACAGGCATCCCGCCCCCAATCACCTTACCAAAGGTCACCATGTCTGGACGGGTGTTAACGATACCTTGAGCGCCTTTTAACGAAGCGCGAAACCCGCTCATTACCTCATCAAAAATCAACACAGCCCCGTACTCGTCGCACAATGTGCGTAAACCTTCTAAAAATGCTGCTGTTGCGGGCACAAACCCCATATTGCCTGCAATGGGTTCAATAATCACGCACGCAACGCCCGAACTTGCCTCAAAACACGCCTTCACACTTTCTAAGTCGTTATAGCGGGCTAGCAACGTGTGCTTGGTTGTCCCCTCTGGCACCCCTGGACTTGAAGGGTTGCCAAAGGTCATCAAACCACTGCCCGCTTTCACCAAAAGGGCGTCACTGTGTCCGTGGTAGCATCCTTCAAATTTAATAATATCGCTGCGTCCCGTGAACCCACGCGCGAGGCGAATAGCACTCATGACCGCTTCCGTGCCACTGCTAACAAAACGCACCTTGTCGATGGCAGGAAAAAGACCGCAAATAAGGCTAGCAAGCTGGGTTTCCACTTCCGTTGGCGCACCAAAACTGAGTCCTTTTTTGACCGCTTCAATGACCGCTGTTTCAATCACTTCGCTGGCGTGTCCCAAGATAAGCGGGCCCCAACTTTGCACAAAATCGATGTACGTGTTACCATCGATATCGGTCATGAAAGCCCCTTTGGCTTCTTTGATAAACGGAGGGGTTCCACCCACACCACCAAAGGCGCGAACAGGCGAATCTACGCCTCCGGGGATGACTTTTTGCGCGGCTTCAAATGCCTGAATGCTGTTGGTAAATTGCATGGTATTCCTTACATGTAACGTATGTGTTATTTTTCTTTCGACTGGGTCACGTAGTAGTACAAACTTTCGATTTCATCTTTGGTTAAAAAATAGGTCGGCATGATGGTATTACCACGCGCAAGCCCTTTTAAAAATGCTTCTTGGGAAAGGGAATGGATAGGAGGCGCAATAAGCTCTTTTTTCTTTCCTTTGTCTTGGTAACGCGCCAATACTTTCCCCTCACCCTTGGGGCCGTGACAGTGATTGCATCCGATACCTCGAGGGTTTTCGTAGAGCATTTTTGCGTACTCCATCTGCGTCATAAAATCCCCCGCGAAGGCAACTGTAACACTAAAAAAAAGCGCAAGGGCATACTGCATCGACGTTGATTATCCTGATTTTAATCTGAGTTTGGATACTATACCCGACATTCAATTAATACCACATGAAAAGGTACTTCATGACGCTTCTTGATGGCAAAGCCCTCAGTGACACCCTTAAACAAACCCTCAAAACCCACTGCGAAACCCTCAAAACAAACGGCATTATCCCCAGCCTTGCTGTCGTACTTGTAGGTTCCGACCCCGCCAGTGCCACGTATGTCGGCATGAAAGAACGCTCTTGTGAAGCCACGGGCATCCGTTCCATCATGCACCGATTGCCCGAATCCACCACCCAAGAAACCTTACTTTCCCTCATTGAAACCCTCAACGAAGACCCCCAAGTGGACGGCATTTTAGTCCAACTTCCCCTTCCTAAACACCTCGATAGCGACGCTATTTTAGAAGCCATCACGCCCCGCAAAGACGTGGATGGATTTCACGCCATCAACGTGGGAAAACTAAGCCAAAACCTTGAAGGCTTTGTGCCTTGCACGCCCCTTGGGGTTATGAAGCTTTTAGAAGCGTATGCCATCGACCCTAAAGGTTTGGACGTGTGTGTCATTGGGCGTAGTAACATCGTGGGTAAGCCTATGATGAACCTGCTGATTAACGCAGGAGCCACGGTCACCGTATGCCACAGCCAAACCAAAGACTTAAAAGCCCACACCTTGCGCGCGGACTTGTTGGTCGTTGGGGTAGGCAAACCTGCCTTACTCAAAGCCGACATGGTCAAAGAAGGGGCCATCGTCATTGATGTGGGCATCAACCGCACCGCACAAGGCACCTTGGTGGGCGATGTGGATTTTGACGCGGTCGCTCCCAAATGCGCGTTCATCACGCCCGTGCCTGGCGGTGTGGGTCCCATGACCATCGCTATGCTTCTTTCTAACACTGTACATGCAGCTAAAAATCGCTAAGGAATTCTCTCACGCATGAAAAACTTACTTAAAAAACTCTACTCCTTTTCTAACAGCTGGACAGGAACAATTGTCATCGTTTTGTTGATTATTTTCTTTGTGGCGCAAGCCTTTGTGATCCCCAGTGGTTCCATGAAACGCTCTTTGCTCATTGGCGACCATCTGTTTGTCAAAAAGTTTTCTTACGGCACCCCTGTGCCCCATTTGCCATGGATTGAAGTGCCCGTGTTGCCTGATTTTTTTGGCAATGGCCACCTCATCGAAGGACCACGTCCTGCACGGGGTGACATTGTCGTCTTTCGCTACCCGCGTGAGCCCAAAATCCACTACGTCAAGCGGTGCATTGCCCTTGGAGGGGATGAAATCCTCTACCAAGACAAAGCCTTTTACCTGCGACCACACGAGGGAGATGATTTTATCAAAAGCACCTATCCTGCAGAAAAAATCGTTTCTCTTGGGGGAAAACTTTGGGTGAAAAATCCTCTCATGGGGCAGTATTCGGGCATCTCGTATGATGATTCGGTTGATTTGTTTACCCAAATGACCCTGCACCTCATGGGTAACGACCTTGCCATGCGCCCTGCCCTTGTGGAGGAACTTCCTTCGCGTAGTGATCTTAACCACAATGCCTATTATTTCAAAGTGCCTCAAGATGAGTTTTTCATGATGGGCGACAACCGCGACCACTCCAATGACAGCCGTTTTTGGGGAAGCGTGCCTTACAAACACATCGTAGGTAAACCGTGGTTTATTTACTTTTCGTGGGACGATGATTATGTTATCCGCTGGGATCGCATTGGACGGTTTGTGTCAACCGTAGAAACACAGACCCATTTTACCCGTGGATCTTATTAGCATTTTGCCCATCGTTGCGATGGTTTTAGCTCTCATCATCGCCATCGTGGGACATGAAATCATGCACGGGCTCATGGCCTACCGCTACGGGGACGATACGGCTAAAAATGCTGGCAGACTCAGTCCCAATCCGTTGTTACATGTGGACCCCGTGGGAACCTTGCTGGTGCCTGCGGTTCTTTATTTTTCCACAGGCTTTTTATTTGGCTGGGCCAAGCCCGTGCCGGTGTACATTCGCACCGTTATTCGCAACGGCGGCTACCTTGCAGCTATCCAAGTGAGTCTTGCGGGAATTGCCTACAACATCGCCCTTGCTTTGTGTGCCTCGGCCGTACTCCACACCCTCGCAATTCCAAGTTCGATGGTGAGCCTTTTTATCTACTCCTTTTTTTCCTACCTAGTGGTTATTAACGTCATCCTCGCCTTGTTTAACCTCTACCCTATTCCACCCCTTGATGGTTCCCATGCGCTGAGTTATTTTGCGGCGTGGATGGGTTGGGGCAAGGTTGCTTACTGGATGGACCGCGCAGGGCGAAGTCGATATGGATTTGTCGTGCTTGTCTTGTTGATTATCTCTCCTCTTTCCGCCTATGTGTTTGCGCCCATGCACTATTTCATTGCGCTTTTGCTCCCGTAACGCGTCTTTAAACCTCACTGTGCTATAATCGCGACACTTTTGAACACAACGAGGATGCGCATGAAATTCTACATCGGCACCGACCATGCGGGCTTTTCCATTAAAGATGAGGTTATCGCCTTGCTTAGAGCACGGGGATGTGAAGTAGTAGACCTAGGGCCAACCTCCGATGCGCGGGTGGATTATCCTGATTTTGGGCACAAGGTCGCCTTGGCCGTCTTGGAAGACGCGGGAAGTTTTGGCATCGTGATTTGTGGCACTGGCATTGGCATCTCCCTTGCGGCCAACAAGCACCACGGCATCCGCGCCGCGTTGTGCCACGACGCTTACACGGCCCAAATGGCCAGAGGCCACAACAACGCTAACATCCTCGCCTTTGGGCAACGGATTGTAGGGCTTGGCGTCATTGAGTCCATGATTGATGCTTTCATTTCCACCCCGTTTGAAGGTGGACGTCACGCCATGCGCGTGGATAAAATCGAGTGCTAAGATGTTTTTAGATTGGATTTTTACCACTATCCTTGCCTCTTTGTGTGTTTACTTGACCGTGATGGTTTTTTATTTTAAAACCTTGTTGCGCAAGGAAAAACTAGGCAACGCCATGGTTAAAAACACCCTAGGCGACGCAGAAGTGGTCATCCGAAAATACCAAGTACAACTCCAACGCGCTCTTGGCAACATTGACATCCTTAGTGATGAGCTTAATAAAATCCGCGGCGACACCAAATCTCTTCGCACACGCAACAGCCAATACCGCATCGAAAGCGACAAATTACGCCAACGCATCAAAGAGCTTGAGGGCAAAATCGAAGCACTGTTATAATCCAATATTTTCTAAAGGTTCTCCATGCATACACTCACCGAAAGTGAAAAGTCTCATCTACTTGCGGCCATTCGCAATGTTCCTGATTACCCCAAGCCTGGCATCCAGTTCAAAGACATCACGACGCTGCTGAACAACCCTGAAGCTTTTCATTTTTTGATGGACCACCTTGTTAAGCGCTACGCAGACATGGATATCCAGTACATCGCGGGGATCGAATCGCGCGGTTTTATTTTTGGGGCGGCGTTGGCTTCCTTACTTCGTACCCGTTTTGTTCCCATCCGCAAACCCGGCAAACTTCCCTACACCACCATCAGCGAAAAATACTCGTTGGAGTACGGCGTAGACGAAGTGGAACTGCATATTGATGCGTTTAGCCACGGTTTGGCACATCCGCGTGTGTTGCTCATCGACGACCTCATCGCCACGGGAGGCACGGCCAATGCGGCGGTCAACCTCATCAACAAAGCAGGCGGCGAGTGCGTGGAAGCGTGTTTTATCATCAACTTAACCTTCTTGCGTGGCGATGAAGCCATCAAAAAAACTACTTCCGTATATTCGGTCTTGGAGATTGATTAATGTACATTCCTAAACCCTCCCCTTTTGACCCCGACCACAACGGCCATTTTGGCATTTTTGGCGGACGTTACGTACCTGAAACCTTGATGCCCGTACTGTGCGAGCTAGACGAAGCCTACCGCGCGTTGCGCTTTGACAAAGAGTTTTGGATGGAGGTGGATTATTATTTTAAAGAATATGTCGGCCGCCCTTCACCTCTTTATTTTGCCAATAACCTCTCTGAGGAACTCGGTGCCCGCGTTTACCTCAAACGGGAAGATTTAAACCACACGGGTGCACACAAAATCAACAACACCATCGTCCAAGGCTTGCTTGCCAAACGCTTAGGCAAAAAACGGGTCATCGCCGAAACGGGTGCGGGACAGCACGGCGTAGCCACAGCGACCGTCGCGGCATTATTGGGGCTTGAATGTGACGTGTTTATGGGCGAAAAAGATGTGGAACGCCAAGAACTTAACGTGTTTCGCATGAAGCTTTTGGGTGCTAGAGTGCATCCGGTTAAAAGCGGAAGCCGCACACTCAAAGACGCCATGAATGAAGCCATCCGCTACTGGGTCACCCACGCGCGCGACACCTTTTATATCATCGGTACCGTTGCGGGGCCGCATCCGTATCCGCTCATGGTACGCGACTTTCAAGCGGTCATTGGCTACGAAGCTAAGGCGCAGATTTTAGCCACGGCTAACCGCTTGCCTGATTTCGTCATCGCCTGCATTGGTGGGGGAAGCAACGCTATTGGGATGTTTAGCCACTTTTTGGGCGAAGAGGGTGTGCGGTGTATCGGCATCGAAGCGGGCGGCTTGGGGCTTGACACATCCAAGCACGGCGCAAGCTTGCAAAAAGGAAGTCCAGGCGTGTTGCACGGACAAATGAGCTACTTACTCCAAGATGAAGACGGACAAATTTTAGAAGCCCACTCCTTTTCTGCAGGACTGGATTACCCGGGCATCGGGCCAGAACATGCCCACTTGAAAGATTTGAACAAAGTCACTTACGAGAGCGTCACTGACCAAGAAGCTTTGGATGCGTTTGTGTGGCTGAGTCAAAAAGAGGGGATCATCCCTGCGTTTGAGAGCGCCCATGCCATCGCGCACCTTAAAAAAATGGACCCTAAAGTGCGCGAAAACGCCCTCATCATCGTCAACCTCTCGGGTCGCGGCGACAAGGACATGGTGCAAGCTAAATCCTTACTCCATTTTGACTAAGCATAGCCCATGGAAGGAACATTCATTGAGCTTATCCGTACCTATGGGTATATTATTTTATTTGTGTGGTGCGTGCTTGAGGGCGAAACAGCCCTTGTCATCGCAGGAGTGTTTTCCCATACGGGCGACATGAATTTGCCCATCGCCCTTGTGGTTGGCACTCTTGGAGGCATGGCGGGGGATTTGCTCTATTTTCACATTGGCAGGTACAACAAAAACTACATTTATAAAAAACTCAACACCCAACGGCGCAAATTTGCCATCGCTCATATGCTGCTCAAAAAGTACGGGCGGGCGATTATCTTTTTTCAACGCTTCATGTACGGACTACGCATTGTAGTGCCCATGTCCGTGGGACTCACGCGCTACAGCCGTGCAGAATTTGTGCTCATTAATGGCATCAGTTCTTTTACGTGGGCCTGTATCTTCTGCTTGCCAGCGTGGTACATGGGCGACACTATCTTGGGGCTACTCACTTACGGACAAGAACATTGGTATTTTGCTATTCCGATGGTCATTGCCTTCATGGGTAGCATTTTTTACTTTTTCCACCGTGTGGAAAGCACTATCTTAAAATTACGGAGTCAACGATGAAATTTACCCCCATACAAACCTCTTTTGAAACCTCAGGCGCGGATGCGCGCGTCATGCTCGTAGATGCAACACGTTTTGAAACCCTAGAAGAAAAAACCCTGCTTGAAGCCTATGGCTTTAAACCCAAAAGCGAAGCGGGCGTCTACTTTCCCCACAGCAAAACCGTTTACGTGGGCTGCGATAGCTTTGACCCAGACGAACTGCGCTTAGGTGCTGCTAAAGCGTGGGAACTGTTAAAAGCCTCTACATGTAAAGTACTTTTCGTAGAAGCGTATGGCAACATTGGTGCCTTGGTAGAGGGTTTTGAACTTGGAAGCTACCAATTTACCGCCTACAAAAGCAAAAACGACCCCGTGAGTTTGGAAGAAGTGCGCATCGCCACTACTGCCTCTGACGCGGCCGCACAGATTCAAAAAGCGTACATCATCGCGCGTGCAACCAACTACGCCAAAGAAGCGGTCAACACTATCCCTAACGACTACACGCCTGTGCGCATGGCCGATGATGCCATGAAACTTTCTGCTCTTGAGGGCGTTACATGTAAGGTTTACGACAAACACTTTTTAGAAGAACAAGGCATGGAAGCGTTTTTGGCCGTCAACCGTGCTAGCGCGCATCCTCCGCGCCTCATCCACCTCGTTTACACGCCTAAAGTGGCCGCGAAAAAACGGGTTATTTTTGTGGGCAAAGGGTTGACGTACGATAGCGGCGGGTTGAGTTTAAAACCCGGAGACAGCATGGTGACCATGAAGTCCGACAAAAGCGGTGGCGCGGCGGCACTTGGCATTTTAAAAGGGGCGGCAGAACTCGAACTTCCCTTTGAAATCCACGCCATCATCGGCGCAACGGAAAACATGATTGGCGGCAACGCCTACAAGCCTGATGATGTCCTTAAGGCCAAAAACGGCACCACCATTGAGGTGCGCAACACCGACGCAGAAGGCCGCTTGGTCTTGGCCGATTGCTTGTGCTACGCCCAAGGGTTTAAGCCCGACATCTTAGTGGACATGGCAACGTTGACGGGTGCGTGCGTGGTCGCCGTGGGCGAATACACCACAGGCGTCATGGGACATAACCAAGAACTCATCGCTTCCCTACACAACGCCGCGGCCCAAAGTGGGGAACTCACAGGCTCACTGCACTTTAACCGTTACCTCAAAAAACTGCTCAAAAGCTCTGTCGCTGACATCTCCAACATCAGCTCTTCACGCTACGGTGGGGCTATCACGGCGGGACTCTTTTTAGATACCTTCATCGAAGAAGAGCACAAACCCAAGTGGATTCACCTTGACATCGCGGGGCCTGCGTACGTGGAAAAACCGTGGGGCTACAACCAAACGGGTGCAAGTGGTGCGGGTGTGCGCATGAACCTCTACTGGCTGGACATGATGGCCAAGGAGGTGAACTAATGGGTTTGGGTGTTGGTATCGTTGGCTTGCCAAATGTGGGAAAATCTACGACCTTTAACGCGCTCACCAAAGCGCAAAACGCGGAAGCGGCGAACTATCCGTTTTGTACTATTGAGCCCAATAAAGCCATCGTTCCTGTGCCTGATAAACGCTTGGGTGCGCTTGCAAAGATTGTCAATCCTGAGCGCATTCAGCACTCTACCATCGACTTTGTGGACATCGCAGGACTCGTGCGGGGAGCTAGCAAGGGCGAGGGACTGGGCAACCAGTTTCTCTCCAACATTCGCGAAGTGGAAGTGGTGTTGCACATGGTGCGCTGCTTTGAAGATGAAAACATCACGCACGTGGAAGGGGGCATCGACCCTATTCGTGACATCGAAATCATCGAGACCGAACTCATGCTCGCCGACGTGCAACAACTAAGCAAAAAAATCGACAGGCTCACCCGCATGGCCAAGTCCGACAAAGACGCAAGGGGTGCGCTTGAAGTAGCCCAAGCGCTGTTTCACCACCTAGACGACTTGCAACCCGCAAGCACCTTCGCAGACCGTGAAAACCCGTACTTTGAAGCCCTCAATAAAGAACTGCGCTTCCTCTCCAACAAAACCGTCATCTACGGTGCAAACGTCGACGAAGACGGCCTTTTAGAAGACAACGTCTACGTGCAAGCGCTCCAAAACCACGCCGCGCGTGTGGGTGCAGACGTCATCAAACTGTGCGCTAAAATCGAAGAAGAGATGGTCGCCTTAGAGGAAGAAGAGGCGGCGGAATTTTTACAAGAACTGGGCATCGACGAGTCGGGTTTAGAGAAAATCATCCGCACCGCCTTTGAAAAACTGGGCCTCATCAGCTACTTTACCGCGGGCGTCAAAGAAGTACGCGCATGGACGATTGAGCGGGGCTGGAAAGCACCCAAAGCGGCCTCGGTCATCCACAATGACTTTGAAAAAGGCTTCATCAAAGCCGAAGTCATCGGCTACGAAGATTTCCTTACATGTAAGGGTGAAAGCGGTGCCAAAGAAGCAGGAAAAATGCGCCTAGAAGGCAAAGAGTACCTCGTCAAAGACGGCGACGTGATGCACTTTCGGTTTAACGTCTAAGCTTTTAACACAAGAGCTACCGTGATTAGCGCGGTAGCTTGTTCTGCTTTTTGGCTTACATGTAAGGGGTTAAAACCCAAACGGCATGCTGTACATGTAACACTTTTTTCTTCCAACCTAAAGAATGTTTTTTATATTTATTTATTGGGCATATTAGGCCGTTTTGCTTGTGATACTTGTCAACTAAAAAGTTAGATTTATGGAATGCAAATGAAACTCTACGAGAAAAGTGACACAAATATCTGGTCAGACTCCTATATTGGAAAGAAAATGCTAGGGGCACATCTGGATGTTGAGTCTGACGCGGCCAGTCGAAAAGCCGATGTGATAAATGCAACAATTAATTGGATTCTTCACCCCTATGATTTTCCTAAGACCGCCATTGATTTGGGGTGCGGACCTGGTCTCTACACCACAAAATTTTCCTCACGCGGTTGGCAAGTACTGGGAGTTGATATTAATAAGTATTCTGTTGAACACGCCAATCAAGAGAGTATTGCACGAAAATTATCGGCACAACACATAGAAGGCTCTTATCTTTCCCCTCTTAATGTCGGCACATTTGATCTTGCTACCTGTATATATTGCGACTTTGGTGCATTGGTTGCTGATGACCAACAGCTATTTCTACGCAACGTTAGAATGCTTTTGAACAAGGATGGTGTGCTTGTATTGGATGTGTTTGGCAAGGGTGTAAGTGATACTAAAACAGAGGGGCGATACTGGAACAGTGAGGCGGCAGGTAACTTTTGGTGCAATCAACCCTGTTATGTACTTTCAGAATGTGTGCATTTTCATGAAAGTCATGTTTGGGGCGAGAAGCACATCATCATACCCAAATCGGGAAAGCCATTTAGCACCGTTATATGGACGCATTATTTTACAACTGATAAAATCACTGCGCTTCTTGAAAAATTTGGATTTGAGGTTCTTGAAATCAATACAGATATTGTTAAAAAAAGTGACTTCATTTCTTCAGATGTCATCTTTGTCCGCGCAAGAAAAATCTAACAAGCGCAAACATGTAAAGTACCACGTATGTACTATTTACTAAAAAATTTATCTATTTTCTTTTGAACATGGCAACTCCTTCTAAGGTGCGTGAACCGTAGGTGAATTACATAGCAAGACTTTTGCGTAACCTCGTTACATGTAAAGAATTTTCACCCCAAAACGCCCCAGATTACCGCTTTTTTACCCCAATCACGTTACACTTTGCGTTTTTACAAAAGGAGTGTGTATGATTACTCGTATTAATGGACTGTTTCCCCTTTGGGCTGTTTTGGTGGGGGCTTTGGCTTACCTTGCACCGACACTTTTTAAGTCCCATGCTTCGCTCATTGTGCCTTTACTGACGATGATTATGTTTTTCATGGGCGCGACCCTCAAAGCGGAGGATTTTTTGCGCGCGCTTAAGCGTCCTGTGGTCATTGGTTTGACGCTGGCTTTGCAGTTTGGGTGTATGCCGCTGTTGGCTTTTGGCATCTCCAAAACCCTCGGATTTTCCACGGATTTGCTTGTAGGGATGCTTCTTGTAGGCGCCGTTTCAGGCGGCACCGCGTCTAACGTCATGGCCTATCTTGCCAAGGCAGATGTGGCTCTTTCCATCACACTCACGGCTATTAGCACGATTCTTTCTGTGCTTCTTACCCCTTTTTTGGTGTGGTTTTACGTGGGGCAAGAAGTGGATGTCAACGCCATGGGTATGCTCATGGGCATCGTCAAAATCGTCCTTGTGCCTGTGCTTGCGGGTCTTGTGTGTAGCCACCTTTTTGGTGCCAAAATCCAAAAACTCCACGGCCTTTTTGCACTCTTTTCCATGGGAGCGATTTTGTTCATCATCGCTATCGTCATCGCCCTCAACCAACCCAAAATCGCCACCGTGGGCGCGCTTATCTTCCTTGGTGTGGTCTTGCACAACCTTCTAGGACTGTTAATAGGCTACCTTGTGCCCAAACTCTTGGGCTACGACACCAAAACCTGCCGCACCATCGCCATCGAAACAGGGATGCAAAACTCAGGCCTAGCCGTAGCACTCGCGGGCAAATACTTTGCCGCCACCCCTTTAAGCGCGCTTCCGGGTGCACTTTTTAGTGTCTGGCATAACATCTCAGGGTCGCTTCTTGCTGGGTTTTGGGGCAAACGGGAAGTCTCCTAAGACACCGTTTCCTTAGAGAAGGCTTGTTCTTCTTTTGGGGCATTGGGATTTTTTAGGACTTTAAGGCGCCTTACGCTTACATGTAAGGCGCTCTACATGTAAAAAAACATCTCCAAAGGAGACCCTGTGCATATCATCAAAAAACCCCGTTGGCAGTTAAGCCAAGCCGAAGTTACCGACGAAGCGCTTTTCCACAAACGCAGGGATTTTCTCAAACTGGGCGCGGCCGCACTTGTCTCTTCGAGTGTCGTAATGGACACCCTTTTGGCGGCCCAAAACAACCCCCTTAGCCCTCTCGCATTCACCCCAACTCCCTACGGAAAAGGGTTGGAGCTGAGCACCTTTGAACAAGCAAGCACTTACAATAACTTTTACGAATTTTCCACCGCCAAAGAAAAACCCGCGCGCATGGCCCATACCCTTAGGCTTTCGCCGTGGGAAGTGGGTTTTCACGGTGAGTGCGAAAACACCGCGCCCCTTGAAGTCTCAGCGTTGCTCGCAAGACTTCCCCTTGAAGAGCGGATTTATCGTTTTCGCTGTGTTGAGGGGTGGTCGATGGTCGTGCCGTGGATTGGATTTCCCCTCTCCGCCCTCTTAGCCATCGCCAAGCCAACCTCTAAAGCCAAGTACGTGCTGTTCCAAACCAAATACGACCCGACCATGTTTCCCGACCAACGCAAAGGCATGCGCCAAGGGGTCATTCCTTACCCGTACGTGGAAGGGTTGCGCATGGATGAAGCCATGCACCCGCTTGCGTTTGTGGCGGTGGGCATGTACGGCAAAGTGCTCCCCAACCAAAATGGCGCACCGTTGCGGTTGATTGTGCCGTGGAAATACGGCTTCAAAAGCATCAAATCCATCGACCATGTGGCCTTTACTACCACGGAGCCTAAAAACACATGGCAAGCACTCAACCCTAGAGAGTACGGATTCTACGCCAACGTCAACCCGCACGTTGACCACCCCCGTTGGAGCCAAGCCAAAGAGCGCAAACTGGGCAGTTTTTTAAAAACAGAAACGCTGATGTTTAACGGTTACGGCGAAGAAGTGGCTTCGTTGTACAAAGAGATGGATTTGAAAAGATTTTTTTGATGCGAAAATTAGCGGTGTTTGTGGGGTCGCTTTTGCCCCTAGCCTATCTACTCTACGGCGTCCAAGAGGCCAACGACCCCATCAAACATATCTACACCCTCACAGGGCTTAGTGCCATGGGGTTTTTGTTTCTCTCCTTGGCCATCACGCCCTTGCGACGTGCGCTTAACCTCTTGCGCTACCGAAGGATGCTGGGGCTTTTTGCGCTTTTTTACGCCACGTTGCACTTTAGTAATTTCTTCCTTCTCGATGCGCAACTTGATGTGGGATTTGTGCTCAAAGAGACCCTCGACAAGCCCTTCATTTACCTCGGAATGAGCGCATTTGTCATCCTCATCTTCATGGGCATCACCTCCACAAAACGCCTCTTTGCCAAGCACCACACAAAGCACAAACTCGTCTACATCGCGCTCATCCTCATCCTCATCCACGAAACCATGGCACAAAAAGTCTTAGGAGATCGGGAGATGTTTTTCATTTTCCTCACCGTTGTTTTACTCGGATGGAGAGGGGTTGTGTTTTGGCGTCAGTTTTGGAAAAAAGAGAGAGCGTGAGCAAACACAAGCCTATGTGTTCGCTCATCTTGCTTAACGTGAAGATTGCCTTGACTTAATCTCCTTCAAAAGGGATGGGGTGATTTCCGTATTGACAGGATAACCATAAAACTGTTGAAAAGCTTCGATGGATTTACGCGTCATTGGGCCGCTCATGCCATCAACACCCCCTTTGTAGAATCCCAGCGCCTTTAAACCATTTTGCACCGATGCAGTAAGTTCTTTGGCAGAAATTTTTGCAGGGGGTGGCGTGGCGCCTTTCACTGCGCGCACATCAAAACCGTTTGCCTTCGCCAAACGATAGTACTCTCCCGCCTTCGCCACATCCCGTTTAACACCGATGCCGTTCCAGTAAATAGTATACAAATCCGCGTACGCATAAGGGTGTTCTTTAGAAGCCGCACTCTCCAAAAGTGCAAGACCACGTTTCATGTCGCGGTTTTTTGGTGTCGTAAAAATCAAACGATTTGCCACGCCCACCTCGGCGGCTGGATAGCCAAGCCTTGCTGCTTCTTCAAGCATTTTTGTTGCAATAGCATCGTCTTTTGGCACGCCCAAGCCATGAAAATACATGCTATACAAGCGATAATACGACGACCCATCACCCGCTTGGGCTGAAGTTTTGTACGCTTCAAACGCATCGCGATAAGCACCATTATTGTAATGATGGTCTCCCATTTGCCCATAAAAAGTGCCTTGGACAGTATTGACAACATTTCCACAGCCGCTTAAAAAAAGTCCTGCTAGTACGATAAAGATTAAGTGTCTCATTTGCCACCTCCGCCACCGCCACCGCTACCCCCACCAGGCGTATTGTGCACCAAAATTGGCTCATGAGCTGAGGGTAAAATGAAGAAATTATGAGATTTCGTAATAGTGAGATTATACACAGGCGTTTGGGCTGCAATTTTGTCTTTGCGCTCCACTACCGTGTAATGGTTGCCGTTAAAAATCGCCTCACCGATGCCAATGTCGCGAATCTTTTTCCACCCTTCGTGGGTCAAAAAACGCTCATACGCCGTCGCGTAAATGGTGTCATTGAGGATATAAAAGTGGTTATTAACATCTTCCCACGTGTGGCTCACTGTCGCCGTGGAAATTTGCTCTTTTCCAATATCATACACCATCACCCGTTCCCCCGCTACGATGGCATCAATGGCTTTAAAGGAGCCATCATCCATGACGATTTGCGTCCCAGGAGGAAAGCAAGAACGTGATGCTTCGTTCAGGATTTTATCCATCTCCTGTTCGATTTTTGCGACTTCTTTTTTCAGTCCATCTGCCTCGATGTCCGCTTTTTCTTTCACCCATTCTAAGTGCTTGAGCTGTTCAAGGGGGTCAACAGGCTCATCACTCATCTTGGCAACGCTTGGAGTAGAATCAAGTTGGTCATTTACCCCCGCAGTTCCTTTGAGGACTTTGATGATTTCCAAATCAGCACCAATGCGTTCCATTTCAGCTTCTTTAATCAGCTGCTTATTTTTCTCTTGTTTGGCTTGTAACTCTTCGTATTTTTTCTTTTGAGCAGGGTGCATGGAGAGCTTCTCGTAACTGGTGAGCGGCCGATCCAATTGGGGCGTTCCTCCGCTAACGTGTTGACCGTATTCTGCATTTGGGTCCAAATTACCCAACGGCGACTGGGGTATATCTTGCGATGTTGTGGGTGGTGTAGGTGGCGCTACTGGGCCGCTAGGTGTTGGTGCAAAGCAACCACTCAATCCAAACAGCGCAACTATTAAGCCAATCCACTGCCTATACACTCTCATGGGCACTCCTTTTTGTGCGTTTTAACCTTAAGTAATAATAGCACAAAAATGCTACATACTATTATTAAGCATTGCTAAACAAACACAAAAATCATCCCCTTACATGTAAGACATCCTTACATGTAACGCTTTTTCTACAACAACCGCTCATCCAAGAGCTTTGCTAAGGCTTCGCCGTCTTTTTGGTGGGTTTGGGCGGCGTAGTTTTCTAGCTTGGTCAAAAGGGCGCAAGGGAGGTAAAAACTAGCAAAACATTCGCCCTCTTCTTTGGCTTTACGCGCTTCGTACTCTTTTTGCACCGTGCGTTTGAGTGCTTCGTCGATGGGTGAGCGCATAGACTTGTATTCTACAAGTTTTCCCTCTTTGACCACCCCTGAAACTTCCGCGTACACCCAGTAAAAGCCGCCGTCTTTGCGGAGGTTTTTGACCACCCCTTGCCACAATTCTTCCCGCTTTAGGGTTGCCCACAAGGAAGCAAAAACCGAACGGGGCATGTCAGGATGGCGCAAGATATTGTGCGGTTTGCCCACTAATTCTTCCACTTCGTAGCCACTCACCCGCGCAAATATCTCATTAGCATACGTAATCACGCCACGTAAATCCGTCCGCGACACAATCAACTCCTGCTCAGGTACATGGGTTTCAATAAACGCGTCGTGTCCTCGCATGACCTACACCTCTTTTTTCTTCAAATCACCACGGTAGACGATGTCTTCCGCGCGCACAGAAAGGTCGTTTAATACAAAAGGTACTGCATCTTTGCCAACAAACTTCTCCCGTTCACGGTCAAGTTCATCCTCGCTGTACGCCATCATCATGTCCGCGCTCACCACGTGAGGCACGTTTTTGATGCGCTTGACCTTTTCGATTTCCTCCGCGATGCCCTCGCCTTCCACGGTGAGCACAATCTTCCCCAGTGCCTCATCGTGAAAGTGATAATCACAGTAATCACACTCCGTAAACGTTTTTACCAACGCCTCAATATGCTCAGCCCTGGCTTGCACAACAATACTCGAAACATTCATGGCAACCTCCATAGTAATATAGTTTTATCATCACTCCCGCTCACTAGCGTCTTTTCATCCACAAACACTATCGTGTTCATCGTACTGCGTTGGCCTTCGAGTAAAAAACGGCGTGCCTTACTTTTGATGTCAAACACCGCGATGGCATTATCTTCCGTAAACGCCCACGCACCAAGAGCGGCACTAGGACTAAGCGCGCACGCATAGAGCAAAAACTCCGCGTCAAACCGTGCAAACGCACCCGTAGTGCGCTCATACACAATCCCGCGCCTGTCTTGACCTGCGGTGATGATGCGCTCTTTTTTCATATCAACCTTGTACACGTTGTCCACATTGCCACCCTTGTAGGTTTGAAGCACCTCACCCGTGGCAACATCCACCAAATGCACTTCACCTGATTCATCACTGCTCACCACCAACGTCTTGTTTTCATTAAGCGCAAAATCCGAAAAATGCGACTGGCTGAGCTGAAACTGGTAGAGTATTTTTTTTGTTTCCACGTCAAACAACACAAGCTCATTGCTCATCAACCCTAAAAGAATGCGCTTTGGGCTAATAAACTTGGCTTTTTTTATCATCATCCCCTCTTGGGCACCAATTACCCGTTCTTTTTCCCCGTGGGCAATCACATACACTTCCCGATAACTCGTCGGGCCTTGGACGGTGGCGAGTACCATTTCGCCCTTCCCAAGGACGTCCACGGAGTAAACTTTTGCCGCCATGGCAGTTCCCATGAAATCCTTAATGGGCGCAAAACGCACCTCCTTTTCCCACGCACCGCTTTGCACGTCAAACCACTCGATGGTTCCCGCGTCCGTGCTGGCTATCACCTTTCCCTCGTGCACCACAAGGTCAAGCACATTGCCGTGGGCTTCGAGCATCTTGTACGGTGTCAGGGGTTGTGCACACAGCACGCCCAGCCCCACCAACCACAAAAAAATAAATCGTTTCATTCGCTCCTCCTTATCACCGCGTCCACAGGACACACGCCCACGCAAAACCCACACGCAGTGCACGCTTGTGTCACCACTGGACGGGTTAACCCAAAAAAATCAATAGCCTTGTCGTTGCACACGTCTTTACATGTAGAACAAATAACGCTATTCCACGCAAGGCAGGTGGCCGTGTCTATGCTGATGCGCGCGTGAATCTTGGGGCTATTTTCCACCTCTAACACCCCTTTTGGACACGCAATGGCGCAGGCCTTGCACCACGTACATCCCGATGCATCAAAAGAGAGTTCAGGTGTTTTTTCCTCATTAATGCGAATAATCCCTTCCTCACAAACAGTGCCACAGGGTGCGTCGATACACGTGGGGCACTCTTGGTGAAAAAGCGCTTCGCCACCACCATAAGGCGGGCGGATAGCCTGATGCTTGCGTGAAAACGCGAGGGATGCAAGCATCCCTCGGCGTGAAAGGTTCGCCATCTAGCGCACACCTTCGTTGAGCACATCTAGCAAGTTTGAATTGCCCGTTGCGCCTGTGTCGCTACGAAACTCAGGACTAAACTGGTTCGCAACAAGGGGCGCATTGTCCGACTGGGGCGCATGGCAAGCTGTACATGTAAAGCGGTCCATACTCAGTCCTTCACGCGAATGCAAGGCGGTTTTAATGTCCGATGTATTTACCACCAACACACCCTCTTTTTGAAACTCCCCGCCCACATACTGGGTCAAAGGACGAAACGAAGCCAAGTGTGAAGCGGGCACAGGCGTAGCATTGACCATGGCGGCCATTTCAGGCATGTGGCAGTCCATACACATGTTCATATCTTTAGTGATGTCCATCATCCCTTCCACATCGTGGGGAATCATGGGTGGCGCATTTTCAAAGGCACGCCCCAGCACTTGCGACTCGCCCGCTACAGATTTTGCGTAGTTGGTCGGGTCTGCCACGGTTTTTTCTTCTGCATACAAAGTGGTTTTGCGCAGTCCCATCTCTTCCTCACTCACCGTTTGTTGAGTAATCGTACAGCCAGTAATCACCAGCGCACCAAGGGCTAACCCCACAAGAACACCATTTTGTTTTAACATAATCAACTCCTATTCGTTTTGATGAATATAACGACGAACACCAAAAGAGAGCGCGTTGTCTTCGCACACTTCGACGCACCGACCGCAATTAATGCACGCGCCCATCGTGATAGCACCACTGCGCTTGCCGATAGTTTCGAGCACTTGCTTTTCGGGGCAAATCTCTTTGCATTTCATGCACAAGGTACAACTTGGCTGATGGTGCATCACCCGCACCGCGCTCCATTGACCTAAGATGGCGTAAAATGCCCCAAGGGGACACACGTGTCCGCACCAGCCATTTTTTACCCCAAACAGGTCAAACAAAAAGATGGAAAGTACAGCGGCAAAGCCCATACCCATCCCAAAAATCACGCCACGGTGCAAGATGCCAATGGGGCTGACCATCTCAAAAGCCGCCACCCCAAGGGCAAAAGAGAGAACAAGGCTAAGGCCAAGCACCCAGTACCGCACCCCACGCCCTAGCCACACTTTGCGTTCACTTTTGTCAAGCATCAACGCTCTTCGTAGCCCATTAGCCGCGTCCGTGACCATGTTCATGGGGCATACCCATGCACAAAAAGCCCGTCCACCCACAAGGGCGTAAAACAGAGCGATAATCACCGCCCCCACAACAACACTCATACTCACCAACGCCCCTGTGGCAAAAATCTGCACCAAAGCAAAAGGGTCAGCTAGCGGCACGGTTCCAAAAAGCAACGAACTGCTAAGGTTTCCCTTAAGCACACTCCAACCCGCCACATTGCCCGCTAGGTACAAACCCAGAAGCCCCAGCTGAACAACGCGCCTTGCAAGCAAATAACGGTAGCGTTTCACAAGACTAATCATCCAACAGCCCTCCTTCGTTTAAGTACTCTTGGGGTGAGCGTTTACTGCGGTTGGTGGTCGTGGTCTCTAACCCTTCGATGCCTTCCACCCTGCGCTCATCCGTTGTATCCCATCCTTTGATGTAGTGGCGTCCTACGTCCCCTTGTACAAGAGTGTGAGGGCGAACAAAGATGGCAGGTTTTTCCGTCACACACGCCCGTTCGCACATCCCGCATCCCGTACATGCCGCGCTACTGACAACAGGAATAAGGTAAGCGTGTTTGCCCGTGCGTTCATTGCGGCGGTACTCCAAAGAGATGGCGCTGTCCATCACCGGGCACGCGCGGTAACACGCATCGCACTGAATCCCCCAGTGGGCAATGCACGACTCCATGTCCACCACCGCAAGCCCCATGCGCGCTTTTTCGATGTCTAGCACACGCACTCCGTTTTCGATGCGCGAAATAGGCTTTGCGTCTAGTGCACCCGTGGGACACACGGGCACACAGGGAATATCCACGCACATGTAACACGGGATGCTTCGTGGGATAAAATAGGGCGTACCAAGAGGCTTTTGGTCTCCTGGTGTTGCAAGCAACAAAGTATCGTAGGGGCACGCTTCTGCGCACTGCCCGCACCTGATACACAGTTTGAGAAAATCATCTTCCTCTTTTGCCCCAGGTGGACGCAAGAGCAAAGGAGTTGCTTTGGCTTCCACCACATACCCTGTCCACACCATCCCTCCCAAAGCAGACAAGCCAACGCTTTGTGCCATGAGGGTGATGAACTTACGGCGCTGGGTACGTGCTTGCGTTGGTTCCATGGGTTAGGCTTTGTAAATTTTCACAGCGCATTTTTTAAAGTCTGTTTGCGCGGAAAGTGGGCACGTGGCGTCAAGGCACACTTTGTTGATAAAGACTTTTTCATCAAACCAAGGCACGTAAATGAGCCCTCTTGGGGTTTTGTTACGCCCTCTGGTTTCCACCCGTGCTTTGACTTTGCCACGACGGCTCTCTACCCACACTAAATCACCTTGCTTGACCCCGTATGTTTCCCCATCTTCACTGCGCATAAAACACAACGCTTCGGGTACAGCACGGTACAACTCAGGTACGCGCATGGTCATGGTGCCACTGTGCCAATGCTCCAACACACGCCCTGTGCACAGCCACAACGGGTACGCCGTATCTGGCATTTCAGGAGGATCCATGTACGGGCGGGCAAAAATTTTGGCTTTGTTTTTGAGACTTTTTGCGGTCGTATCAGTCACGCCACGCAAATCTCCTTGTTGCAAGGCTTTGGCCAAGGTGCCATAAAAGGCAAACTCGCCCGTATTTTCCTTGCGTGCATAAGGGTCATACTTGGAGTTAAACCGCCATTGAGTCTCTTTGCCATCTACCACAGGCCATTTGAGTCCGCGCACACGGTGGTAAGTGTCAAAATCTGCCAAGTCGTGCGCTTTTCCGCGCCCAAAGTAAGCGTATTCTTCAAAGAGGTATTTGTGGATTTGAAACCCATACCCACTCCACGGCTTACCGTCGCTTCCCATAACATTGCGGCTATCGCCTCTTGACTCAGAGTCATCGTACCCTTCGCCCACGGGGTCGTTGGCCAAAAAGGCTTTCGCGCGCTCATTGGCAAACAAAATCTCAAACATGGTCGTTTCTTCCGTGTAGCCCATCGCTTTAGCTTTGTCAATCATGCTTTCAAGTTTTTGGCCGCCGCGCAAGGTGTACTCGCCCCACACGTCTTTAACCGTAAAGCGCTTGGAGAGCTCGACCCACTGCCACGTGTCGCTCATCGCATCACCCACGGGAAGGACTTGCTGTTTCCACAACTGGGTACGACGCTCGGCATTGCCGTATCCGCCCCATTTTTCATAAATCATCGCTGAGGGCAAAATCAAATCCGAAACCTTGGCTGAAATGCCCGGATACGCATCAGATGTCACGATAAAATTGTCCATCTCGCGCGCTGCTTTAATCCAGTGATTCGCATTGGCCGTATCTTGGTACGGGTTGCACACGTTTACCCATGCAAATTTAATCACCCCATCTTCGATGTCGCGGTGGATTTTCATGATGTGCTGATTGCCGATAGCGTTTAGGGTGCCTTCGGGAATCTTCCACACGTTTTCGACGATTTGGCGGTGTTTTGGGTTTTCGGTCATCATGTCCGCAGGAAGTCGGTGGGTAAAGGTTCCCACTTCTCTAGCGGTACCGCACGCACTGGGTTGGCCTGTTAAGGAAAACGCGCCGCTTCCAGGCTTGGCTTGCTTGCCAAGGAGAAAATGCACGTTATACGCAAGGGTATTAACCCATGTGCCTCGTGTGTGTTGGTTCATCCCCATTGTCCAAAAAGAGACGATTTTGCGCTCTTTTTCGATGTACAAGCTTGCCAACTCTTGAAGCTTGGTTTTAAAACTTTCCAAAGACTCATCAGGGTCGCCTTTGGAAATGGTCGCCACATAGTCTAGGGTGTAGGGTTCAAGGAATTTTTTGTACTCTTCAAAAGAGATTTCCCAGTGTTTTAGCCCTGCGGGTTTGTGCTCCATCACGTCGCCCTCTTTGTAGCCAAAAGGCTCAAGTGCGGGACCTTCTTTGGCAGAAACCACGGTTTTCATCTCTTTGTCTACGATTTCCATCTCCAAAGCAGAATACTTGCCTTCTTTGATAGACTTATCGTCACTTCGGCGCATTCCGTAGCCGATGTTCACAGGTTGCGAAGCAAAAACGATGTATTTGTTCACAAATTCCCAATCAATAGCTTCGGGGTGATTGTAGACAATTTCCCTCGCAATGTAGTTCCAAATGGCAAGGTCTGTGTTGGGAGAAAAGATGATTTCCGTGTCTGAGAGGTCAGAACCACGGTGGGTGTAAGTGGAAAGGTTGATGACTTTGACGCGCTCAGGTGCGGTGAGTTTGCGGTCACTTACCCGTGACCATAAAATCGGGTGCATCTCCGCCATGTTCGCACCCCACGTGACGATAGTGTCGGTGAGTTCGATGTCATCATAACAGCCTGAGGGCTCATCTATCCCAAAGGTTTGGTAAAACCCAACAACGGCTGAAGCCATGCAGTGGCGCGCATTGGGGTCGATGGCATTGGAGCGCAAGCCTCCTTTCATCATCTTTTGGGCGGCGTAGCCTTCCATGATGGTGTATTGGCCTGAGGCAAACACGCCTACCCCTTCAGGGCCGCTTTCTTTGAGGGCGCGCTTGATGTGTTTTTCCATTTCATCAAAGGCACGTTCCCATGAAATGGGGCGAAATTTACCTTTTTTGTCAAACTCGCCTTTGTCATTGGTACGCAAAAGCGGTTGGGTTAAACGGTCAGCACCGTACATGATTTTGGCGTTAAAGTAGCCTTTGATACAGTTTAGGCCGCGGTTCACAGGAGCCGCTGGGTCGCCTTTGACGGCAACAATCTTTCCTTCTTTGGTTGCGACCATGATCCCACAACCGGTACCACAGAAACGACACACAGATTTATCCCAACGCCACCCCGACTCTGCTTGTGCAGCCGCCGCGCGCGCCTCATGGGGAACACTAATGCCTACAGCAGCAGCAGCGGTAGCAGCAGCTGATGTTTTGAGAAAGTCTCTTCGTGAAAGGGACATGAAAACCTCCTGGTTTTTGGGTTACAGGCCATTGTAACCTTTACCCAAGAGGTAAAGCTATGACCTATGTCAAGCCATAGCCTCAGGAACTAATCTTTTTTTTTCAGGAGTTTGGAGGGGTTTGTTTGGGGTTTTGCGCCAAGGTGTTGAGGTTTTCTTTAAGTTTATTGAGCATGCTTGAAACGTTCATCAAGCTTTCGGTTGACTCAATAGCAATGTCTTCGGTAACGTTCACACTGCGCCCTAGTGTTTTGCGTGTTTCTTCGTCGATGACCAAATCCCGCAAGGCCTCTTCGACGTTTTCGGCCAACGTTTGCAGTTCACTGATGGAATCTTCCGCGCGTTTAATGGCTTCTTCGGAAGAACGCATCGCCTCGCTTACCTTGCCCACATACACTTGCAAGTATGAGGACGCTTCTTGAAGTTCTGTTTCCATCCCCGCAGGCACCGAAACCGTTTCAGGCGTGGCACCCTCAGTACTGGCCAAGCGTTTAGCGCGGTCTACAAATCGGTCGATGTTAGAAACCATGTCGCGCACCAACACAAAGGTGTATAAAATGACAAGCATCGCCATGATGCCGATAAAAAAGAGACTGTTGACCAAGCGTTGGTTTTTGCTTTCGCTGTGTTCTGTGTAGAGCCACACCGCTTCGTCCATGTTGTCCAAAATGCGCACATTGTTGCGATTCACGTAAGCGATGGAAGCGTTTATGGCCCGCTCGACTTCCAGCAGATGGGTCACATAAGTTTCAAATTCTTCCCAATACTGTTGCAAATGCACCACTGTCCCGTGCACGTCAGGGTGGCTTTGGATGGTCGCATCTTGCGCGAACATAGTGAGGGTTTCATCATACAGCGCCTTTGCATTGACAAACAAAAAATAATCCTCTCGATTGTCCGTGCGCAAATACCGCTCGATAAACAACCCCATGCGCTGGGAAAGCATCCGTTGGCGTCCTGAGAGGTCGATGTACACGCCTTCTAAGTGTTTAGTGACCATCTCTTGCACGATTTTATCGGACATAGTAAGAAGAAGTTCGATGCGCTTGCTCAACACTTCTTTGTCGCTTTTAACGCTCAAAATCCCTTCTTTGAGGCCTTCGAGTTCTTTTTTGAAAGGCTCCCATCCCTTAGCGACTTCTTCTAGTTTGCTCTCAATCACACTGTTTTGGGGCGCGTAAATCCCCCGATCTGGGTTGCCAAAGCGCAGGTCGTTGAGGTTGTTTTCAAACAGCTCCATAGCCCCATCAAGTTGACGAAAATCATGGCTGTCGCGGTGGCGTAAAAAGAAGATTTCTTTGCTCATTTTTTGGGTGAGCATCCGTTGTTTGCCTGCGATGTTAATGATGAGTGAATCTTTTTTAGACCGTTCGTTCATGGCAATCACAAGGCCGATGATGAGAAAAATCATCAACGAAAGCAAGCCGCCGACAATGCGTAGTTTGGTGCTAATGCGTGAGGGTTTCATGCCAAGTTCCTATTCATAGATTTCTCTTAAGGCGATTTCGTCGCGGATGATAACACAGTTTTTTTCAATCTCAATGAGGCCGTTGCGCTCAAGTTTTTTCAAAATGCGCGAAAGGGTTTCGGGTTGAATATGGAGCATGTAGGCGATTTCGTGTTTTCTAAGGGCGTTGAAGTGCTCCAAATCACTCACAATCATGTGGGCTACCTTTGCCGACCCGTCAAACACCACGTCGCGGTTGATGATGCACTGGAGTTGGGAAATAGCACGGAAAGATTCTTTTAAAATGCGCTGCATCAAGGAGGGAGTTGCCCTTAATGCGTCCCTAAACCCAACGCTCTCAAAGGCTAGTAATTCGGTATCTTGGGTAAATTCGGCGTTAGCGTAGCAGATAAAACAGTGGTCTTGGCAGATTTTGGCCACATCAAACACGAGGGTGTTGGAGCCTAAGTGGTACAAAAAAATCTCATTATCGTAGCGGTCTACTTTGTAAAATTTCACCCCACCTCGCACGATAAAGTACAAATAAGGGTCTTCTTCCTTTTCGTAGTACAAGGTTTCGCCGCTCGCATAATACGCGAGCTTGGAACAGGCACACAACCGTTCCAAGACGCCTGCATCAAGGCCAGAAAAAAGAGGGATTGAGTCCAAAAAAGCAACCGTATTTTGGCTTTGCATCAACTTCCTTTTTTAGGGATAGCGTAGTGTAACATAACCCTTACATGTAAGGGTTATTTTTCTTCAAATACGGTCTCTTCTAGTATGATTGCATACACATACCCCGAACCAAAATCCTTATCTACGCTCACCTTTCCTTTGGCTACCACAATCGCTCCCACGCTTGGCGTTTCTGAAGACGTGGCGACAATCCGTCCCACCTCATCTCCCATGCCTGTGCCATCTTGCAAATGCACCCAATTTCGTCCCATGATGTTTTGGGAAACCTTCACCACTTTGGCGCGCAGTTGTATGGTTTTGCCTGCAAGGGTGTTACGTTTCTCTTGGGCTTCTTGGACGCTCAGGGTTCCTTCTTGGGCAAAAGGTGACGTGGCGACTTTTTCGGTGATAAAAGCTAAATGTTTTGCCTCATCTTCCAAGGTACGGTACTGAAAATCGCTGGTAAAAATCACATCCTCAAAAGTCTGTCCCAACGCCTTGCTCTCATAAGAAGGCATCGCAATCTCTTCTTTAAAACGCATCCACGCTCCCACAGGCAAAGCGCTACGCGGTGTTACCACCCAGTAGTTACGCTCTCCGCTTTGAATACCGTAGTAGGTATAACTCCCCGCATGAAGCACCTGTTTTACCTGCGCTTCGTGGATTTTTGCCTCCGAAGCAAAGGCCAAACAAGCACCAAACACCAAGCACAGAAAACTTTTTTTAAACACATTGTTCATGTTGTTCCTTTTTTACGTAAGATTGATTTTTATACGCCACCGCGGCTAATACTGCCACTGTACCCAAAAGGCCAAACACCCATGTAGGAATCGGCACAGGATCACCCGTGGCGTAGGAATGTAAGCCTGCGAGGTAAAAATTCACCCCAAAATAGGTCATCAAAATCGACCCAAAAGACAAAAGCGACATCAAGGAAAAACTAAACGCACTGTAGAGTTTTGGCAAAAACCGCCAATGCACCACAAGGACGTAAAGCGCAATGGAGACAAAAGTCCACGTCTCTTTCGGGTCCCATCCCCAATACCGTCCCCACGATTCGTTCGCCCAAATGCCGCCAAGAAAATTTCCAATGACCAAAAGCGTGAGGCCAATAATGAGCGAAGCTTCATTGACCCAGGTTAGATACTCCACGTTTTTATGCTTTACATGTAAGGGTTTTGCCAAAGCCAACAAGACTAAACTCATGGCACCTAAAAGGGCTCCAACACCCAAAAATCCATAGCTTGCGGTGATGATAGACACATGCACGCTTAGCCAAAACGACTGAAGCACAGGCACCAGAGGGGTAATCTGCGGGTCGATGTTCCCAAGGTGTGCCACGAGCATAAAAATCCCCGCGAGCATCAGCGCGGCACCAAGCCCAAACAACGAGCGGCGAAACAGCACAAGCCCCGCCAACGCGCACGACCACGCGATGTAGACGATGGACTCATAGGTGTTACTCATGGGGATAAACCCGCTCACATACCACCGCAACACAATCCCCCCTGTATGCACCACAAAAAGCGCCGCCAAGGTGCCAAAAAGCGCGTGATGAAGCCACCTTTTAGGGCGACGAGCACCCAAATGCATAAACGCCAACACCAAACACACGCCTCCAAGCCCCACATACCACCCAATCAAACGAGGAAAAATCCCCAAACGGTTGAGCCAAAGTTCTGCGTGCAAGCGCGCGGGACTTAGCGCGTAAGGCTCCCCGTACGTCTTAGCATAGGTCGCCATCTCTTCTAAAGGCACCATCGCACCCGCATAATCGCGGGCAAACACGCGGTCCATAAAACGCTGCGTCGCGCGGTGCATGCCGTGGGCTTTTTGCGCCCACATTGCGTCCATGCTTAGCCACGGCGCGTGCACATCTTCAGGGTCTGGAAAAAACCGAAATAACGCCCCGTAAAAGCTCATCACCGCCACATTTAACCGCTCATCCACGCGAATCAACTCTTTTTCATAAGTGCCTCGGTTGGCTGGTCTGGTTTGGTGGGCTTGATGGGCTAAGACTTCTAGCTTGTACGCAGACCCGCGAAAAAAGTCTTCAAATGTCGCCAAAGAAGCCTCTTTAGGCAAGCCGATGTGCTCTTTAATCTTGGGGTCTTTTACTAAAATGAGCGGGAGGCGCTTCCAAAGACGTTGGTGGGTGAGCATGCCTAACACGACTTGATTGGCGTTCATGTCACCGTAGGTCTCTTTGCCCGTAAGCTTGCGTAAAATCTCACGGTTGAGGGTATCCATGGGTTTCATGCGCCCACCGCGCGTTTGCACGACCAACTCCCCAAAAGCTTGCGCTAAGGCAAGAGAGCCTGTTGTGTGCTCTTGCACGTACACTTCTTCGTAGGTTTGCGCTTGCAAAGGCGCACTGAAGGCACACAAAAGCAACACCCCCAACGTCGCCTCGTGAGCACGCACTTTACGCATGAGTGTACGCACCCTAGAACTTGGGTCTAAAAGGTTCCAAATCAGTCCCAAAAACAACACGGCATACCCCGCGTATGTGGGCCATTTACCGGGGTCTTTGTTGACCCACAAAATGCTCCCGTGTTCATCGTAAGAACTTTGGTAAAAGGTGTATCCCTTAAGGCGCAAAGGCGCGTTCATGCCAATAGGATAGCTTTTTCCTTCGATGAGCACCGCACTAGCATAGGTCGCAGGCGAAGTGCCTCCTGGGTAGTAGACAATCTCAAACTCCTCCAACGCCACCGCAAAAGGCAGAGGCACAAATGCGGCGCCATACGAAAGTGCCGCATGTATGTCGCCCAGGGTAAAAAGTACAGGTTCTGCTACCCTAAGGGCGTGTTCTTCCAAGTGCACACGGTGCGTGATGTCTTTGTAAAACAGTTCCATCTCAAGGCTCGCCTTGGTGGCCAAACCCTCTTTTTCAATCTCCACACGCTTTACATGTAAGCGCACGTTTTGCCCTTCAAAATCAACACTTTTGCCAAAATCATTGTTCCAGGCATTTGCAGTGTAATCAAAGGTATACGCTTGGGTGTTTCCTTCTTTATTCAAGGTCAGGGCAATGGTGTTTTGCGCGCTCAAAAACCCGTGAACGCTCTGTCCATGCGGTAAATTCAGCACTCCTTCTACACCCAAATAACGGGTCAACGCCGCCCCAAGAAGAATGAGCACAAACGCCCCATGAAAGAGAAACCGTGGCACGTGGCGCACCATGCGTGTTTTTACCATCACGGCCACCATGTTGAGGCATAACAGCACCAAAAGCAGTTCAAACCACCACGCCTCATACACCGCTACGCGCGCCGTGGAAGTGCCATAATCATTCTCCACAAAGGTTGCCACGCCCGCACTTAGCCCAAGAACAAAGAGCAACACTAGCATCAACCAAAAAGAACACATTATGCGTTTTATCATTTGCTCGCTTTCATCTTTAGCACTTTTTAGCTTTACATGTAAGACTAAAAACTACACTATCCCCAAGGGAAAATCCCTTGGGGATAAGGACAACTATTTTTTCTTAAAGTACGAAGACTCTACATCCACGTCTTTGCGGTTTGCTTCATCCAATAAGCCTTTGGCTTTGGCTTGGGCGTGCCACTCTTTTTCAAGGGTTTCTTTGAATTTCAACTTCGCCGCAATCTCTTTTTCAAGGTTTACACCCACAAGGGCTTGGGCTTTTTCTTTGGTGTCAAAATCAGGTGCCATATACTGAGCATCGTCGTATTTTGCCAAAAGGCGCACAAGGGAAATACGCGCTTGTTGGGCTTTTTCATTGGCATCCGCGAGCAACCGTAAGGTCTCTTCTGGTGCGTGGAAAAACGACCCGTGACTTGCAATAGCATAATCCCAACGCCATTGACCGTGGCGAAGCAAGGTACGAATCTCTTTAAGTTCTTCGTCTTTTGCACCTAGCTCTATGGCGCGGCCCGCTTCGAGGTGCGCTTTAGCAAGGTTGTCCATGGAGATTTCCATCAAAAATTCTTTGCGCTCAAATTTTGTATGGACGATATTGCGTAGCTTCTCTTCGCTTTCGCGGTGGCACGTCATACAACTGCGGTCCATGTTGTCCAATGGGTTTCCGATTTTGTGGTCAGAATACTTCACTGAACCTTCTTGGGTGTAAGGCATGTGGCAATCCGCGCACGAAACACCTTTTTGGTAGTGGATGCCCGTAGAAGCAATCTCATAGCCAGGATGTTGGGCTTTGAGCATTGGCGTTTTAGAGATGCTATGGGTCCAGTCGCTAAATTCGATACTGTCGTAGTAGCGCTCCATTCCCTCGGCACTCAAGCCTTCATGCCATGGTAAAGTGACAACCATCGCCACTTGGTCTTTGCCTGCTTTGTCGGTGTACTCGGTTTTTTTGAAGTAATATTCTGAGTGGCATTGCGCACACACTAAGGAGCGTTTTTCTTGGTGGGTAGCGTCTTCAAAGCGTGGAAGTCCCGCTACTTCAAGGCCACGGTTAAGGTATTCTCGGCCCATAGCAAGCTCGGCAGTTTTAGGATTGTGGCAGTCTAAACATCCGATGCTATTGACCACTTCGCTACCATAGCGCGCCCATTTTCCTGTGAAGTACTCAAGCTCGCCATCTTCTTCCATCAAACGTACCACATC
>JACUTV010000171.1 GCA_014859645.1 Campylobacterales bacterium
TCCCTCTTTACTGGGCTTTTTCTTTCTTAGAGGCGGTAGTGCCTCACCTTCGTTTTAAACGCTGTCCGTCGGCATCTGCAAGAGAGTATTTCAAGGGGTGCGAAGCACGGGGAAGGATACCGGAGCGAGCGTAGCGAGTGAGGATATGTTCACCGCTTGCCCCTTGAAAGAGTTATCCTCAAATGGCAGGATAATAAGCGTTAAAACGATTGGTGAGGCACAGTTGTTGAGGGAAAAAGACCTGTAAAGAGGGGAACGTTGCACACTAAAAAATACCCAATAGCACCGCACACACCGCCGACCAAGGGTCGGGGGGGGTACAAGGGGGGATTTGCCCCCCTTGATAGCGCAGGCGGGGCTTTCTCCGACTGCGCTATATTGAATGCCCTCCGTCAGTTTTTTAAAACCCCCACAAAATCAGGATGAGGACCTGACACTACAGAACTGGATTCATCAACAAAAACGGGTTGCGTTATTATAGTCCTGCTCTCATCGTGAAACTCTATTTTGATATTGTCTTTCACTTTGTCAAACATCTTTTTGTCTAGTATTTCCTCTTTTTCTCCCATGGAATCAATGACGCTAAAATTTCTTTTGTATTTGGTCCAAGTTTTGCTAAATTTGCCGCTTATGAAGTAGTGACTTTCATCCTCCGCAAAAAATACTTCTCCTATTGGTTTATAGACCATATCCCAAGCAGTATTCCTAGGTCCTGGCTTGACCACAGTGAAACTAAAATCTCTTTTTTCAAAACTGATGCCATCCCAGTCAACCATTAGCCTTAAGAGCTCATCTTTTGTTATCTCTTTTTCAATAATTTCACCATTTTCATTTTTAGTTGCTTGCCAATATTTTCTCTTGGTATCTTGGCTCATATAAAATCCAGTCTTATCTAGTTTATATTCAAGCACCCCTTTACGCTCTTTTGACCATTCGCCTTGAAGGAAATCAAGTTTTAAGTCCTTGCTTATTACCCTCCCGCACCAAGATTTCCTCCCTTTTTCTGTTAAGAGTTTTATCATTTTGAGCTCCTTCTATTTTTTGAATTTTATTAATTTTTTTCAACAAAGGCAACTTTTAAGTTGCCTCAGCTTATTGCGCTATTTTCCACTTTGCTTTACTCTAATTAACATTTTTCAAGACCAAAAAAAGTGAACGAGGAAGATGAGCTGCTTATTACAAAGCAAAGAAGCATTCAGCAAGGGTGAGGGGGAGCTAAAAAGCCCCCGGTTATCATCTTTTTTTCTCTCTACTGAATAAAATATGCTCTTTGAGCTTTGGGTCGATTTTAACCCCAAACTCTTCAAGCTCGTTCATCACTATTTTTGCGGCAAGGTAAAAATCTTTTTTCAGTTTCTTTTTTTTGGAGCTTGTTATCATTTTTAAGTAAAAATCATAATCAGACTTACCTCTAAATAAAGGTATCTTTCCTGACGCATCCCATCTTTCTCCAAATTCATGCTCTATTGCATACCATGAAGCCATATCTATTTGATAAAATGTCTCGGCAATTGCCTTTTGATTTTCTCGCTCAAACTGTGTCATTTTTTCTCCTCCTAAATTTTTTGTCTTACGCCCTTATTAACATTTTTTTGACAAAAAAGCGACCATTTAGGCCGCCTTTTGCACCTCTTCACTCTTTGCAAACTTCATCAAGTAATTAAAAGCCTTTGAAGCATCACTAAAAATTTTCCAAAGCATTTTTGGGTCGTCTTTAAGAGGCTTTAACCAGCTCTTCAAATAAGCGGCGTTTTGCTCTTCCATGTCGGTGCTGTTTAGGCCAAAGTGAACTTGTAAAAAAGCCCTTGTGGTCTCTGCGATTAATTCCTCTTTAGCGTAAGCTTTAAGCGCTTTTTGCCCTCCCATGGTGTTGCCACTCAAATCTCTATTTAGGCGGCTTGTGTGGCCAGTGCTGTGCGCTAGTTCGTGAAAAAATGTAGCGTAGTAGAGCTCTGGTGTTAAAAAGTCTTCTTGAGTTGGCATTCCTATGTAATCGCTGGCGGGCATATAATACGCGCGGTTGTTGCTCTTCTTGATTTGAATTCCGTAGTTTTGGATTAACTGCTCTATTTCTTCCCTGCGTTCGCTCTTTTCCTCTTGAGTTGGAATTTCTAGCGTAGTTTGCTCGATATTAAAAACGTAGTACATTTTTAAAACTGGGATTGTTTTTTCTACTCTCTCGCCTGTCTCTTTATCTTCGATTAACTTTTTAATTGGCTTGAAAAAGAAAATAGGGGTTGAGCGTTCGCCTTTCTTCACTTGTCCTTTAAGGTCCTTTACTTGATTAAAAGTAAGCCAGTAATTTGTGCGGTAGCCTTGCTCTTCCGCCTCTACCCAAAGGTTCATGATGTTTAAGCCGTTGTAGGCGGTGTTGGTTTTGTAATTTGCTGGAAAACTGGAATTAAACGGGGTAATCCATTTCGTCCCGCATTGTTCGATTTTTTCAATCAATCTCTCTACGGTCTGGTTGAGTTGGTCTTGTGCTTTCATCTCTGGCCTCCTTCCCTCTTTACTGGGCTTTTTCTTTCTTAGAGGCGGTAGTGCCTCACCTTCGTTTTAAACGCTGTCCGTCGGCATCTGCAAGAGAGTATTTCAAGGGGTGCGAAGCACGGGGAAGGATACCGGAGCGAGCGTAGCGAGTGAGGATATGTTCACCGCTTGCCCCTTGAAAGAGTTATCCTCAAATGGCAGGATAATAAGCGTTAAAACGATTGGTGAGGCACAGTTGTTGAGGGAAAAAGACCTGTAAAGAGGGGAACGTTGCACACTAAAAAATACCCAATAGCACCGCACACACCGCCGACCAAGGGTCGGGGGGGGTACAAGGGGGGATTTGCCCCCCTTGATAGCGCAGGCGGGGCTTTCTCCGACTGCGCTATATTGAATGCCCTCCGTCAGTTTTTTAAAACCCCCACAAAATCAGGATGAGGACCTGACACTACAGAACTGGATTCATCAACAAAAACGGGTTGCGTTATTATAGTCCTGCTCTCATCGTGAAACTCTATTTTGATATTGTCTTTCACTTTGTCAAACATCTTTTTGTCTAGTATTTCCTCTTTTTCTCCCATGGAATCAATGACGCTAAAATTTCTTTTGTATTTGGTCCAAGTTTTGCTAAATTTGCCGCTTATGAAGTAGTGACTTTCATCCTCCGCAAAAAATACTTCTCCTATTGGTTTATAGACCATATCCCAAGCAGTATTCCTAGGTCCTGGCTTGACCACAGTGAAACTAAAATCTCTTTTTTCAAAACTGATGCCATCCCAGTCAACCATTAGCCTTAAGAGCTCATCTTTTGTTATCTCTTTTTCAATAATTTCACCATTTTCATTTTTAGTTGCTTGCCAATATTTTCTCTTGGTATCTTGGCTCATATAAAATCCAGTCTTATCTAGTTTATATTCAAGCACCCCTTTACGCTCTTTTGACCATTCGCCTTGAAGGAAATCAAGTTTTAAGTCCTTGCTTATTACCCTCCCGCACCAAGATTTCCTCCCTTTTTCTGTTAAGAGTTTTATCATTTTGAGCTCCTTCTATTTTTTGAATTTTATTAATTTTTTTCAACAAAGGCAACTTTTAAG
>JACUTV010000004.1 GCA_014859645.1 Campylobacterales bacterium
TCGTCCATGGCGCAAAAAGGGCGATGGAGATTGCTGGGGCCGTTAAAATGAGTTTTGAATATAAGTCTACATGTAAGACATTCTCAAAATGCAGTTTAATCATAGGCAAAGATGCCACAACAGCCGTGCCTGACATGATGGTCATGGTAGAGATGAGTAAGAGTGTTAATTTTGTCTGCCAAGAGACCATTTTTAGTTACCTTTTGAGTGTAATGAATTTTACATTAACGCGATTATCTCCAAAATCACCTTTAAAACGGGTCAATTGGTAACAAACATTTGTATGTCAAAAAGTCTTATTAAATACTTTTTTAACAAGAAAGTCTTTAGGAAAGGACGAATCCGTGGTAGTTTAAGAGTAGATTAATCGATAAATTTAATATAAGAGTAAAAATCTCTTTTAAATTATTTTAAGCATTTGACAATTATTATTACCTAAATCTTTTTACAAGGAGGAGTGATGAAAGTCATTCATTGCGTTACCGGGTTAGCACTTGTTGGCACTATAGCGTTCGCTGGAGCACTAGGGGAGTCTGCTAAGGGTTTTGGGATCAAAGCCATTCCTGAATCAAAAGTCGAGCTTTTGAAGTACATTGATCAGGGGGAAGACTCCATTACTGAAGCCAAAATAGAATTGGGGAAAATGCTCTATTTTGATCCCCGTCTTTCACGCAGTAACCTCATTAGTTGTAACACCTGTCACAACCTAGCCCTTGGCGGCGTTGACATTGTTCCTGCGGCTATTGGTCACAAATGGACCATGAATCCAGCCCACCTTAACTCTCCCACGGTATACAACTCCGTGTTGAGCGAAGTACAGTTTTGGGATGGCCGAAGTCCTCACCTTGAAGACCAAGCCCAAGGCCCCATCCAAGCAGGTCCAGAAATGGCAGCGCCCAAAGAGCTTGTTGTTGAGCGCATCAACTCCATTCCTCAGTATGTTGAATTGTTCAAAACCGCCTACGGACCTGATGTGAAGATTGACTTTGAGCGCATTGCTAGTGTAATTGGTGTGTTTGAACGCACCCTTGTCACCCCTTCGCGCTTTGATGATTACCTCAATGGTCACCCTGATGCGCTTAACAAAGCAGAAAAAGACGGCTTAAAGCTTTTCCTCGATAAAGGATGTGCAGCGTGCCACAATGGCATGGCACTTGGGGGAACCATGCAACCGTTCCAAGTAGCTAAGCAGTACAAGTTTGCCAACCTTGGTGGCTTTACAGGCGATGCAAACGGTATGGTCAAAACCCCAACTCTTCGTAACATTACCGAAACAGCACCCTATTTTCACAATGGCGCTATTTGGAAACTTACCGATGCGGTTAAAGAGATGGGAAGCACACAGCTAGGTATCACCATCAACGACAAAGAAGCGGCTTCCATTGCCACCTTCCTTGGCACACTTGAGGGACGCAAGCCACAGATTGTTTATCCTATCTTGCCTCCAATGACAGATAAGACTCCTAAACCAACCTTTGACTAAGGTTTTTGGCAACGCATCGTAAACGGGTGCGTTGCTACTTCCATGACGCATTGATGTATTGCACTAATAGCATCCCTGCCATCACCCAAAGGGTCACTTTTAAAATCTTTTCATAAAGGCCAGTATCAATCTTTCCAGAGTACCGTTTTCCCAACAACAAAGCACCCACAGCGGCCCCTGCCAAGGGAATCCCTAGGAGCAAGGTGTGCAAGGTAAACACTCCTAGCCACGAAAAAGTCGCCACTTGGGTAACTTTACTGGAGAAAAAACAAAAATTCAATAAAATAATCGCCTTGTTTTTTTCAAGCTTTAACTCCAACACATAAATAATGAGCACTGGAATCATCACGTTAACAAGACCGCTCACAAGGCCACTAAGCACTCCAAAAAAAACCATGCTGGGAAAAAAATAACGTTTGATAAGGGAGTTTAAATTGAATTTGAGTTTGGATTGGTATAAGTACAGCACAATCATCAGGGCTAAAAGGAGCTTATAAACGTCGCTCTCGTACTGCACCAAAAGCTGCGTGCCACTCCAACTTCCTAGGATAATTGCACCTCCCAAAGGCCAAAAACGCCCCAAAAACCCGACGTCGACTTTTCGAAAAAGCATACTCGTAGCATTCACACTTAGGGTAGGTAGCAAGGTTGTCAGTACCGCTTGTTGCACTGAACCCAAAAGAGAGAGCAAAGGCGTGGCAATCATGGGAAAACCAAAACCCACAAGGCCATGAAAAAATCCACCAAGCACCATAATGCCAAAGGTAAGTGCTAGCTCACTCACAACGATACCACTCCATCGTGTCTTCGCCGCACGCGCTTTGCCAGACCTTTACAAACCGCCGTTCAAGGCGAACACCTTTACCCACTTTAAAATGAGGAGAACGAAACACCAAAAGCCATGTGGTCTCTTTTGGCAAAGCACGCAAGGTGCCTTCCCCTCCTTCGACCATCACAAACGGGCTTTGCAAGAGTGGTTCCCACGATGAGGCGATAGTCACTTTTCGCTTCTTTACGTGAAACAAAGGAATGCTTTGGTCAAACTGTGTTTCACGCGAATAAATAAGCACATCTGGTGCTTTACCTTTGCAAAGCCTTGCATCTAGCGTGGGCCTATCGGCGCGCACCGTATTGCCCCCGATGGCTAGCAAAGAGAGGTATTGGCGCAATTCATGCACCCGTTTACGAGAGGCTTCTGAGGTGACAATGCCCCCGTCGATAACGCCGTTATTGCTCATGGCAAGTTTGAAAAAACTAAAATGACCCCTCTGCCACGCCAAAAAAGGTGCTAGTAACAGCGCGCATTCTTTTTCCAAAACACCTTGACGCACTGCGATGCCAGCCTTCGTAAGGCGCGCCATACCACCGCTAGCTTTGGAGTTTTCATCGCGCATCCCAATGCACACCCGCCTTACATGTAAGGCTTCTAAAAGCAAGGCGCACGGAGGCGTGGTGCCATAATGATTGCAAGGTTCCAAAGTGACGTACACGCAAGCGTCTTTAAGAAGGTTCTGGTGGTTAGACAAAAGAAAGGCGTGAAGTTCGGTGGGGTTTTGGGGGAAGTCTAACGTGGGATTAAGGCGCTCAAGTGCTGCTTGGACCGCGCGCACTTCCGCGTGTGCTTCGCCCGCTTTTTGATGGGCTTGTATGGCTAAAATCTCCCCGTGCTGGGAGCAAATCATGCAACCTACCGCAGGGTTTGGGTAGGTTCGTCCTTGAAATTCCCATGCAGCCTCAAGGGCGAGGCGCATGTAAAATTCATCATTCATTACCACACAACGAAGGTGCGTGCTTTGGAGATTTCACTAAAGGCAATCTCTTTGGTTTCTTCGGGAAGCTCTAAGCGAATGCCTGTGTCTGAAACGTCCAATAATTTGCCTTCTAAAGACTCTTTTTCAAAGGTTTTAAGCTTCACCATTTCGCCAATGGAGCGAGCATAATGGCTAGGTTTGGTGAGTTTTCGTTCAAGCCCAGGAGAGCTTACTTCAAGGTAATATTGGTCAGAAATAGGCGGTTCTAAATCCAAAATAGGAGAAAGGATATGGGTCACTTTAGAACACATTTCAAGGGTAACGCCCTCTTTACATGTAATGAAAATCCGATAAATCTTTCGTCCCGATTCCATGGTTGTTTCCGTGTCATATAACTCAACACCCGCATCGTGCAGCAGGGCTTTTAAACGTGTTTCATTCATGGTGGCTCTTTTTTAATTCTTTTTCCATTTTGTCAAACAAGGCATCCAAGTGGTTTTGTTTTTCCAACTGTTCATCAAACCTAAAGTGAAAACTTGGGCACCGATACCACCCTTCCGCTGTGGCGCAATGGGTCTCTAAATGTTTCGAGACCTTTCGAAGGCGCGACAAAATAGTACTTTGTTCTTCGGGCGTAAACATCATCTTGTCCAAATACACATCCGCGTCGTACTTGCCTTTTTTACACTGCACATCGGTCACGCAAAGGTTTTGGAGCAACGTGTCACTAAGGGTGGCTAACGCTTCAGGAATCAACTCTTTTAACACGCTTTGCGTGCGAAAGATTTTGATCATAAGACTACCTTTTCCTCAACTTCTTTGAAGCTTTCCATAAAATCGCCCTCTTTGATGTCGTTGAAGTTGTGAATACCAATGCCACATTCATAGCCTTTGGAAACTTCGCGCACATCGTCTTTAAAGCGTTTGAGTGAAGAAACGGTGCCTTCATAGACAATCACGCCATCACGAATCAAGCGTACTTTTGCCCCGCGATTTATCACGCCATCCGTAACAATACACCCCGCAATCGCTCCAATTTTTGGCACGACAAAGACTTCACGCACCTGTGCTTGTCCAAGGTTTTCTTCACGAATAATCGGCGCCATCATGCCGCCAAGCACCCCTTTGATGTCATCAATAAGGTCGTAAATAATGTTATAGGTTTTAATCTCAACCCCAAGGTTTTTCGCTTTTTCTTTAACGATACCCGTGGGTCGAATGTGAAAGCCAAGGATGATACAATTCTCACTCGCACTAGCAAGGGCTACATCACTTTCTGTCACGCCACCAATGCCCGCATGAATGACGTTAACTTTAGTCTCATCGTTGCGTAGTTTTTCCAGTGAGCTTTTAATGGCTTCCAAGCTTCCTTGCACGTCCGCTTTAATAATGACTGGCAAGTCTTTAATCTCACCCTCGGCAATCCGTTGGCTTAGCTCATCCAAGGTCACTTTAGTGGAACGTGAGAGTTCTTTTTGACGCAAATAGTCATGCCGTTTTTGGGCGTACTCGCGTGCGGCTTTATCGCTTTCAACTTTCACGAGTTTTTCGCCTGCTTCTGCCACTTCGCTAAGGCCCACAATCACCCCAGGCTCTCCTGGCTTAATAGATGTAATGGTTTTTCCCGCATGGTCCAACAGGGCACGCACTTTTCCATAAGCAACCCCAGCAACAACAGTATCACCAACTCTAAGGGTTCCGTTTTGAACGATGACGGTTGCTACAGGGCCTCGGCCTTTTTCCAACGAGCTCTCCACCACCACAGCCTTCGCATCACGCGCAGGATTGGCCTGGAGTTCAAGAATTTCTGCTTGCAATAAAATAATCTCTAATAACTCTTCAATACCCTGACCCGTATGCGCCGAAACAGCCACAAATTCATGGCTTCCGCCCCACTCGGTTGGCATAATGCCAAGGTCTGAAAGTTGGGTTTTTACCATGTCGGGATTGGCCGCTTCTTTGTCCATTTTATTGATTGCAACAATAAGAGGCACGTTGGCAGCTTTTGCATGTTCGATGGCTTCTTTGGTTTGAGGTTTCACCCCATCATCCGCCGCTACAACAATGATAACAATGTCAGTAACTTCCGCTCCACGCGCACGCATTTGAGTAAAGGCTTCGTGGCCAGGTGTGTCGATAAAAGTAATGTTTTTATTGTTTTTATGCACCATGTAAGCGCCCACGTGCTGAGTGATGCCACCCGACTCGCCGTGCACAACCCGTGAACTACGAATATAATCTAACAAAGAAGTTTTTCCGTGGTCAACGTGCCCCATAATAGTCACAACAGGAGCGCGCTCTTCAAGTTCGCCACCTTCTTCGTCATCATAGGCTTTCACGTAGTCAAACTCATCTTGTGCGTTGACCGTTTCCACGTCAATACCAAATTCATCTGCCAAAATCTCAATGGCGTCTTTGTCCAAGAAATCGTTTTTAGTTGTCAACATGCCTAGCATGAAGAGTTTTGAAATAATCTCGCTGGGTTGCTTGTTCACCATTTCGGCAAACTCATACACGCGGATTTCTTCAGGAATGCGTACAAAAGTCACCGCTTCATCGTTGCCTTTTGCCAGTTGTTTTGGTCGTTTTTTACGGCCTTTGCGTCTAATACCCGTATTGGTATTTCCAAAGGCAATCGCTTTTTGGCCACGGCCAATAATCTGCTGCGTAGAATCATTGCGCTTTTTAAGAGCAGGTTTTGGGGCTTCCGGTTCAGGTTTTACGGTCAAATCTGGAAGTACGACCATGTCATCATGCTCATACGTCGCTTCTCCCAAATCACGATCTGCCATTAAATCAATCTTTTCAACCGCCTCTTTTTTGCTTGAAGGGGTCTTTTTGGTTTTCTTTTTCTTTCTGGCCTCTGCCGTTTCGGCTTGGCTTGAAAAAATAGCTTCCAAAGAACTGGGGATATTTTTCTTGAGAGATTCGGTTGTTTTGGCAGGCTCTGCTTTGGCAACTACTTCAGGTTTTTTCTTTTTAACAATCACCAACCCACGTCGCTTCATAAGGCTTGCTTGCGCCAAACTCTCTCCCGAGGAAATGGAAGATTTTTTTTCTTCTTCTTGGGGTTCTTGCAAGGGCGCTACAACTGTCTCTTCCGCTATAACGGCAGGCGCAACTGGAGGCGTCTCTTCTTTAGGAGGGATGATTTCTGCTTTTTTGACTTCAACAGGCTTAGGAGCTTTGGGCTTGGGGACTTCTTGTACTTCTTTTACTAATACAGGTTCATCGTGCTTGCTCACGTCTTTTTCAGGCTCTGGTGCTTTGGGAGAAGGAGGGGCTATTTCCACAGGAGGAGGTGTTGGTTCGGAAGAAACCTTTATTTCTACGGGAGTAGCAATCGCCTCTTGGCGTTCGCCTGTGAGTACAAAATTCATCAACGCTTCTGCTTCTTCTGAGCCTACGGCACTGGATGCAGATTTGACGTCCAACCCCATATCGGTAGCTTTTTCCACTACCTCTTTACTTTTGATACCGAGTTCTTTTGCAATCTCGTGTATGCGAACTTTAACCATTCGTTTCTATCTCCTTCAGCATTTTGCCGTAATCCAAAATGTTTTGATCTAATTTTTTACACTTTTGAAGCAGTGCTTTTTTAAGTTGCTTGTTGTTGCTGTCGATACAATCACCGCAGACATAGAAGCTTCTACCCACCTGTTTAAACGCGCGCAATGTGCCCTCATTAGTTTGTAACCGTAATAACTCGGATTGGGGGACGCGAGCCTTGCAGACGATGCACATTCGAACGGGGGTATTTATTTTGCTCATGATAGTACCAAAATTTAGCTGTTTTCGATATTAAAGCCGTCGTTATCGAAAGCATACGTGCCCACAAAATAATGCGGGAAGTTCTTTTTCAACACCATCTCCATCCTTTGCGCCTCTTCTTGATACACCATCGTTAAAAAGGTTGAACCACTTCCTGAGAGCGTGCTCATGAGCGCCCCTTCTTCCAATGCCACCTCCCTTACTCTGAAAAGCTCGGGAAGCTGTCGCATGCGCCGTTCTTCGTGCATCATATCAACCGCCGCCAATCGCAACAAATCCCACCGCTCATTTAAAAATGCTGCGCTTAAAAATGCTGCGTGAGAAAGGTTGTTGACGCACTCTTTCATGGAGTAGTGCTTGGGAAGCTGCGTCCGTGATTTTGCTGTAGACATGGGTCTATCGGGGATAACCAACACCGCCTTAATGCTATGTGGAAGCATTTTTTTTTGTGTATACACTTTCCCGTGCTGGACGATAGACGCAGTAAATCCTCCGTGAACCGCGGGAGCGATGTTGTCAGGATGAGACTCATACTGTAACGCACGGTTGAGTACATTTTCCTTCTCGACCCGCACGCCCGCCATGTGGTAAGCACTAGCGATTGCTCCGACGATGACCGCAGAAGAGCTTCCAAGTCCACGTGAAAGAGGGATATTGTTTTCAAATTCAAACCGAAAATTCTCTTTTCTCCCACTCATTTGCATGTAAATTTCATGAAAAATAGAGACAAAAGGATTGTGGGTCTTAAGCTTTGGTCGCCCCACTCCTTCGCCTTTAATGGAAATGCTAGCTACAGAACTTGGGGTAATCACAACACTGTTGTGAAGGGACAAAGAAAGGCCAAGCGCATCAAAGCCTGGGCCTAAATTTGCACTGGTCGCTGGGATATAAATCTTCAAACACACTCCTAAAGGGCAGGCAAATGGTATAGTGGCTGGGTGTCGAGGCTAAAAACGTCCGTATTTAAAACAAGAGGCAGCGTAAACGTACTAGCAGACTCTTCTTCTAAAACTTTGGTTGTAATCTTACCATGTTCTTTAATAAAAAAGAGTTTTCCGACGGCTTTAATGGGCCCATTGTCGTTAAATGCAAACCCATCGCACGCCTTTAGGGGGATATCCAAAGCCAATTCAAGGGTTTTGAGAAAAAGATAGGTCACCTTAATGGCCATAAAACTTCCAGGCCCTCTGGCGAAATAAAGTCCTGTACATGTAAAGGTTGCGAGGAGCTCTTTCATGATGCGCGGCAATGCTTCACTGGATTTGTCTGTGCTTTGGAGTGTTTGAACCAAAAGGCCTTCTTGGTAAACTCCCACCAAAAGTGGTGAACCAAGGGAAAGCACTAAAATGTCTGTCTTTATGCAAATACCTTTTCGTATGCTTGTGCCACTTCGGGAACCAAGGTTTTAATCTCGTAATTTGAAGGGTCTTTGAGTATCTCTTTGGTGAGTAAATGATTAAGATGGTGGCTTCCTGCAAAGGATTCATAATCTCCAATCATAGGCGCCCCCAAAAGGGCCAAATCACCGATGGCATCTAAAATCTTGTGGCGTACAAACTCATCGCTGTAGCGCAACCCTTCTGGATTTAAGATTTTTTTCTCGTCCATCACGACAGCGTTGTCCAAAGAACCGCCTAGGGCGAGGCCGCGGCTACGCAACATTTGGACATCTTTCATAAATCCAAAGGTACGCGCCCGTGCGATTTCGTCTAAAAATGCTTTTTTACCAAATTCAAAATGGTACTCTTGGCGGCCAATAGCCACATGGTCAAAATGAATAGTAAAGCGAAAGGTAGGCGTTTTTGAAGGCACTACACGGGCAAATTTACTTCCCTCTTGCACTTCCACTATTTTTCGCACAATCAACACCCTCTTGTACGCTTCCAAGGGGCGGATTTTCGCCTCATCAAGCATCATGCAAAAGCTCCCGCTACTGCCGTCCATCACGGGAATTTCAGGACCATCCACTACTACGCGAATGTTGTCAATCCCGTAAGCCCAAATAGCAGAAAGTAAGTGTTCAATGGTTGAAATGGAACCGTGTTCATTACCCACAACGGTCGCCATTTGGGTGTTAATCACGTACTCAGGCAAGGCTTTAAAACCCACACCAAGATCGCTTCGGTAAAACACAATACCCGTATCGGCCTCCATAGGCTCTAACACAATACGGATAGGCTCACCTTTGTGCAACCCTATGCCAACACTTTCAACACTGTTAAGAATCGTTAATTGTCTCACTCACTCTTCCTTGGGTGCACGCTCATCATGGGAACTTTTAAGCAAAAATAATTCCCACATTTTATGACGCAGAGGTGAACGATGAGTAAACAAAGCCGTTTTTCCTTTTTACTGACGCTCAATCAACGCCTGCGCATTACGCATAATGGAGTACAAATTGTCTTCCATCCAACTCTTATCCATCCACTCTTCAGGGCGAACTTCTACCCCTTGAACCAATACACCAAAATGCAAATGGTCTCCAAAAGCAAATCCTGTTACCCCCGTTTTTCCAATCACATCGCCCGCTTTCACGGTATCGCCCGTTTGCACCAACAGTGACGAACAGTGGCTATACAAGGTATACAATCCCAGTCCGTGATCTAAAATAATCGTTCGCCCGTAAATGCCTGTTTCTTGGGCAAATACGACTTTTCCTGCATTGCTACTAACAATCTCCGCGTGAGCAGTGCTTGCAAGGTCTAGGCCCAAATGGTAGGATTCGCTCACCACTTGTCCTTCGTATGTATATTTTCGGTGATCTCCAAAGCTCGCCACTGCAGCACCATTGCGCAAGGGATAAAAAGGAATTAATTTTGCCTCCCCTAAAAGGGCTTGGGGCGCTTGGGTGGCCACGTGGGAAATCTTCTCGTCGTTCTCTTTTCGCAAGGTTTTATTGACAAACATAAACCGTTCAATGGAACTCATGCTTTCATATTCGCGAGAATACATTTGTGCAAGCTCTGTCACTTTTCCACCCAAAAATCGTTCCGTTAAGGCGATGCTTGAAACGCGATATTTTCGGTTTTGTAAGAAAAATCGTACCCGCTCACGGGAGAGATTTCCTGCTTTGTCTTGGGCCACGATATCCGCGTGGAAATTCTCTTCACGCCTTGGCCATGCCACAAGAGAGATGTAGTACCCTTCTTTGTAAAAAGGAGTGGGGTAAAAGCGGTGTCCGTCGTTGGTTTGAATGTACAGCTCTTTCATGTTGGCATCGTTAGCACGAAACACGACCGCTGCGGAACCGCCTTTGGTTATTTTATACGAATTTGTCAAAACAAAAAGCTCGGGGCGCGTGGTGTCAATATGCAAAAGGGCTGTTTTTTTGACTTCATTGCCGGAGAAAAAATTCCACTTGCTGGCGTCTATCGCTTCCACTTCTAATGTCATTTGCTCTTGTTTGCTAAAAAATCCTGTGCGTGGAAAGGTCACCTCAAGGCTTAATTCTTTTTCGGGCGAGGCGTACATTTGCGTATGTAAGACCACGCTATTTGTGCCATCGTTTAGCGTCACGCGCACAAATTTTACCCCGCTTTGATCCTTTACATGTAAGGAAATAGGTTCTTTTAAATTCCAATGAATCGTCTCTTCGAGAGAGATTTCTGGCGGAGTGCGTTCAAACATGGGGGAATTGTACAAATAGACTAAAATGCTCAAAATGGCACCAATAACAAGCAAGACAATAATACTTCCCGATCGTTGTTGTTTCATGTGGTTATCCTTGGGTCATTGCTACGCAGTGGCAGTTGAAGTGGGTGATTGTACCCAAAAAAGGGTTGAAAATTTCTTAAGAGCGCCGTTTATTGGTTTGGTACACAAAGGCCAATACCTCAGCAACCGCCTTGTAAAGTTTCTCAGGAATCGCTTGGGAAACATCGCATTGTTTGTAAAGTTCGCGGGCAAGCGGAGGGTTTTCGACGATTTGGATTTTGTGATTCAAGGCGATTTCTTTAATGCGTAACGCCAAAAAATCAACCCCTTTGGCAATCACCACAGGTGCCTTGTCTTTACTTTGATCATAGCGAATCGCCACAGCGTAGTGCGTAGGATTCGTGATCACCACGTCCGCATCGGGGATATTTTGCATCATACGTTTTTGGCTCATTTCCATTTGCACCCGTCGCACTCGCGCTTTAACCTGAGGGTCCCCTTCCATCTGCTTGTGTTCATCCTTAATCTCTTGCTTGCTCATGCGTAACTCTTTAAAATAGTTGTACCGTACAAACATCAAGTCGATAAAGGCAAGGACCAGAAACAGTGCCAACATCACCGCCGCCAAAATAACCATCTTATCTCGCAACCAAATAAGTTGCCCAAAAAGACCAAAAAAGAGCGTCTCAGGAAGTTCTGTGGTGAAATCCATGAGAAAGTAAAACGCCAACCCAAAAACGGCGCTGACCTTTAAAATCGTCTTTAGCCCTTCGATGAGTTTTTTTAAGGAAAGCAGGTTTTTCAACCCTTTAATGGGGTCAATTTTTTTCAAATCTGGTGTGATGGATTTGGTGGTAAATAAAAAACCAAATTGCATCAACGCTGCTAAGACCCCTGCAAATGCCACTGAAATAGCGATAGGCAAAATCATCAATCCCAATTCTCGAAAGGAGACGATTGTCATGGAAATAAGTGTTGCTTTGGTAAGTTCTTCGCCTATGAACTCATAATAGTACATGTAAAGATTGCGGATACGATCTTCAAGAAAAGGGAAGACCAAAAACACTGCCACTACCGCCACCACAAGGGTTACAAAACTGCTGGCGTCTTGACTCCTTGGAACATTACCTTCTTTACGGGCATCTTCTATTTTCTTACTGGTGGGTTCTTCTGTTTTTTCTTGATCGTCTGAGGCCATCTTAGTGCAACGGTTTCATTTTCATGGAAAAATCAAGCCACGTAGCTTGGTGAATGATGCTCCCACAACTCACCGCATCCACGCCCGTTTGCGCCACGGCAACAATGGTAGCTTCCGTAATGTTTCCACTGGCTTCTAGGATGACGTGAGGAAAATAGGTGTTTTTGTAGCGCACCACTGCTTCCATGTTTTCAAGACTCATGTTATCACACATCACAATATCCACCCCTGTTTCCATCGCCATTCTTGCCTCTTCTAGGGTTTCGCATTCTACTTCGATGGTCGTTGTAAGAGGTAAGGTTTTGCGTGCTAACGCTACGGTTTCTTTTAGGTTGCCGATGAGGGCGAGGTGCGTGTCTTTAAGCATCAGCGCGTCGTCTAGCCCAAACCGATGGTTCGCTCCACCCCCACAACGCACGGCGTATTTTTCAAAACTCCGCAACAAAGGGCGAGTTTTGCGTGTATCCAAAAGGCGCACAGGAATCCCCTCAAGCGCGCGCACATACGTAGCAACTTTGGTAGCAATGCCGCTAGCATGTTGAGCAAGGTTTAGTACTGTGCGTTCTGCTTTTAAGAGTTGGGTTGAAGGACCTTCTAAAAGGGCGAGGCGCTCTCCTTTTTCGATCGCTTGACCATCGCGCACATAAAATGTAACACGAATCCCCAGCACTTCGCACACCGCTTCTACATAGGGCACACCTGCAAAGACACCAGATTCTTTACATGTAAGGATTGCGCTAGCAAGAACAGGAGAGGCAAGGCGTTCAAACAAATCGCCCCGTCCCATATCTTCACGCAAAATGGCTTCGACAAATGTGCGTATCATAGGTTAAACATGCGCTCTAAGGCGACTTTAGCCCATTTGCGGGTCTCTTCGGGAAGGATGATTTCATTGGCAAAGGTGTTGTTTTTAATGGAAAGCAAAGTTTCGTGCAAATCCGCCAAACTGGTTTCGTTCATCGTGGGGCATTCTGGCTTGGTGGAAGAGAGTACGTAGGTGTGTTCTTTGCGCAAACGTTGCACGAGGTTATATTCCGTTCCCACCGCAACAGACTGGTCTTTGGGAAGGGCGTTGATGTAGGCAATCATTTGTGCCGTTGAGCCTACAAAATCGGAAATATCACACACTTCAGGCTTGCACTCAGGATGGGTGACGATCTTGATGCCCGGGTATTTGGCGCGGAAAAAATGCACATCCTCCACGTCAAAAAGTTGGTGCACCGAACAAAATCCGTTGTAACACAACACATCTGCGCTCTTTAAATCTGTCTCCAACCCCACAACTTTTGCTACTAATCCCATCTCTTTGGCGATGTTTTGGCCTAGGCATTTATCGGGCACGAAGAGGATTTTTTTGCCGCTTTCTAGGCCTTTGGTGATGATGGCTTTTGCGTTGGAGCTGGTGCAGACCATGCCGCCCATTTTCCCAATTCGCGCTTTGACTTCCGCGGAAGAGTTAATGTACGTGATGGGCATCAAGTCTTCAGGCGCAATGCCCGCATCCCTCAGGGTTTGCAAGGTTGCATCAAAATACCCCACGTCTATCATCCGTGCCATGGCACAGCAAGCAATTTTGGGCATCAGCACACGTTTTTCGGGTGCTAAAATCTTCACACTTTGACCCATAAAGCCAACGCCACAAAAAATCAAATATGGCTTCGTATCTTGGGCGGCCCACTGGGCAAGTTGCAGTGAATCTCCCGTAAAATCAGCCATTTCAAACACGTCATCTTTTTGGTAATAATGGGCCACAATGGAGACATTTAGAGTGCGTTTTAATTCTTGAATTTGTTCTTTGATTGCTGTATTACTCACGTGGTTTTCCTTGGTTTATGTTCACAATAAAATCGGACATTATAGCAAAGGCGCCATTAAAGACAACCTAATTGATTTTTGGCTAAAATGCACACATGCCAAATTATACACAAGGAATCCCGCCTCTATGTTAACCAATATCAATATCCACTTTTACCTCGCCGCTTATTTCATCGGCGCCATTCCTTTTGGACTCATTCTTGCTAAAACCTTTGCGCGTACCGACATACGTAGCCAAGGAAGCCAAAGCATCGGCGCTACCAATGTGTTGCGTGTTTTAAAACAAACCCATCCTAAACTGGCCAAAAAACTTGCCATCGCCACCGTGATACTTGATGCACTTAAAGGTCTATTACCTATCCTTCTTGCTGCTTCCATGGGGCTTTCGGTGGAAACCCAGTGGACCATCGGCGTGCTTGCAGTCATTGGCCACTGTTTTAGTCCTTATTTAAAATTTGAAGGCGGCAAAGGCGTGGCGACAGCAGTAGGCGTGCTCCTTTACTTCTTGCCGCTTGAAACCCTGATTGCCTTTGCCGTGTGGTATTTGCTTGGACGCACCGTGCGCATCTCTTCGGTTTCTTCCTTGGGTGCACTCACAACACTCATTATCTCTTCTTTTTTGATTCACTACGACATGCCTCACATTCACACCCATGCGCCCTTGTTTGTGATTGCATTTATCGTGTTATACAAACACATTCCCAACCTCATGCGCTTGGTGAGTGGACAAGAAAAACAAGTCATTTAACATGACAATTTTTGTCAAAGACCTCACCTTTGAGGCCATCATTGGTCTCTTGCCCGAGGAGCGCGTTACGCCCCAACGGGTGATTTTTGATGGAAGCTTTACATGTAAGGATATTCCTTTAAGTATTGATTACGCGCAGGTGGTTTCTTTGGTCAAACAGACCATTATTCAAGAAGAGTTTAAAACCGTCGAGGAAGCACTTTTGATGCTTGAGCCTTTGCTAAAAACGCAGTTTCCATCCATCACATCCCTAAAACTCTCTCTTTCTAAGCCAGATATCCTCCCCGAATGTACTGTCGGCGCTCGCTTAGAAAAAATATATTAAAAAAACATTAAAAAATCTTGAAATAACGCTTAAATTATGATACAATCCCCCCATAAATTTTTACCTTAAGGAAATCTAAATGCGGATACTAATCGTTGAAGATGAAGTAACCCTCAACAAAACCATCGCCGAAGGTCTCCAAGAGTTTGGTTACCAAACAGATAGTTCTGAGAACTTCAAAGACGCCGAGTACTACATCGGCATTCGCAACTATGATCTGGTCCTTTCCGACTGGATGTTGCCTGATGGCGATGGCATTGATTTAATCAGCCTCGTCAAACAAAAGTCTCCGCGCACAGCTGCGGTTATCCTGTCTGCCAAAGACGACAAAGAAAGCGAAATCAAAGCCTTAAAATCCGGTGCGGATGATTACATCAAAAAACCTTTTGATTTTGACATTTTAGTTGCGCGCATTGAAGCAAGATTGCGCTTTGGTGGCACCAATGTTATCAAAATCGACGACTTGGTTATCGACCCAGACGAAGAAAAAATCACCTACAAAGGCCAAGACATTGAGCTCAAAGGTAAGCCTTTTGAAGTCTTGACCCACCTTGCACGCCACAGCGACCAAATCGTTTCTAAAGAGCAACTCTTGGATGCTATTTGGGAAGAACCTGAACTTGTAACACCCAACGTCATTGAAGTTGCTATCAACCAAATCCGTCAAAAGATGGATAAACCCCTTAACATCTCAACGATCGAAACGGTTCGACGTCGGGGTTACCGATTTTGTTTTCCCAAAAAAGTATAAGAACAAAGTTTATCTTACAATTAGTGTCGGCTTCGGCCACACTAATTGTAATCTTCTCCGCAATTTTATACCAAACTATTAAAATTTCCATTTTTGAAACCATCACAAGCTCCCTAAAAGAGAATGCGGTTCTCATTGAGCGTGAAACAAAACCCGCCCTTATTACCCGCGAGTACGCCTTTATTCATCCTGCTCTTCCTCCAGAAATTCGTGCAAAAGTCGTCTTTCTTCCTAAAAAAAATCGTGCGGTGGAGCTTAAACAACATGCGCAAGGCAAACAGCAACTCCTCTCTATTTTTCAACCAATTTGGGGACACGAAGAAGCCTTTATTGTCCTTACCCAAGAGGTTACACAAACAGATAAAATGCTTGACCGTATTTTGCGCAATATTTTGCTCATTAACCTGAGTGCTATTTTTCTTATCCTCTTTTATGCCTTGTTTCTCTCGCGGATGTTGTTAGTACCCATTAAAATCCTTGCGAACAAACTTGCCAATATGAATGAAACTTTTTTGCGCTCCGTAGATATTGACACATTGCCTGAGGAATTCTTACCTCTTGGAAAGGGAATTAACCGTTTAATTGACAGGATTCAAACCTTTGTGAAGTACCAAAAAGAGCTTTTTATTGGTACGGCACATGAGCTAAAAACCCCTTTGGCCGTAATGAAAACCAAAAACGAAGTAACCTTGCTACGGCCCCGCGAGGCAGAAAAGTACGTTGAAGCGCTGCAAAGCAATATCCAAGCCATCAATGAAATGAATGCCATGATTGGGGCAATTTTAGAGATTGGGCGGCAAGAAGGCGCTCAATTTGAAGAGCCTGTTTCCATTGACTTGGTTGCTTTTTTACAAGAACGTGTTACAAATTTTAAAATTTTAGCGCACCAAGAGGGCAAAAAAATAGAGCTTGTTTTGCAAACATCTCGCTACACTATTACTACGCAAAAAACCTTGTTGATTCATATTTTGCAAAATTTTGTTCAAAATGCTATCAAGTTTTCTCCAAAAAACAGCACAATCACCATCCATGCTTCGGAGACGCCTACCGAATTCTTAATTACCGTAGAGGATGAAGGGGAAGGCATTGATGAGAGTAAGGATTTATTTGCTCCCTTTAAACGCTATGGCGACAAAGGAGGTACAGGATTAGGACTTTTTTTGGCTAAAGGTGCCGCAGATGCCCTAGGTGCAACCATCCGTGTTGCAAATCGAACAGATCGCAAAGGAGCAGTTGCTTCACTATCCCTCCCTAAAACATCCTTTAAAGCGCAAAAGAAACGCTCACGCTAGTCGGCTTTTTTCAAAAAATATGTTACTTTTTTGGGTTTTATTTCACAATCCATTGCCTTTTGTAGACCTTGGAGATAAGGAAAACCTTCAACCTTCTTTTTTTCAATTTCGTCAAAGTTGTTTTAGTGTATAACTCACCAAATATTTTACCCACGAGAAGGAAGATGTATGTCATTAATGATTACTGAAGAGTGCATTGCTTGCGATGCTTGTCGAGACGAATGCCCAAATTTTGCTATCGAGGAAGCCGATCCTATTTATATTATCGACCCAGACAGCTGCACAGAATGTGTTGGGCACTTTGATGAGCCTTCATGTATTGCCGTGTGCCCTGTTGAATGCATCATTCCTGACCCTGATAACGTGGAAAGTGTTGAGGAACTAAAACTCAAATACGAACAACTCACGAACGAAGAGTAATGGCCAAGCGTACCGCCGTCATTGATCTTGGCTCAAACTCCGTCCGAATGGTTGTGTTTGAAAAAACCAGCCGTTTCGGATTTCACCTTATCAAAGAAGTTAAAAGTAGAGTCCGCCTAGGGGAAGGTGCCTATGAACGAGGTGGGCGCCTTCAGCAAAAATCCATTCAAGAAGCCTTTGAGGCCCTCGAAGCGTTTCACCGCATTGCCACTAATCTTCAGTGCACCAAGGTATTGTGCGTTGCCACTTCTGCCCTAAGGGATGCGCCTAATGCCTCTGATTTTACATCAAAGGTGCGCAAAGAACTAGATTTTTCCGTACGCATCATCGATGGACACACGGAAGCTCGGTACGGAGGAATGGCTACAATTAATTTGCTTCCTTTTTTAAAAGAGGCCACTACTGTGGATATCGGAGGGGGCTCTACTGAGTTGGCCAAAATAATCAAGGGGAAGATTGTCGATACGGTCTCTCTTAATATAGGCACCGTGCGCCTTAAGGAACTTTTTTTTGACACCAAGCAAGAGAGAAATGTCTTGGAAGCATTTTTGGACACTGCCCTAAAAGGCCTTCCTGGTCATTTTTCTTCACCATGTGTGGTTGGGATTGGTGGAACACTTCGCGCCCTTTCTAATGCCATTATGGAAAAAGAGCATTACCCCTTAAAAACTGTCCATGGGTTTTCCTACGATGTCGCACAGCATCAGCCTTGGATTGAAACCATTGGACACCAGAGTATTTTAGATTTGAAACCTTATGGATTTAAAAAAGACCGCATTGACACCATTCGCGAAGGGTGCACAATCTTTAGTAGGCTGTTGACACGTCTTGGAGCTTCCCGGGTGCTTACTTCGGGTGCTGGAGTGCGTGAAGGGGTGTTTTTGAGTGATTTACTCGCTTCCCACCAAGGGGTCTTTCCTAAAAACTTTAACCCAAGCCTTAAGAGTCTTATAGATCGTTTTTCACCCAATCCAAAAGATGACGTCCATGTTGCCAAAACCGCACTGGCCTTGTTTGATGCGTTGGCGTACTTGCATAAGATTGACGAAAAGTATAAATACGAACTATCTCTTTCTGCCAAATTGCATTCTGTGGGAAGTAGCCTGAGTGTCTATCAGGAGCATTTACACAGTTTTTACTTTATTATTAACAACCTAAACTTTGGTTTTTCTCACGAGCAAAAAATGCTCATTGCCCTTTTGACCAAATACCATACGAAAAAATTGCCAAATTATGAAGACTTTGGAGCGTATGGCGCGCTGTTGCCTGAAGCAAATACAGTCAATTGGCTCAGTTTTATCCTTGCTTTTGCCAAGTGCCTCAATACGGACTTGAACAAAACTCCTGTAACATTTTCCTACGAAAACCATACCTTACATGTAAAGAGCGGTAGCTCTATGCGCTTGGCAAAAGAGGCCATTAAAAAGCTCATCAAGCCTGCCTCCTTTGCCATTGCCTTTCGCTAAAACTGCCGTCCAATTGTAAATTCAAAACTAGCGGTATCATCCCCTGACTTCTTCTCGATGGGTTCTGCAAAAATAAGTGCAATGGGCCCAAGAGGAGAAATCCACTCTAGACTTACCCCTGCGCTTGCACGGGTCTCGTCTGCGATATTACTATCACCAATCATCCCATAATCCATAAACAAAGCGCCCCGCATTTTTAAACGCTCAATCAGTGGAAAGCTAGCTTCCACAGAGTTCACAAAGGACATCTCCCCTCCCAAAAGCGTGCCCGCAGCATTTTTGGGCGAAATAGAGCGGGAAGCAAAACCACGCAAGCTACTCACGCCACCTAAATATAACCGTTCATTGCGTGGCAAATAACCGTTATCCCACGCTAAGGAGAAACGTGCTTTATAGCGCAAGATAAGATCGTAATCCATCACATCTCTTAGCCCATAAAATGTAGCAAAACGGTAGTGATTTTTAACAAACTCATAGTCCCCACCAAGGCCTGCGAACTCCAAGGAAGCACTAGCATTTATCCCCGAACGTGGTAAATAATAATCATCCGTATTGTTAAAGGAAACAGAAGGCGTGATGGAACTTTTAATGCGCTTGCCTTCTTCATAGCCATATACTTTTTTCAAAGCGGGAGTCATGTTTGACAAATCAACCTCTTCCAAAATATACGTCAATGCTACGGAAGTATAGCGTCCAAACTGTCGCCCCAAGGTGATGTCAAAACCAATTTTCTTTTCATCATAGTCAATCCACTCATTGTCTTCTGAATAAACACTTCCCCCAAGACTGTACACCGAATCAAACACACGGGGATTGGTAAGAGAAATGCGCCCTGTCAGCTCTTTATCGGAGCGTTCTACGCTAATCATGCCTTTCATCCCACTGCCAAGCACGTTACCATCAGACACACTAGCACTAAGCAACATCCCATCGGAAGTTCCGTATCCGATCCCGCCACTGATAGCGCCTGTAGATGTTTCTTTTACCGTAACAAGCAAATCCATTTCATCGCGACTTACGCGCTCTTCGGTGATAGTAGCATCTTCAAAATAGCCCGTTCGGCGAATCGCATTACGCGAATCCACTAAATCTGTACGGTTATACATCGCGCCCTCCGTCAAATACATCTCACGGCGTATAACACGGTCGATGGTGCGCGTATTGCCTGCGATGCGCACATTGCGCACCCGCACTTTTTCTCCAGGGGTTACTACATAGGTAATGGAAACAGTCTTGGATTCTTTGTCTTGTTTTAAATCAGGAAAAACACGCACAAAAGCGTACCCTTGGTCTGCTACGGCTACTTCTACCAATTCCAAATCTTTTCGTAACCGTTCAACACTGGCAACTTTGCCCTCTGTAAGTGAAAGCTTATCGCGCAGCGCTTCTTCATCCAAAAGCCCCTCTGGCGCACTAAAGGCGATGGATTCAACCTTATACACTTCTCCTTCAATCACTTGGTACGTAAGGGTCGCGTTAAAGCTATCCATGTAGGTTTTAAGAAAAGGCGTGCTTACTTGCGCATCCAAATGACCCCGCTTCATGTATTCGTCTTTAATGCGGTCACTGTCTAAGGGAAGTTCGTGGATTTTTAATTCTCCCGAGTTAAATCCCCAGAACCATCCCAACATTTCTCGCTCTTTATTGGCAAGCACAGGCTCAACATTTTTATAACCAAGAGCTTTTGCTCCGCACATTTGCACAGAACGGATAATGATTTTTTCTCCTCGATTAACCAAAAACTTTACCTGCAAACTTCCTTCTTGAGCAAGGGGCTCGCTTTTAACTTCCACAACCGTATCGAAAAATCCTTTGGCTTCAAAAAATTGCTGGATGCGTTTTTGGGCTTCGGCGATAATACGTTCATCGTACATCATCCCTTTGCGCAAGCCCAAGATAGGCTCTAACACCTCTTTGTCGTTTTGCCCTACTCCTTCAAATTCAATCCTTGCAATGGCAGGTTTTTCTTTCACGTAGACAGTCACATGTCCTGTGTCTTCTTCTACCCAAATATCACTAAAATAATTTTGCATGTACAGTTTTTTGATAGCCGTATCAACTTGCTCAATATCAAGTTGCTTGCCTGGCTCCAATCCTGTAATCTCTTTTGCCGAATCCGAAGAAAGGCGCACAAGACCATTATAGGTTACAGATTCTATGGTGATAGCCATCAACGATGTTGCTGCTAATAAGGGGAGTAAGGTGAGTGTTTTCATCAAAAGGGAATCCTCGTGTAATCAGGTTTTTAGTAGCAAAGTGGATATAATACCATCTCAAGATTTAATTCAGCGTAAAAATTCAAAAAGGTATAAAAAATGACAGTAGGTATTGTTGGCCTTGGCCTCATGGGAGGCTCTTTAGGGCTTGCATTGCAAGAAACGAAATTGGTCTCAAAAGTTGTAGGTATTGACCATAACCTTACCCATTGTGAGGAAGCACTTTCTCTTGGCTTGGTGAGTGAGATTGTCTCTTTTGATGAACTGAAACAATGCGATATGATTTTTTTGGCCATCCCCGTTGAAGGCATTATTAAAACCCTTCAAAAACTTGTTGGTGTTTCTGCACGCACAACCATTATTGACCTAGGAAGCACGAAAGCGAAAATCATCGACTCCGTTCCTTCTGCTATTCGCTCCAATTTTGTGGCCGCTCATCCCATGACAGGAACAGAAAAATTTGGCCCAAGTGCTGCGTTAAAAGGCCTTTACCGCGACGCCGTTGTGGTGTTGTGTGATTTTGATAATTCGGGCGATTTACACAAAGAGCGTTCGGTGCAAATTTTTTCCCACATTGGCATGAAAATCGTCTTTATGGACGCCTTGTCTCACGACCGACATGCTTCTTTCATCTCGCACCTTCCCCATGCCCTAAGCTACGCGCTAGCCAACAGTGTTATGGGCCAAGAAGATCCCAAAAGTATTCTTTTATTAGCAGGTGGTGGCTTTCGTGACATGAGCCGTATTGCCAAAAGTTCGCCCCAAATGTGGAGCGAAATCTTCATGCAAAACCGCACCAACTTGCTTGAATCTATCGGTCTTTTTGAGAAAGAACTTCACAGCGCCAAAACCATGATTGAAAAAGGCGACTGGGACGCACTTGCATCATGGATGGGCAACGCCACCACGCTTCATAAGATTTTATAGTTTCGTTTGATACAATCACCCTTTTTTGTATCTTTATAGTGCACACTACCCCCAAGGAGATATAATGCAACCAGCCATCAACTTTGGCGCAGGCCCTTCTATGATTCCTCAAGAAGTCCTCAAAGAAGCCCAAACACATTTACTTGATTTTCACGGCCACGGACTTTCCATCATGGAGGCGTCTCACCGTTCAGCTATTTATGAAGAGATTCATGACAAGGCTATCCTAGACATCAAAACACTCTTACATGTACCCGAAGATTATGATGTTTTGTTTCTCCAAGGAGGCGCTTCATTGCAATTTGCCATGGTTCCTCTTAACCTCTATCAAGGGGGCGTGATTGAGTTTGTTGACACAGGCACATGGTCCTCTAAGGCCATCAAAGAAGCCAAAATCATGGGCTTAAACACCCGCGTTGTGGCCAGTTCTAAAGAAAGTGGGTACACCCATATTCCTACCAACATTGCCTTTAGTGCTGAAGCAGATTATGCATACATCACCTCCAACAACACTATCTATGGCACCCAGTACAAAACATTTCCAGACGCACCCACCCCTCTTGTCGTAGATGCTTCTAGCGATATTTTTTCCTATCCTATCGATTGGAACAAAACAAGCCTTTTGTTTGCGGGTGCGCAAAAAAATGCAGGCCCTTCCGGCGTTACCATTGTCATTATCAAGCGTGACTTGCTAGGCAGAGTCAAAGACACTGTACCTACAATGTTGCGTTACCAAACCCACGCGGAAGCCAACTCTCTTTACAATACTCCGCCTACCTTTGGGATCTATCTCTTGGGTCTTACGATGGAATGGATTAAAGCACAAGGGGGCGTGGAGGCAGTGCGCCACTACAATGAAGAAAAAGCGGCCCTGTTGTACAACGCCATTGATGAAAGTGAAGGGTTTTATGTGGGGCACGCACTTCCTGAATCTCGTTCACTTATGAACGTTTCCTTTAACATCAAAGACAAGGACAAAGCGTTAGAAGCTGCCCTTTTAGACCTTGCCCAAAAAGAACGTATGATTGGCCTTAAGGGACACCGTTCTGTGGGAGGTTTGCGTGCTTCTATCTACAATGCGATGCGCAAAGAAGGGATTGAAGCCCTTGTGGACCTCATGCACTCTTTTGCTAAAAATCACCGTTAAGGGCTTTACATGTATAAAATCCAAACACTCAACAAAATCGCAACCAAGGGGCTAGAACTACTGCCTCATTCACAATACGAAATCGCCAGTGAATTTAAAGACCCCGATGGCATTATCGTCCGTAGTTTTAAAATGCATGAGATGGAATTTTCCGCCTCTTTGAAGGCTATTGCAAGAGCAGGGGCAGGGGTGAATAACATCCCCTTGGATCGTTGCAGTGAAAAAGGGATCGTCGTTTTTAACACCCCTGGCGCCAATGCAAATGCTGTAAAAGAGCTTGTGATTTGCTCTTTGCTGCTTGCTTCACGTAACGTGGTTGATGGAGTCGCGTGGACAAAGTCTCTACAAGGACCAAGCGACCAAATCCCCGCCCTTGTGGAACAAGGAAAGGCGAATTTTGCAGGGTGTGAAATCAAAGGGAAAACCTTAGGTGTCGTAGGTCTTGGTGCTATTGGCGCGCTAGTAGCAAAAGACGCCTTAGCTCTTGGTATGCAGGTTATTGGCTACGACCCTTATCTTTCTGTCGATGGAGCATGGGAGCTTTCCAATGATGTGCAAAAAGCTTCGGGGCTTGAAACCCTTCTTAAAAGCGTTGATTACCTCACTGTTCACATACCCCTTTTGCCCTCCACCAAAGAGATGTACAATGCTGAGAAATTTGAAATGATGAAGCCAGGCATTAAGATTATGAACTTTGCGCGTGGAGAACTTTTCAAAGAAGAAGACTTAATTAGCGCCCTCAACAGTGGTCATATTGGAGCCTATGTCACCGACTTTCCTACCGCAAACCTCATCCACGCCAAAGGCGTCATTCCTGTCCCACACCTTGGCGCGTCTACGGAAGAAAGTGAAGAGAATTGTGCCATCTGGGCAAGTCGACAACTCAAAAGCTTTTTGGAAAGTGGCAATATTGAAAACTCGGTCAACTTCCCTACATGTAAACTTCCCATGCGCAAAGGCCTTACGCGTCTTAGTATTGTCAACAAAAACATTCCCAATATCATTGGTGCCGTTACGTCACTGTTGGCAAAAGAGGGAATTAACATTGATGACATGCTCAATCAGAGCAAGGGAGATGTTGCCTATATGCTTTTAGATGTGCAAGGAGAGATTTCCCCTAGCCTCATTCAAGCTCTTGAAGCAACCGAGGGGATTCGACGCGTACGCGTTATTTTGGGGTAGAGATTTGATCTCCCCCAAATCGAAGTAATGCACTCCCCCACGTAAACCCACCACCAAAGGTATCGAGTAAAATCAAATCCCCGCGCTTAATGCGTCCTTCTTCATAGGCATCGTTGATTGCCATTGGAATGGACGCAGCGGAGGTGTTGCCGTATTTATGGACGGTTAAGACGGTTTTTTCTTCGGGAAATTCTAATTTTTGGCGCACCGCTTCGATAATGCGAAAGTTTGCTTGGTGAGGAATAAAGTGATCAATTTCGTCCACACCCATTGCATTGCGTGCCAAGATGTCTACTACGTCATTGGTCAAGGTTTTCACTGCGATCTTAAAGACTTCGTTACCTGCCATTTGAATAAATTGGCGTTTGTTTTCCAAAAGGCTCAAACAACATGGCTCCTTAGACCCGCCACCTGGGGTGATAAGCAAATGGCCATACTCTCCATCTGAGGCTACATGTACATCCAAGATTGCTTCATTTTTGTTGGTCGTCTGGCCAATAATCGCCGCCCCGCCGCCATCGCCAAATAAAATACATGTACCGCGGTCAGTATAATCTATATAGCTACTAATTTTTTCCGCACCGACAATTAAAAGGTTTTTATAAGCACCCGATTCAATAAACGCTTTGGCAAGGTTAAGCAAATAGACAAACCCGCTACACGCCGCGGAGATATCAAAGGCCATCACGTGACCAAGGCCTAACTTGTGAGCAATCATACAGGCTGTTGAGGGCATCGTTAGGTAATCTGGACTCAAGGTTGCGCAAATAATACCATCGATTTCTTTGGGGTCAATCCCTGCACGTGCAATGGCTATCTTTGCAGCCTCTGCGCCCAAATCGCTGGTCACTTCATCAGGCGCTGCAATGCGACGCTCTTTGATGCCTGTGCGTTTTACAATCCACTCGTCTGTCGTATCTACCATTTTTTCAAGGTCTTGATTGGTTAAAACAGTTTTAGGAGCATACGCACCTATTGATCTAAGAGTCGCGTACATGTAAAAATCCTTCGCTTAAATCTTGTAGCGCGAGAGTTCGCTTTCGATTGTTTTATTGATAGTTGAGTCTGTAAAATTAAGGGCTTGAAAAATAGCATTCTTAACCGCCTTTGCGTTGCTCTTGCCATGCCCAATAATAGCACATCCTTGAACACCCAGAAGCGGCGCGCCACCGTATTCAGCATAGTCCACTTGTGTTTTTAAAATCTTAAACACTTTTCGCATCAACACCGCACCCGCGATGGCGACAGGAGAACGGCGAATATTGTGTCGAATGATTTTTGTGATGGAGTCTGCCACCCCTTCACTGGTTTTTAAAACGATATTTCCCACAAATCCATCACAGACGACCACGTCAACAGAATTGTCGAAAATATTGTTCCCTTCGATATTGCCAATAAACGAACCCAGTTTCAGCAATTTCTTGTGCGCTTCTTTGGTGATTTCATCTCCCTTACTTTCCTCTTCGCCATTGGAAAGTAGGCCGACTTTTGGGTGCTTAATCCCCATCACTTCTTTGGCATACGCTTCACCCATTACGGCAAATTGAAAAAGGTGCTCGGGTTTGCAGTCTACATTTGCCCCCACATCTAGCACAAGGGTGTACGCGCCTTTGAGCGTGGGCATCAGTGTTGCAATCGCAGGTCTTGCAACTCCCTTGATACGCCCAATGCGTAAGGTTGCAAGGCTCATGGTCGCGCCACTGTGGCCTGCTGAAACCACACCATCTGCTTCACCATTTTTCACCAAATCAACTGCTTTGTAGATGGAAGATTCTTTGCGCTTAAGTGCATCTGTCGCAGATTCATGCATATCAATAATATCTTTTGCTTCCACATAGGATACTCTTTTTTGCAATCCATGGGGAATCATAGGTTTAATAATCTCACTATCACCCACCAAGATTGCATGAAACTCTTTTTTGGAGGTTAAAAGAGCTTGGATGGTCCCTTCGACAATCGGTTCTGGGCCGAAGTCGCCACCCATGGCATCAATTGCTATGCGCAACATTCGAATTAGTATTCGCCAGTAGTTTTGTTAATGCGGTGGGGCATTTTCCAAGAACCATCTTTATCTTTTACAGGCATGGCGAGCGTCACTTTGTAGTGTGTTCGTCGTTTTGCTGAACGGGTCTTGCTTACACGTCTTTTTGGTACAGCCATTGTATTCTCCTTTATTTAGTTTTGACAGGTTTGGCAATAAAAGTAATCACTCTTAATCGCTTCTAGTTCGCTATGTAAAATAGCATTAAAATCGGCACGCTCATCAAAAAATTCAACCAAATTTAGCAAGCCTTCTTCTGAGGCAGGCATAACACCATCGCTAATCCAAACTTCAACTTCCTCATCAAGGGGAATAACCAAATCCGCTCCGCAACGATCACAATGATGCTGAAGTGTTCCGACAATGTTTCCTTGACACAGAAGAAGGCTTGGGGTTTTTTTGAGGACCCATGCTTTAAGGGAAATTTCTCCCTCTTGAACATCAATTTCAAAGGCTTCTTTGGGAATCTTTCGAAATTCAATGGTCATTGGTTAGCTAATATCTCGTTTTGCAAAAAAGAATTCAATCTCCCCTTTTGCATTTTCAAGAGAGTCGCTTCCGTGAACTGCATTTGCATCAATACTTTCAGCAAAATCAGCTCGGATTGTTCCAGGAGCAGCTTCTTTTGGGTTGGTTGCACCCATTAGCTCTCGATTTTTTACCACTGCATTGTCACCTTCAAGTACCATGACTACTACTGGTCCACTGGTCATAAATTCAACCAATTCTCCGAAAAATGAGCGTTCTTTGTGAATTTCATAAAACGTTGCAGCATCATCATAGCTCAGTTTTATTTTTCTCATCGCAGCTATTTTTAACCCATTTGACTCAAATCGGTCAACAATTTTTCCAATGACACCTTTAGCAACAGCGTCTGGCTTAATAATGGATAGTGTTTGCTCCATTTCCAATGACTCCTTCAGTAGATTACGGCGTTTGCACAATGCAAGGTCGGGATTATATCAAAAAAATGTTTTAAATAAAAGAAAAGGAAGGAAGAAAGTCCGAAATCACTCGGACTTTCGGAAGATTATTCGACGCAGGCAGTAGTACCAGCACGCATATCGGTGGTAATTTCGTCACGGCTTGGTTGACCTTCAACTTTTGCATCCCACACAATACAGCCTTCTGTTGGGCAAGCTGATGCACAGGCTGGCTCATCATGATGGCCGACACACTCTACACACTTGTCTGGGTATACATAATAGATGCCTTCTCCTGTTGGATTATCGTCGTCATCTACGATAGCTTCTACTGGGCACTCGTCAATACAGGCGCCACAACTAATACAAATATCTGTAATTTTTACAGCCATTGTTTCTCCTTTGAGATTCTAATTGAAAACGTGCAAACTATAGCACACAAAGTTTAAAAGGGCTATAAAAAAGCAACCTAACCCATTTTTAAAAACTGCAAAATTGCCTCGACTTTATCACACTTCTCCCAATTAAAGCCCTCTTCTTCTCGTCCAAAATGCCCATAGGCTGCGGTTCTTTCATAAATGGGCTGTAAGAGATCTAGCGTTTCAATCATTCCTGCTGGTGTTAGTGGAAACACTTCTTTGATGCACGCTTCTATTTCTTTTGTAGAAACACGCGCTGTTCCGTATGTCCACACCGCCACGGACACAGGCGTAGCGATTCCAATGGCATAAGAGAGTTGCACGAGTGCCTTTGTGCACACCTTGGAAGCAACAAGGTTTTTGGCAATGTAACGCGCCATGTACGCCCCGCTTCTGTCTACCTTGGTTGGGTCTTTCCCGCTAAAGGCGCCGCCGCCATGAGGGCAACTTCCGCCATAAGTATCTACGATGATTTTTCTTCCCGTAAGCCCCGCGTCCCCTTGCGGCCCGCCAATCACAAAACGCCCCGTAGGGTTAACATGATAAGTGATAGCATCACAAGCAAGGTGGTGTGGGAGTATGGGCTTGATAATCTCTTCAATCACGGCTTCTTTGAGTATTGTGTATTCAACCTCGGGCGAGTGCTGTGTGGAAACCACTATTGTATCAACAGCGACTGGCTTTTCATTTTCATAGCGAAGGGTTACTTGCGCTTTTCCATCAGGTCTTAAAAAAGGCAACATACCGCTTTTTCTCTTTTTTGCCAAAGAAGCCGTTAATGCATGGGCTAGAGTGATGGGCAAAGGCATCAACGTGGGGCTCTCATCACACGCATACCCAAACATCAACCCTTGATCTCCCGCGCCAACAATACCATTCTCACCCACAACACCTTGGTAGATATCGGAGCTTTGCTCGCCAACAGCGTTTAAGACTCCTGCTGTGCGGTAATCAAATCCATACGTTGCGTCGGTGTACCCAATGCGGCGAATCACGTCACGGACAATTTCTTGCATGGGTGCATATGTGCTTGTTCGTAATTCTCCTGCAATAACACACAAACCATTTGACACCAAGGTCTCACATGCTACTTTCGCCCCAGGATCTCTGGCAATAATGTAGTCTAAAATGGCGTCGCTAATTTGATCAGCCATCTTATCTGGATGCCCTTCTGTTACTGATTCACTTGTAAAAAGATAGTTTTTTTCCATCCAATTTCCTTGCCAGATACTAAGGTCGCATTATAACAAAAATCCCTTTCTAGCAAGACTTTATGGCTTACATGTAACCCTTTTTTTTAAACCTCTTCTCAAGAAATAAATGATATTATTTTCGTCTTAATAAATTTTCTTATTTAAAGGAGTAATGAATGTTAGTGACCAATAAGGCACCAAATTTTACAGCGACCGCGGTTTTAGGAAACAATGAAATTGTTGACAACTTTAATCTGTATGACAACCTAGGCGAAAAAGGAGCTGTCCTTTTCTTTTATCCTCTTGATTTTACTTTTGTATGTCCTTCGGAAATCATTGCATTTGACAAACGTCTTGAAGAATTTACAAGCCGTGGCGTCACTGTTATTGGTGTTTCGATTGACTCTCAATTTTCTCACTTTGCGTGGAAAAATACCGCAATCAACCAAGGTGGCATTGGCCAAGTACGCTTTCCTTTGGTTGCTGACCTTACAAAAAAGATTGCCAAAGACTATGATGTCCTTTTAAATGAATCTGTCGCACTTCGTGGCTCATTTTTGATTGACAAAGATGGCACTGTGCGCCATGCAGTCATCAACGACCTTCCCCTTGGGCGAAATATTGATGAAATGATTCGCATGGTTGATACGATGATTTTCACCAATGAGCATGGCGAAGTATGTCCTGCTGGATGGAGTAAGGGAGACGAGGGAATGAAGGGCTCAACCCAAGGTGTTGCGGAATATCTTGCTAAAAATGTAGAAAAACTCTAAAAAAAGGTGGGCTTAGCCCACCTTACCTCTCTAGGAACATTTGCTGCAAGAATCGACCGTTGCAACAACATCAATACGCTTAATCTCTTTTCCTACTTTTGCCTCAATATCATTTTGATACGCCTCAAAACCAATATCACAAGGAAAATCTTTAATATCTCCGCACGTTGCACACACAAGGTGAATGTGTGGATGGCAAAAAATATCGTACCGTGTTTTTGCACCAGGCGTGTTAATCTCTGCGATAAGGCCTTCATCTTTTAGGGTATTAACATTTTTATAAACCGTAGCCAACGAGACCGAAGGATGGTCTTCTTTAATCCGCTCATAAAGCTCTTCCATGGTTGGATGGGTATGTTGCCCAAGATTTTTAAGCACAGAAAGCCGTTGTGGCGTTGCTTTGAGGTTTCGCTCTTTAAGGAGCTCGAGATACTGTTTCATGAGATTTTCCTAATTTTTCCTCTATTATGCCAAAACTATTTTTAAAAAGTATTTTATTTACTTAATAATTTTTACTACCTAGGTTATTTTTAAGTTTTCTTGCGATTACTTCAACGCAAAGCCCTAAATCTTCCTCTACTAAAGATGTTTTTCCATGCTGAATAAAAGCATCCGTATACTCAAAACTCTCTACATGTACCGTGGAAATTTGTTGAGAAAATAACCATTGTGTCAAAATAGACCCCACGCCTCCACGTGCAGCGGAATCACTAAAAACATACCAATGGTGATAGCGATTTGCCAGCTCCACCAACAGCGTATCATCAAGCGGTTTGATAAATTTCAAATCCACCAAGGCGGGATTCATCGTCCCCGCCAATAATTGTTTAGTTGCCCACGCCCTTCCCACGCCCTTGCCATAGCCAATAAAAACTGCGTCCTCTCCCTCTTCAAGCATCTCGCCTTTGCCAAGTTCAAAGGCGCTTCCTTTGTGCTCTCCACATTCCATAAAAGTACCACGAGGATAACGAAAAGCACAAGGCCCCACGTGGGTGTAAGCATAGTCTATTGCATAGTGCATACTCTGGGCGCACCGTGGTGCAAAAAGCGTCATGTTAGGAATGGGGTGCAAAAAAGAGATATCGAAGGCGCCTTGGTGGGTTTCACCATCTTCGCCCACAATTCCCGCTCGGTCAATAGCAAAAACAACATTGAGGTTCATCAAACAGCAATCGTGAATGATTTGATCATAAGCCCGTTGCAAAAATGTTGAATAGATAGCAATAAAAGGTTTAAATCCCTCCTTGGCCATCGCCGCCATGGAAGTTACGGCATGCTGTTCAGCAATCGCAACATCCCAAAAACGCTCAGGGTATTTTTCCATTAACTTGTCCATCCCTGTACCGCTTGGCATCGCTGCGGTAACGCCCACAACATTCTCGTGCTGCGTAGCAAGACGGAGTAATCCTTCGCTAAAAAGTTGTGTTGCATTTTTAGAAGAAGGAGAGCCGCCCAACGATTCGCCACTTTTTAAGTCAAATGGTCCTACTCCGTGCCATTTTTCATAATAGCCTTCTGCTTTTTCGTAGCCTTTTCCTTTAAGGGTTTGGGCGTGCACAATGACAGGCTTACCCATCTCTTTGGCAATTTGTAGTGTTTCTATTAGAGACTCCAAATCATGTCCATCCACTGGGCCAATGTATTCAAGGCCCAACTCCTCAAACAAAAGACCTGGAGTAATGAGCTTTAAGCTTTCTTCAAATTTCTTTGCCATATAGCTTGCACCCTCAGGCAAATAGGTTAGAAATTGCTCCATTTTTTGCTTAATCTTTTGGTAAAACTTTCCTGCCATAGCTTGAGACAAATACTTACTCACCGCACCAATGGGTTTAGCGATGCTCATTTCATTGTCGTTTAAAATAATCACTACGGGGTATTTTCTATCTCCTAGTTCATTAAGGGCTTCATACACCATCCCAGCGGTCATAGACCCATCTCCAATGAGCACCACAGGAAGACGATCTTCTTGCTTCAAGCGAATCGCTTTTGCCGCGCCAATGGCCAAAGAAATCGAAGTTGAACTGTGGCCTGCGATGAAATAATCACAGGAAGATTCTGAAGGTTTTGTGTAGCCGCTCACGCCACCAAATTGGCGCAAGGTATCAAAACTGTCCCACCGTCCTGTGAGGAGTTTATGGGCATAACATTGATGGCTCACGTCAAAAATAAAAGGGTCTTTTTCCACATCAAAGACATAATGCATTGCTACAGTGAGTTCTACTGCCCCGATATTTGAACTCAAATGCCCACCATTCTTACTTACGGTTGCTAGAATTTTTTCACGTATTTGGTGACATATTTCTTTTAATTCTTCATGATTTTTTTGCTTGATATTCATTTGCCCGTCATCCTTCGCATTACTCTTTCATCATCTGTTTAATTTTTTCCAGACGTGTTGAAATCGTTCCATCAATATTGCCCACATCACTTAAAATAATCACACCGCCCTCGGAAACGGCATCATCCGTCCCTACATGTATATGTTCAAAACTATCGTATGCTTCTTTAATTCCTTCGTAATTTTTCGGATTAACGCGCACTTCTAGCTTTGTTGCGTCTTCAAGCTCTTTCATGAGTGCCTTACTTAGAGCCAAGGCAACGGCGGTTGCGTGGTGAGTAATCTCTTTTTTTACCACCTCTTTGGCCACATCAATCGCCGTTTCAGAAAGCTCTGTTTCACTTTTTTCTAAAAATGCCTTAAAATGCTGATGCTCTTCTTCCAAAAGGTGCAAAGAGCGGGAAAACTGGGTCTGCAATGCCTTCATAGATTCGCGCTGTTCTTCTTGTGCTTTTGCATACCCTTCAGCGGCACCATCTTCTTTGGCGCGACGTATTTCATCATTCAAACGTCTTTCAAACTCTGCTTCTTGGTTTTCGATTTTAATTTGAAGCTTGACGATGTTTGTCGAGAGCTCATCTGTCTTTTTAAGCAATTCTTCGACAAAAGCTGACTCAATAGGCTTGACAGGATCTGGCACAGAAGGAACAGGCGCATTTTTAGTCTCTTGTTCTTTCTTCTCTTCTTCGCTTTCACCCTTTGGTTTTGACTCAAGAGTTGTTCCCAAAACCTTAAAGCGATAGGGCTCTACATTGTGGTCATGCATGTTTTTTGAAGAAATTACACTGTGTATCATTATTCAACCATCTCTTCAGTTTCACCTACTTGCAAGATGCCTTGCTCGGCTAATTTTTGCACTTCATCCACCACCCGACGCTGAGCCTCCTCCACGTCTTTAACCCGAACGGCTCCTAAAAATTGCATCTCTTCCAAAAAGGCTTCAGAAGCCCTTTGGGACATGTTTTCCATGAATTTATTGCGCAATTCTTCCACGGCACCCTTGAGTCCAATCATCAAATCTTTCTTATCGGCAACTTTCAAAATCTCACGGATAGCGCTGTTGTCAAGCTTCATGATGTCTTCAAAGGTAAACATCATCTCTTTAATAATGGTAGCGAGTTTTTCATCGGTTTGTTCAATGTAACTAATAGTCGCCTTGGAAGCTTTTTGGCCAAGCCTGTTGAGGATTTCTGCCACGGCGCGTGGGCCCCCCACTTCCACTTTATAAGAGGTGAGCGATTCAAGCTTGCTCTCTAACACTGCCGAGACGCGCTTAATCACTGAAGGGGAAATATCTCCCAAATTTGCCATACGAATGGTCACCTCACTGCGCAATTCATCAGGGAAAAACGAGATGGTTTCTGCTGCACTTGTGGGGTCCATGTGCGCCATAATCAAAGCGATGGTTTGAGGGTGCTCGTTAATGATAAAATCCGCCAATTGTTGGGGTTTGATTTGTGAGAGATACCCAAAGCTTTGGGTATTTTCCATGGATTTTGCCAATTTATCCAAAATCTTTTGAGCCACTTCTGGACCAAAGGTTCGGTATAAAATCTCTTTAGCGTATTCCATGCCCCCGCTTCGAATAAACTGATTGGATTGCAAGATGGCATAGAACTCTTCAAGCACCGCGCCTGCCACTTGCCGATCAATATTTTTCACCGTGGCGATATAGCGCGAAATATCTGTAACAATATCTACATCCATGTGGGAAAAAAGCGTTGTTGCTGTATCTTCGCCCAATTGAATCATAAGTATTGCCACTTTCTCAGGCATGGTAAGTTCATTGTATACTAATTGTTGTTGATCGCTTAATTTAATCATTAGCCATCCTTCCCTTGCGGCCCATATTCAGTTTCACTCTTAATCATCCCTTGCAACAAGCTTGCAACGTCCTCACCACGATCGTTCACCATGGTTTTTAACTTCTCCAAAAGTACATCATAGCGCAACTCTTCTTCGTTGAAATCGTCCCCGATTCCTAGCTGTTCTTCCACTTTTTTGCGCGCTTGTCTAAATTTCTCCAAGGTATCTTCTGCTGTTTCATCATCATCCACCTCCTCTAAGGCTTTAGAGAGTTCTGCTGCCTCATCCTTGGTCTCAATCATGCGTTCACTAAACGGAAGGATGACTTTTTTATAAAAGATAAAGAGAAGAATACCCACGAATAGATACTTCAAGAACGGAAGGAGGGGTTCAAGATAGTAGTACGCTGTACTCACGAGGGTTTTTGTTGGCGCTACTCGCCCATCAGGCTGTAGTGGCTTGAATTCAAAATTACTCACCGTAACTTCATCGCCTCTTGTTTCTTGATAACCAACCGTTTGGCGTACAATCGCCTCAATGCTTTGAAGTTGCTCGGGTGCGAGAGGGACAAACTCTAGGTTTCTAGTGCCATCCTCTGCGGTACGAAACTCATACCTTCCATCAACAACAACCGCAGCACTTACGCGGTTCACGGTTGCAAATTGTCCTTTAATATTGGTGACACGCTTAGAGATTTCATAATTTGTCGTAGCGGAACTTTTGCTTTGCTTTTCTACCAATTGATCATTTTCAATCCCTTCCACAGGGCCGATATTGCTCACAGCACCCGGAACGCCGCCTACTTGTGCAGGTCGTCTTCCTTCGCGGTTTTCTTCAATAAACTGTTCGCTTCGTGGCACAGATTCGGGGTCATACTCTTCGCTCGTACTCTCTTTTCTAGCAAAATCAAAATCAATATTTACCTTTGCAACGACCCTATCAACACCCCCGATAACCGGCGCAAGGACATTGGTGATTTTACGCTCATAGGCTGATTCAAAATCGCGCTTGTATTTGATTTGATTTTGGATAAGTTCGTTTTCATACTCGCCCTCATTGTCCCCCAAGGGAACACCATCTTGATTCACAATCTTCACATTCTCTGGTGTCATTCGCGATACGGAAGCAGCGACTAAATTTTTAATACCTGTGATTTGATTGGGCGAAAGGCGCATACTAGAACCAAGTTCTAGCACAACAGAAGCCGTGGGGGGAGATTGCCTTTCGGTAAACACACTTTCTTTAGGGATGGCAATATGCACCCCCGCGCGTTCGATAGGTTGAAGGTTTTCAATGGTGCGTGCCAATTCACCCTCAAGTGCTCTTAAATACTTAATCTGTTGTTCAAAATCCGTCGCACCAAATTCGGTTTTATCAAAAATTTCAAAACCAATCTTACTGTTTTTAGGAATGCCAAGAGCAGCAATACCAATGCGCTCTTTGTATACCACGTCCGAAGGAACCAATACCGTTCCTTCGTTATGAATTTTGTAAGGGACTTTGCGCAATTCTAATTGTTGGATGATTAAGGCAGAATCTGCAGCGGAAGTGTTTTCAAACAAAACGCTGTACCCTGCGTACCCTGAAGACTTTCCACCTTTGTAAAAGCTCAAAAAAACCAAAAAACCAATCACAACGGCAATTGATACTGCTGCTACAATGCGTTGTCGCAAGGAGAGCGTTTGAAACAATGAACCAAACTGGTGGAGTAGTACCTTAATGTCCATTAGACTCCCATCTTAACAATATGCGCGTTTAAAGATTTCAAAAAACCGACTGTTTTGCTCTGGTGTGCCGATAGTTACTCGCACAGCATTCATTCCGTATGCGGAGAGGTCTCGGATAATTATACCTTTTTCAAGCAAGGATTGGGCAATGGTTGAGGCACTTTTCCCCTCAGAAAAGGCAAGGGTGATGAAATTGGTATAACTCTCAATAAAATCAAACCCAAGGGCTTTTGCCTCTGCTTCATACCGTTTCATTTCACGAAAATTCTCTTCCATGCAGTGGGTGACAAAAGCCTCATCTTTTAAGGCTTCAATGGCCGCTTTTAGGCTCAATGTAGTGATGTTAAACGGAGGGCGCAACTTATGCAAGGTGTGAATGAGCCCCGCTTCACCAATCCCATAACCGCACCGCATCCCCCCTAGTCCGTAGGCTTTTGAGAAGGTACCAAGGTAGAGAACATTAGGGAACTCTTCGATGAATGCTTTAGGGTTGATTGCTTTGGCTGGGTCTTTAAACGCAGCATATTCTTGATACGCCCCATCCACAACTACGAGGATATTAGGGTCTACTTCTCTTAAAAACGTCTTGATTTCCTCGGTGTCAATCCCTTCGCCCAAGGGGTTATTCGGAAGGCATAAAAAGAGTACACCGATGGCTCCTTTGTGGGTAGCCAATAAGGCTCTAAACTCATTTAAATTGTGCATTTTAGAAGGGGTTTTAAAAATGGTCGCACCCGTTTGTTTGCCATAGATTTCATACATGGCAAAGGTGACACCCGCCATTAAAATTCCCTGATTTGGGTTGGCTTTAGCATGCAGGGCAAACCCAATCACTTGGTCGCTTCCTGCGCCAACAATCACATTTTCTTTTCCCACGCCAAAGCGTGACGCTAGCCCTTCTTTGAGCTCATACATGCTGTCGTCTGGGTACAAATGGGCCCGTGTGCTCTCTTGTTGGATGGCTGCTAAAACCCGAGGGCTACACCCGCGCGGGTTTTCATTGCTCGCAAGCTTAATCACATCACTGGGGCTAATGCCATACTCTCTCACCACAAGCTCGATAGGCTTTCCCGCCTCGTAATTTTTCAAACCATCCAATACGGGGTTGAACGTCATTTTATTCTCCTGCAACATAGCTCCCTAGCCATTTGATTTGGTGTTTATTTTGGTTTTCTTTGAGTACACTTTGGACATTTTCATCGTCAATATGCCCTTCAAAATCCAGATAAAAAACCGTCTTAAATCCCCGTTCTTTTGCGGGTCTGGATTCGATTTTGGTCAAATTCACCTTGCTGTTTTGAAAAGATTGCAAAAACTCCACCAAACCACCTGGCTTGTCGTCTGTTTTGGCAAGAACAGAGGTTTTATTGCGCACCCCTGGCTTATTTTTAAAATCACTCAAAATCAAAAAGCGGGTTTTATTGGCAAGATTGTCTTCAATTTTTCCAAACAAAATGGGCACATTATAAAGCTTTGCAGCAATGTGCGAACAAATCGCCGCGGCTTCAGGGTCTTCACTGGCGCGTTTTGCCGCTTCTGCGGTAGATTTTGTAGGAATAAATTCTACCTCAAACAGTTGATGCTCTTCTAAAAACTTTCGGCATTGGTTGTACCCTTGGGGGTGAGAATAGATGCGTTTAATTCCTTCTATTTTTTCTGTCCTCGTGGCAAAAGAGTGGTGAATATCCATGTAGATTTCCGCTACGATTTTAATCTCATCGTAACTTCCTAAGCAATCAAGGGTTTCCCCTACGGCACCTTCGGTATTGTTTTCAATGGGCACCACGCCGTATTTGGCTTCTTTGTTGGCCAACACCCGAAACACGGCTTCCACAGAACTCAAAGAAAGGTAGTTTCCCATGGCACCAAAACGGCTTTGGGCAACTTGGTGAGTATAGCTTCCTTTGGGGCCTAAATAGGCTACTTTTTCAGGCATTTCAAGGTTGCGGCTCACCGCAAAGATTTCAAAAAAGATAGCTTCGATAGCCGCGTCATTTAAGTTGCCATCGTTGATTTTTTTCAAACGGTCTAAAATCTCACGCTCGCGCTCTGGACGGTAGATTGAGGTGCCACTGGTGTGTTTTAAAAGCCCAATGGCTTTCACGGATTTCATGCGCTCATTGAGCAAGGCGATAAGCTGGTTATCAATCGCGTCAATCGCGGCGCGGTAGGTTTCAATCTGACTCACATGCTCTCCTTCAAAACTTCTGCCACCGTGGCATACACCGCGTCAATACTCTCTTTTATGGGGGCGATTTCTGCTTCGTTTTGGCATTTTCCACTCAACACAAGTATAGTTTCCATACCCAACGCCTTAGCCCCAAGCAAATCACCTTTGGCGTCATCGCTAATCATGCAAATATCTTCCCACGCTAAGGCTTCCTTCTGCGTGCGAAGTACCGCAAGGGCAGTTTCGTAAAAGGCGGGACTAGGCTTTCCAATCACCCGAGTTTCACGACTTGTGGCATAGGAAAGCATGGCTAAAATAGCCCCCACACCAGGGTACTTGCGTCCGTGTTTAGCGTACACACTCGTGCCGTGCATTCCCACAATCCTAGCACCTGTTAACGCTGCCTCAATCATACTTGCAAAGGCGGTTGCATCAAACGCAGTATCACTAGCAATCAGCACCGTTTTAGGCTCTTTGGCTTGGGTGTCATACCCTTTACATGTAAGGACATTTTCAAATGCCCTAGGGCCAAACGCGATGACTTCTTTCTCAGTAATGACCGTATCTAACACCATAAAAGGGTCCAAATAATGTCTTACATGTAAGCCACTTTTGCGCAAGAAGGTTAAAAAATCTTCGCTGTTTTCTTTGGTGTTGTTGGTCACAACACAATAAGGCGTGTTTGTGGCATTGAGGTGGTCAATGAGCGCGCATGCCCCAGGCAGCGGAGATTTGTCCACGTCACTCAATAGCGTGCCTTGCACGTCTACTAAGTACCCTACAGGCATGCTTCTTCCAAAGCGATAAGGGTTTCAAAGGTTTCCCGTTGGCGAATCAACCGATCCTCTCCCGCCTCAACAGCTACTTCAGCTGCGCGTCCTCTGGTGTTGTAATTGCTACTCATGGTAAACCCGTACGCCCCTGCGCTGTGAATGACCAACAAGTCATTGTGTTTTGTGGGTGAGAGCAAGACATTTTTAGCAAAAAAATCGCCACTTTCGCACACAGGCCCGACAATATCTGCCAAAGAAGCTTCCCCCTCGCCTCCAAGTAATTCTACGCGGTGGTAGGCTTGGTAAAGGCTAGGGCGAATCAAGTCATTCATGGCACCATCCACCACCACAAACCGTTTACCTGCGTTGGTTTTTTCGTACAAAACGCGGGTTAAAAAGTACCCACAATTGCCCACTAAAAAGCGACCCGGTTCGCACACCAAGGTCACGTCTAAACCCTTGAGCGTGTTTAAAATCACTTGGGCGTAATTGTACGGATCAATGGTCTGTTCTTGGTCGTATTGAATCCCAAGTCCGCCACCTATGTCAAAAAACTTCAGCTTGATTTCAAGGGCTTGGAGGCTTCGCACGAGGTCTGAGACAACCTTGGCCGCTTCATAAAAGGGCTCCAAGTCCGTAATCTGAGAACCAATGTGAAAGTGAATGCCTACGGGTTCAAGAACGCTAGAATGTTTTGCGTAAATATAAAGCCGTTTGGCCACATCCAACTCTACTCCAAACTTATTTTCATGGAGTCCTGTGGAAATGTAGGGGTGAGTTTTAGGGTCGATGTTAGGATTAACGCGGATGCTAATGCGCGCAACTTCACCCAAAGACGCCGCAATGGTTTCCACCCGTAGCATCTCAGCTTCACTTTCAAGGTTTAGCATTAAAATACCCAGTTCTAGGGCTTCTTGGATTTCTTCATCCTTCTTACCCACACCGCTAAAAATAATCTTATAAGCAGGAATGCCTGCTCTTAATGCGCGCTTTACCTCGCCGATAGAAACACAATCGCATCCTGAACCAAGCCCTGCCAAATGGCGAATCACCGAAAGGTTTGAATTGGCTTTTAGTGCATAACACACGAGAGATTTACGCGCTTTAAAGGCGTTTTTAAGTGCCGTGTATTGGGTGGTGATGGCATCAAAATCATAAACATAAAGGGGGGTTTTGTAGTGCTGTGCTAGCGCCTCAAACTGCATGAAATTCCTTGTTTGGATAGGTCAAGCTCTCATTTTACTAAAAGTAGGCTAAAACTAAGTTAACGACACGCTTGTTGCACGCTCATCGATGGCGGTAAAACAGCGATAAAGCCACCCCTCCCATCAACAAAATAGGCAGCGCGATACCAAGCTCTGGTAAGATAACCCCCGTGGTGGAAAACTTGGTGAGCACAAAGAGTAATCCCCACGTGCTTAACGTCGCGATCACAAAAATAAAACTCAAAAAAGCTAAGTTAAAAAATCGCGCGGAGGCAGGGAGGAAAAAATATAAAATGACGAGCATTAAGGGAGCAAATAAGGGAAAAAGCACCATGGTGTAGAGGGAAGTTTTCACCCCTTTGGTATCGATACCTTGGGCAGAAAAAAAGCGTAAGGCGTCTAAGGCATCGGTGATAGAAAGTGCAATGCCTCCTTGGTGGGCATTTTCAATAATCTTTGGCTTAAAGCCCTTTAAAGCCGTTGTGCTAGCCATGGGAGTAACCTGAAGGCCCGCATCTTCTAAGGATTTTACATTGGGTTTTTGGGTGACGATGACGTCTTCAAGGTACCATTCGTTACGCTGAAACACACCCTTTGCTGCTTCTGTGACACTTCTTAGTTGTGTCCCTTCCACTTCAAAAATCCTAATCCCCTGCGCTTCTTGTTTGATGGGGTCGAGAGTGGCGATGTACACATAACTGGTTTCATATTTTAAAAACAGATCCGATGAAATGGGGGCAATACGGTGGTTTTTAAGCAAGTGGCTGCGGTATTCGTATGCGTAGACAAAGGGGGTAAAATTGAGGCTAATATACGCCCCTGTTAGCACCATAGCACACACAAAAAGAGGTTTGAGGAGTTGTGCTTTAGAAATACCTGCAGCGTACATGCAGATGAGTTCATTGGAGCGAATCATGGAAAATTTTGACACAATCATAGCAAATACAATCGCCAAAGGAAGGGCGTAATTCACCGCAGTAAGGGCGTTGAGTGAAACATACAACAGCTGTAAGTTTGCAGAGGCTGGCAAGTCTTTGAAGTTGGTGATTAAATCCACGCCTGCGTAGAAAAAAACAAGTCCAAGGAAAATAATAAATACGTTTTTTAAGTAGACGATGGCCACATACCGTTGGTAAAGTTTTGTCATGAAGCGCACATTCCTTTCTTACATGTAAAGGCCGCAGTGACTTCTGCGGGAGAACTGTTTTGTAACGCTGTTATCGCATTTTTTGCGTGCTCTATAACTTTTTTTAAACACGCGTGTTCTTCTTGCCTAAAGGGTTGCAACACATGGGAAACTACGGCGTCTTTAGAGACAGGTTTCCCAATGCCAAGACGCACACGAAAATACTCCGACCCGATGTGTTGATCTACTGATTTAAGCCCGTTATGCCCACCGTGTCCGCCCCCTGTTTTAAAGCGCACAACGCCTAGCTCAAGGTCCAAATCATCGTGTATCACCACCACATTTTCTGGCTTAAAATAATCGCACACTGCGCGAACACTTTCGCCCGAAAGGTTCATGTACGTGAGGGGTTTAAGAAAAAGGATTTGGGAGGTTTTATACAGTTCCCCTTTGAATTGGGGCTTTGAAATAGAAGTGGTGGGTTGGTCAGCGATCAGCGCATCGATGACCATAAACCCGATATTATGGCGTGTGGTTGCATAGGCTTGCGTAGGATTGCCGAGCCCTACAACCAACGTCACGCATCAGCCTTATTTGGCTTTAATAACCCCAAGAACAGCAATACGATCTGCATCCATCATTTCGATGGTCTCAGGGGTTTCCATGTCGCGCACCAAAATCGTGTCGCCCACATCTAACTTGCTTACATCTACAGAAAAGAAAGCAGGAAGATTTTCCGCTTTGCAGCGTACGCTTAAGCGTTTTTTTGATTGAACCAAAACACCTTTGTTTTTCAAACCAATAGGTGTGCCAACAGGCTTGACAGGAATCATGTATTTACCCACAACGCCTTCTTGTGCAACTTTTAAATCAACATGCACCAAACGACTTGTAAGGGGGTCTTTTTGGTACTCTACGATGACGACTTGCAATGTCTGTTCGCCAACTTTGACAGGGAACGCTAACGTCTCTTTTTTACGAACGACTTTAATAAATTCGTTCTCTTTAAACGCTGCATTGATATTGTTAAATCCCTTGCCATAAATGTTAGCAATTAGATAACCATCTCGTCTTAGAGCTTTTGTGCTCTTCTTCTCGATACTCTCTCTAATGATACCTTCCAACATACTGTTGATCCTTGTGAAAAATTGAGGGTTGGATTATAGCAAGTTTCCCTTAAAGAAGAACTAAAGCTACCATCACCTTAGAGTTTTAAGCGCAAAATATCCGTATCGACGCGTGTTTGGTCGTAAAACTCTTCGCGCTTTGCATTTTTTTGTTCTGTCTCTGCATCGTAAAATTCCAGTTTCATTTTCAAGTCACTCGAGGAGGTGGCGTGAAGTACGGCTTCTTGAAAGGTGATGTAACCTTGCGCATACAACTCCAATAATGCTTGGTCAAATGTTTGGGACTTGTATGCTTCCTTCCCTTCTTTGATGGCGTCTAAAATCTCATTGTCGCGCCCTTCTAAAATCAACCCTTCCACCCGCGCATTTTTCACAAGCACTTCCACTGCGGCCATGCGCCCTCCCGCTTTGGTGCGCACAAGCCGTTGGGAAACTACCCCTTGCAAGACCGAAGAAAGGGACATTTTGATGCGGTTTTGCTCACTCCCTGGAAACATTCCAATGATGCGATTAATGGTCTCTTTAGCATCTACCGTGTGGAGTGTTGAGAGCACAAGGTGGCCTGTTTCTGCTGCATGGAGTGCTGTTTCTACGGTCTCAAGATCACGCATCTCGCCCACCAAAATAACATCGGGGTCTTCTCGCAATGCGGCGCGCAGTGAGTCGGAAAAATTCAGCGCATCTTGCCCGATGGCCCGTTGATTGATAATACATTTGTCGTCTTTATACACGTATTCGACAGGATCTTCGATGGTGATGATATGCTTTTTCCAAGTTTGGTTAATGTAGTTAATCATGGAAGCTAGGGTGGTTGTTTTTCCGCTTCCCGTAGGGCCTGTCACAAGCACCAAGCCGCGCGTGACACCGCAAAATTTTTCCACGATGTTTGGAAGATGCAAGGATTCAAAGGTAGGAAGTGTGGAAGGGATAGTCCGAAAGACGCCCGACATGCCATCCACTTGAAAAAAGAGATTGACACGAAAACGATATTCTTCGTTGAGCTTAAAGGTAAAGTCAATGTTTTTTTGCGCAACCAACTCCGAAAAGCGAGAGCGCAACAATTCCTTGGCCAACGTAAGCCCGTCTTGATAGCTCAAAATATCGTGGGAAAGGGAAACAATTTCACCGTTAATTCTCCCTCGAATAGTGGAACCTGTCTTTACATGTAAGTCACTTCCGTTGAGTTCAATGAGTCTAGCAAGGTAATGTTTTAATTTCTTAGTCTGTTCAAAGGTAAGTTCACTAATATTTACTTCTGCTAGCGCCATTGGTTCTCCTTAACGCAAAGTGTTGAGTAATTCGCGAAAGGCTTGATGAAACGCTTCAAGCCCCTCATTCATCAAGGTTTCATACACTGTTTCCATCACTACTCCCGCATCAGCGATTTCTTGAAAATATGCCTCGATTTGCCCTTCATTTAAAGGTGTGTGCGGTGCCTTAGCACCCACGTTCAAAAAGGCATGTAGAGTTTCGAGGGGCGCTGTGTTGATGGCATTGGGGAAAAGTAACGCTTGAACATAATGGTCCGCGCTGACCCCTTCGCCTTTTACTCCTGTACTAGCAAACAAGCACCGCACATGGGAAAGCCCACGCTTTTCAATCGCGTTATAAATACCCATAGCATTCACCACACCCACCGTAAAAGGCGCCATATTTTGCTGGGTTAATACAGGGTCAAGCATGCGGTCAAAGCGGCTTACAAACACACTAATCACCCCTTTTGGTCTTCCGCTCACGCAAGCATTACCACCCGCTTCAAACGCGTCCAAACATCCTTGGGCTTGTGTCAGAGAAAACACCAAGGTCGCATTGACGTTGATTCCCTCACGCATGAGTGTTTCCATCGCGTCAAATCCTGCCTTAGTTGCAGGCACTTTTATCATCACATTAGGCATGCCAATCGCCGCAAAAAGACGTTTTCCCTCGGCAATAGTCCCCTTGGTATCGTCACTTAAAAAAGGATCTACTTCGATGCTAATAAACCCATCATCATCCGCTTCGTATTGGGGCAATAACACCTTCGCCGCTTGTTGAATGTCCGCAATAGCAAGGGCTTCGTAAATCTCTTTGGGCGGTTTTCCACTGAGGGATTTTTTTGCATCTTGGTAGGCAGCAGAGGTAAGAAATGCAGTTTTAAAAATAGCGGGATTACTAGTAGCGCCGTTGATGTTGCCGTCTTTAATGAGTTCTAAAAAGCCTTGGGCTAAAAAGTTTTTTTCAACAAAATCACACCACAATGAAAAACGTTCGTTCGGTAAATACATCGCTACTCCTTAGAGGTAGTTCAAAATTTCATTCAAATCTTTGCGGTCTACAATGGCATTGGCCGCTTGTTTTAAAATGGGTTTGGCACAAAAAGCCACGCGCGTACCCGCATGGGCAAACATAGAACGGTCATTGGCCCCATCGCCCACCGCCATGGTTTCTTCTTCCCTTACATGTAAGAGTGTTTGAAGGGTTTTAAGCATCTCTCCCTTGGAGGTATCAAACATCATTTCACCTCCCACAAGTCCCGTAAGCTTCCCCTCTTTTACATGTAAGACATTGGAAAAATGCGCGTCAAATCCAAGTTCCGCTTGCGCAACTCCTGTGGCACTTTTAAATCCGCCACTAAAAACCACAACCTTGATGCCTTTGGCCTTTAGCGCCTCAATACATGCTTTTGCATTGGGCATGTAAGGAAGGGTGGCGCAAATCCCATTCACCGTGCTAATTTCCAAGCCTTTGAGCAGGCTCACACGCTTGGTGAGGGATTCAAAAAAATCCAACTCCCCTTGCATCGCCTTTTCAGTAATCGCACTCACTTGTGCGCCAATTCCCATGGGTTTAGCCAAAAAATCAATGGTTTCGCCATCCATCAATGTGGAGTCAAAATCAAAAACACATAATTTTATCATTGTTAATAGTATTCCTTGTTTAAGAAAGTAGAAAGGGGTGGCCGTTTAAAAACGGCCAAAAACTAGAAGTCGCGTTTTAAGAGTGCTTCTACACGCAAAATAGTCAAGATACTCTCTTCACGTTTTCCAATACCATAAATCATCCCTTTGTCGGCATGAAGGGTTTGAGGAGCAGGGTCAATGCGGTCTTGGCGAATCCGAATCGCTTCAGTCAAGCGGTCGATCACAAAACCTGCGATGTTATTTTCCCCTTTCATGACGATATAACGCGACTCTTCCCCTTGTTTGGAAGCATCAAGATTAAACTTTTTGCGCAAATCAATGAGCGGAATCACGTTTCCTCGAAGGTTAAAAACGCCCAACACATAATCAGGCACACTCGGCACCCGCGTGTACTCGATGGGCTTAATAATCTCTTGAATATTTAACATGGGAATGGCGTATTCTTCGTCACTCACAATGAACCCCACTAGCTGGATAACTTCCTCGCGGTTTTTTGCTTCGGGATCAGCCACCTGTTTTTGCTGTTTTTGCAATATATTATTTAATTTATCATTCATCGTGCTACTCCGATAGTTTGATATTTTTGCGCACTACATTCTCCAAATACTCGGGAGAATAAGGCTTGGTGATGTACTCTGTCATCCCCACTTCAACGCCTCGCAAGCGATCAGATTTTGATGTACGCGACGTCACAGCAATCAACGGCAAGTTTTTATACTTGGAGTATTTACGAATCTCTCCAGCAAGCGTGTAGCCATCCATGCGCGGCATTTCAATATCAATAAGCACGGCATCAATGCTGTGTTCGCCTGATTTAATGATATTAAGCGCGTCAAGGCCGTTGGCTGCTTCGATGGGGGTAATACCGATAGGCTCCATGGATTTCATCATGATGTTGCGGTCCATTTTGCTGTCATCCACTACCAAGATTTTATAATCACTTGGCTTGGTTTTGTGCGCCAAGCTCTCTTTAGCTGTCGCGCGAATATCCACCTTAATGCCTTTTGCCATTTCCATTAACGCCGCCACATCTACGATGAGTGTTACCCGTCCATCTCCACGAATGGTTGCGCCTGCAATCCCTTCGATGCCTTGGAGGTAATCCCCCATGGACTTAATAACAATCTCTTCTTGCCCTACCAAGGTGTCTACGATTACCCCAAGTTTGGATTCGGCTAGGCCAATGACCACTACATAGGTCATGTCGCCACCTTCAAACACTTGTTTCACGCCAAACACATCCGAAAGGCGCACAAGAGAAAGGACTTCATCGCGCAAACGCAAGACATTTTTGCCTTCAATAGTGTAAATGTTTTCAATAGGCACCCGTACAGTTTCAAGTACTGAAGCCAAAGGAATCGCGTAGTATTCCTCTTGCGCCCCTACCAACAAGGCTTGAATAATAGCAAGGGTGAGCGGGATTTTAAGCTTCATCACCGTCCCCCGGCCCACTTCACTGTCAATGTCAATAATGCCGTTGAGTTTTTCAATATTGGTTCGCACCACGTCCATGCCTACACCGCGACCCGAAACATTGGTCACTTGCTTGGCCATAGAAAAACCTGGTTTGAAGATGAGTGCGAAAGCTTCTTTGTCACTCATGTTGTCGGCTTCACGCTCGGTGATAATGCCTTTTTCAATGGCTTTTGAACGTAAAATATCAGGGTCCAACCCTTTTCCATCGTCGGTAATTTCGATGACGATGTGGTTGCCTTCATTGTACGCTTTAAGTTCAATAAGCCCTTTTTCGGACTTGCCCAGTTTCGCGCGTGTAGCCGCATCTTCAATCCCATGGTCGCAAGAGTTGCGAATCATGTGCACCAACGGATCTCCAATTTCCTCAACGATAGATTTATCCAGTTCGGTTTCTTCTCCCGAAATCTCCAAATCCATTGACTTGCCAAGCTCACGAGAAAGGTCACGCACCATGCGAGGGAATTTATTAAAGACTTTTGCGATGGGCAACATCCGTGTTTTCATAACCGCGATTTGCAAGTCCGTAGTGACAATAGAAATAGCAGAAACCACTTGGTTAAGCTCTTCTAAAAACTGTTCACCTTCGTAACGCTCTTCTACATCATCGTAAATCTTAATAAGGCGGTTTTTACCAAGTACCAACTCCCCAATCAGATTCATCAAATCATCCAAACGCTTCACTTCCACGCGAATGGTTTGCTCAACAACCGCAGCACCTTTTTTGGCCGGCGCACTTTGCTCTTCGGCAGGAGCGCGAGCAGGCTTCTTGGCAACCACTACTTCTTCTTCCTCGTCGTCGTTTTCCTCTTTTGCAACCACTTTTTTAGGTGCTTCTTGTTTTTTCTGCGCACGACGTTGTCTGTCTTCTTCTTTACGTTGTTTGAGTAAGCGTTCGATTTCTGCTTCAACCTCATCATCGTTCATGCCTGAAACGTCCACTTCTTCTTCAGGTTCTTGCAGTGTTTCTGGAGCAGGTGCCTCTGTTTCATCTGCTACTGGAATGTCATCACCTTCAGACACTGCGGTGAGTCGCAAGCAGATATCATCGATCTCAATGCCCACATCCACATCATTGCCATGGTCTCGAATGCCGTGTAACAGTGCTTTCATCATATCAATGGATTCTAGCACCACGTCCATGACCTCTGGGGTCAGTTTTAACTCAGCCCGTCTGGCTTTGTTAAGGACATCTTCCATGTGGTGCGTCAACCGTGTCAATACATCAAAATTTAAAAAGGATGAAGAGCCTTTGACCGTGTGTGCCACGCGAAAAATACGGTTAAGCAACTCCAAATCATTCGGCCTCGCCTCTAACTCCACCAAGTCTTGGTCAATCTGCTCAATCAGCTCAAAGGCTTCGACCAAAAAATCTTCGAGAATTTCTTGAATATCTTCCATGATTCCCACCTCTACTCTGGAGCTTTAATATGTGCTTTGATGACCTTGGACACTTCTTTGTAAAAGATCGCTGCATCAAATTTTGTCAAATAGGCTTCGCCGCCCGCCTCTTTTCCGCGTAATTCACTAAAATGGTCACTGATTGAAGAGTTAAATACAATAGGAATACTTGCAAACCGTGGGTCTTCTTTTAAGTTAGCTGCAAAATGAAAGCCGTCCATTTTTGGCATTTCCACGTCGCTCACGATAATGCGTAATTCTTTTTTGAGGTCTGCACCATAAGCTTCGTAGAGTTCTTCAATTTTTTTCATGCCATCGATACCGTCTTTGGCTTCAATGACTTTAAGACCCATTTTATTGAGTGCATCGTGCACCAGCTTGCGCGCTATGGTGCTGTCGTCCAAAATGAGTGCCGTTCCTACAACTTGCTCAATGCGGAAGTCATTTTCATCTACTTTTGGCTTGTAAATGCCCAACTCTTCTACTACGCTTTCGAGGTCCAAAATGAGCAACACTTCATCGTTTTCAATGCGCGTTACCCCAGTGATCTGACTACGATCAAGAGCACCCACACCCGTTGCAAACGAGGCAGGTTCAATGTCATCCCAACTGATGCGTCGAATGCGTTTGGCTTCGTGGACGATAAAGCCAATGAGGATATTGCTAAATTCCGCAATAATAATCCGAGGCTTGATGTTCATTTGCGTAGGCTCTTGGATATTCATCCATGTGGCAAGGTTTACCACAGGAATGACCACACCACGCAAGTCAAAAATTCCTTCAATATATTCAGGAACACCAGGGAGTTCAGTGAGGTTTGGAATCTTGATGATTTCCCGGACTTTGGCGACATTCACGCCATAAATCCCCTCGTACACGCGGTCTTTTTCTTGCTTAAAAATGCGGAAATCGACCAATTCCATTTCATTCGAGCCCACTTTGAGCACGTTATCGTCAAACATTGTTGCCCCTTAAATACTGTTTGGCACAGTGTATGCTGTTGGCGCATTGTACAACAAAATAACTTTGGTCACACGCAAAACTCGGAAAGTTAATATATTGCCTCTTTCCTTCTACTTCAAACATCACCCCTTGGTGAAAATGCCCTTCCATTACCGCCGCACATCCTTGAAGCGGGTATTGGGCAAGGCGCTCCCTTGTCGAAGACTCAAAATGTTCGATACGTTTGCAAATGTATTTTTGCTCTAAAAACTGTAAAAGTTTTTTAGAAAGGGCATTATCTGTGTGCGTATCACACCATTCAAGCACGCGCAAAAGTTTAGGGGAGCGAATCAAGCGCGTGTATAAACGGTGTGCACCTAGGCCGTATTTATCCCCATGCAACACAAGGGCTTCCCCTGCAGAGGTCTTTACATGTAAGGGTTGCCGTTCAATGGGGACGACGTGCACGTGGGAAAAGAGTGATGTCAGGTTAAAGTCGTGGTTGCCTTCAAGATAATAGACAGGAATCTTTTGCGCCACCGCGTCAATGCGGCCAATCAACTCGTGGTGTAACGCCGCAGTGTAGGAGATGTCGCCCACAAGCAAGTCAAACATATCGCCCATGAGAAAGAGTTGAGGAGGAAGAGGGAGGACCCCCGCTTCAAGGTCTAAGAAAAACTGGTGCAAAAAATCCCGTTGCGCGTTTTCGTGTGCATCGGCAATAAATATTGCCCCCGCTTCAAGGGTAGGCTTAGGGCACATAGCTAAGGGTTGGAATCCCCATGTATTCGTCTAAACCACACATAATATTGGCGTTTACTACCGCTTGGGATGAAGCTCCGCGCAGTAGGTTGTCGATGGAAGAAGACAAAAACAACACGCCCTCTTTTTCTTTGGCAAATATGTCGCAAAAATGGCTTCCTGCGGTTGCTTTAAGGCTCACAGGTTCACGGCGGATGCGCACAAAGGGTTCGTTGGCATAATACGCTTCAAGCACCGCAATAGGGTCGATGCTTTCTTTGAGTTGCACGTACGCGTTTACCAACATACCCCGCGTCACAGGGATGAGTTGGGGCACAAAACAGATCTGTTTTTGCTCTCCCCCGTGTTTAAACAGTTGCTCTTTAATCTCGGGTTCATGGCGGTGAGACAAGGGGTTGTACGCCATCATGTTTTCATTGATAGAGACAAATTGGGTCACAGGATTAGGCTTTTTTCCCGCCCCTGAAATCCCGCTTTTTGCATCCACAATGATAGGCGCTTGGGGGCGCATGTAGGGCAAAAAAGGCACCAAGGCTAACAAGGTTGCGGTCGGGTAACACCCCGGATTTGCCACCAATGAGGCCGAAGCAAGGGGCTTGCGGTAAAATTCTGGTAACCCATACACGGCGTGAGAAAGGTTTAAGGGGTCTTCGTGCGGGCAGTAATGCGCTTCATACACAGACTGAGTTAAACGGTAATCCGCAGACAAATCAATCACCTTTACACCTAGCGCCAAAAGCTTCTTAGCAAAACCCATGGAAGCTTGATGAGGAAGGGCTAAAAAGGCCAGACTTGCCACGTTTGCAATAGCGTCTGCTTCGCTTTTTTCTGCTTTGCCACTGACGACATTTTTTAGAGAAGGATGCATCGCGATAATATCTTCGCCCCCTTCACTTGTACCCACATAACGTATTTTAAAGCGCGGATGAACGGTCAAAATCTTTAATAACTCGAGCCCTGTGTATCCGCTTGCACCGATGATTGCGACGTTGATTGTTTCTTGCATGGTTTCTCCTTACTCAAAAACGATGGTTTGGTACATAACCTCTAGCACTTCGTACTCTTGGTCGCCCGCTGGCAATTTTACAATCACCTCATCACCCTCTTTTTTTCCCATCAATTGCTTTGCCAAGGGAGAGCCCACCGAGATAAGTCCGCGCTCTAAGTTGCTTTCTGTTACCCCTACGATGGTGTATTTAATAGTCGTCTCGGTTTGCAAATTCTCCAAAGTTACGGTTGAGCCAAACCGAATACAATCGTGCTCATAGGCGCACGGGTCTACAATCTTTGCGCGGCTTAAGAGATTGCTTAATTCATGGATGCGTGATTCGATAAAGGCTTGTTTTTCTTTGGCGGCGTGGTACTCGGCGTTTTCTTTTAAGTCACCATGAGAACGCGCGATGTCAATCTCTTGGACAATCTGAGGGCGTTGCACTTTTTTAAGGTCATTGAGTTCTGCTTCAAGTTTTTCATACCCATAACATGTCATTGGTTCATGCTGCATATCTATTTCCTTCTTGTAAAAATAAGTGCTTATTATACCCTAATCATTGCGGCAACGTGGTGTGCGCTTCCGTGTTCTAGCAAGGCACCAAGGGCTTTGGAACGCTCCAAAAACAAAGCGCCATCCCTGCGTTCATACGCTTCAAGAAGACTAGACACACTCACCGCTTCTTGGAGCAATTCTTCGTGCAAGGGTGCTTTTCCCATAAACCCAAGGATGATGTTTGCAAGGCCAACATAAGGGAGTTTGACCAACCGCTTTGCCACTGCAAAATCAAACCAATGGGCGCGGTAAGCAAGCACAAAAGGGGTACCGATGAGCGCTGCTTCCAAGGTCGCCGTTCCCGAACACACAAAGGCAAAATCGCTTTCAAAGAGTGCTTTGTGGGTATTAAAAACGGGCGTAAAGCCGGTGATGTCGCCATAAAGTGCAGGGATAGTTTCGGGGTCAATAAACGGAGGGATGACCAGTTGCGCTTCTTTGTCAAGACGGCTTGCCACTTCTTTAAAAAGGGGCATCAATCTGGCGATTTCCTTGGGGCGGCTTCCTGGTAAAAAGGCGATTTTTCCCTTACATGTAAGGGAAGTTTTGACTTCGTTGATTTCATCAAGCAAGGGGTGTCCCACAAACACAGCAGAAGGATACCAACGGGATTCAAAGGGCAAAATCGAGGCAAGGTTGTCGCAATACGCTTCGACTTTAGCAGCGCGTTTGGCTTTCCACGCCCACACTTGCGGAAGGATATAGTACGTGATTTTCACCTGCGGATGGGCTTCTTTAATGGCTTTTGCCAAAGGGAGGTTAAAAGCGGGGGAATCGATGAGCAACACATGATCCACGGTTTTTGCCAACGCTACTAGTGCTTTGATAGCCCGTTTTGCCATGGCAATCTTAGGTACCACGTCCAAAAATCCCATCACCGAAAAATCCGATGAAGGCAAGTGAGGCGTGCCAAAGCGTGGGTCAAAAATCCCAAAAAGCTCTACGGGCCCAAGCGCGCTAAGGACGGGTTCGAGGTGAAGATTGGCCGAAGGTTCTAGGGCGCTGACTAAGAGTTTCATTGGGCGTGAACGCAGTGTTGTAACGCCACTATCTTTAACCAATTAAAAACGCGCACGAACATCCTTTGGGAAAATTTGGAGCATTATAACAAACCCTCGGTAAGAAAGAGTTACACCACCAACACAGGACACTGGGCAAGTCCCGCGACTTTTTGAGACACACCTCCCAAAAGATACCCGCTCAAATCTCCCTGCCCTTGCGTCCCGATGACAATCAAATCCACCGCATTGCTTTTGGCAAAGGCCAAAATCTGTTTGGCAATCTGTCCGCCACGCACGAATCCTCGCACCGCCTCTACGCCGTTGGCCTTAGCACGGACTTTTCCTTCTTCCACAATTTCTTTAGCATACGCACTGAGTACATCATCCAAGCTTTCTGGATTTTTAGAACCCGAAGCCATGGAAAAGGAGCGTTCCATCATGCTGTGATGGCGGAAAATCGACAAAATCATAATCTGCCCCTTGTAGGTTTTGGCCACTTCACACGCCACGTCTAAAGCTTCAAAAGCAAGGTCTGAACCATCGATTGGCACTAAAATTTTTGTAAACATAACCCCTCCTATCTAAACGCAACATCTCTTAAAAACAGGGCAATCTGCGGGAAAAAGACCAGCAGTACGGCCACACTTAAGAGCATAAAAATAAAAGGGGGTGTCCCTTTTACAACTTCAATATACGGGCGTTTAAACACGGCAATGGAGGTAAAAATATCGCACCCAAAAGGAGGTGTCGCCGAACCAATCGCCACTTGCAACGTGACAATCGCGCCTACATGTACGGGGTCCAATCCCACACTTTCCACCACTGGTGCAAAGATAGGTACCAACACCAAAATCACGACGATGGGGTCCACAAACATGCACCCAATAAAAAAGGCGACAGAAATCACTCCAAGCACCCCAAGGCCACTCATCTCGTAAATCCCAATGCTCTCTAGTATTTCTTGGGGCACTTGCGCAAAAGAAAGCACCCACGCAAAGGCCGCGCCCGAAGCCACCAAGATGAACACGACCCCAGTCACAAGGCCAGTGGATTTAGCTGTTTCGTACAAGCTGTGCCACCCCATCGTGCGAAACACGACCATTTCCAAAATGATGGCGTACCCCACACTCACTGCGGCGGCTTCGGTTGGGCTAAAAACGCCCGTAAAAATACCACCGATGATAATAAACGGAAATCCTAACGGCCAAAGTGCCCTGTACACCGCGATGGCGCGCTCTTTCCACGAACTTTTTGGCTCGGTAGGAATATTGTGTTTGTAAGCGTAAAACACGCTATACGCCGAAAACAGTGCCAAAATCAACAACCCAGGCCCAATGCCTGCGATAAAAAGCTCAGGAATAGATGTCTTCGAAACCACGCCGTAGATAATCATCCCAATGCTTGGGGGAATCAAAAAGGCAATATCACTGGAATTTACAATCAACGCCAAGATAAACGAATCTTTGTACCCGCCTTCTCTTAACCGTGGGCGCAAGGGTGACCCCACAGCCACCACGGTTGCTTGCGTGGAGCCAGAGACGGCGCCAAAAAGCGTACACGCCGAAGCTGTACTCACCGCCAAGCCCCCTTTAATGTGTCCCACAAAGGCCATGACCAAGTCAATCAACCTTCCCGCGGATTGGCCACGGGTCATGATGTCAGCAGAGAGGATAAACATCGGCACAGCGATGAGCGAAGAGGGGCGAATACCCGCCATCATTTGCTGAATCATAAATTCCATTCGGCCAAAATCCCCAAAGAGCTCATAAAACCCAACCGCCGCGCCTGCTAAGAGGGGAATCATCATCGGAAACCCCAACAACAGCAACACGACCATAATCGAAAAAATCATCAATGCCATGGGTTTTCCTTACACTTCAATGTCTGCATCAATATCACCATACCCATCCAACACTTCGGTGGAAAGGTAGATGTCTTTTTGACGCAGGTTTTGAATGACTGTTAGCACGTACTGCACTCCTGTCATAAAAAGCCCCACAGGCACCCAAATATACATCCAGTACACGGAAATCCCAAGGGCGGGCATGATGCGTCCTTTGCTGTAAATATTGCTGATGTACATCACGGCGTAGTAGCACAAAAAAAACATCATCGCCGCAGTCAACGTCGCGATACCAATCATAAACCCTTTGCGTAACCAATCGGGAAAGGTGTCAAAAATCGCCGACATACGAATGTGCCTTCCGTGGCGCGCCGCGTAACTAATCCCTGCAAAAGTCACCATCACAATAAAAATGCTGTTGAGTTCTTCGGTAAACACCAAGGAGTGGTCAAACACAAAACGGCTCACCACTCCCACAATCGTATTGACCGCCATGAGCAACACACTCACGGCTAGCATCAATCCCTCAAGTCTGCTAATTTGCCGATCGACAAAGCCCAACACACCTGAGGAATAGCGTAAACGTTCCATTCTAAATCCTTACATGTAAGGGGCAACGTTGCGTTGCCCCACTTTTATGAGAGTTCTACTTAGGCCTTGCGCCCACACACTTTGGCTTCGTGTAAAATTAAATTTTATAAAAAGCCAGTTTTTATTTGGTTACTGCAGCTAAATCTGCTTTCATTTGTTTCAAGACGTCTTCACCCCGTTTTCCCGCACGTTCTATAAACGCTTTCTCTACAGAAGCGGTTCGGGCACGAAAAACAGCTCGCTCTTTTTCGCTAAGATGAACGATTTTGTAGTCTGGGTTTTTTGCTTTGATTTTCTCACGCCCTATGGCATCAAACTCTTGGGCAACCTCCAAGACATGCGCACGTGCCACTGCGGCGGCGTTACGGATGAGGGTTTGGTCTTTTGGGTCTAAGCCATTAAAAAAATCTAAATTGGCCATGGCGGTGGCAGTAAAATGGTTATGCCCCATGTAGGTCATCACCTTAGACAGGCCGTCTAAGCCATAGGCTTCAATCCACACCGCGGGGTTTTCTTGGCCATCAACCATGTTGGTTTTAAGGGCTCCAATCAAGTCTCCCCAACTCATAGCGATGGGCGAAGCGCCAAAGGCTTTATACGTTTCAAGCAGTAAGGGTGAGGGCATGGTACGGATTTTGATACCACGCAAATCCTCGGGAGAACAAAACTCTTTCATAGTAGTGACCACTTGTTCGCCCTCGGGAAACATGGCTAAAAGCTCCATCTCATGCTCACGAAAGATCTTAGGGAACATGGTGTTAATGGCTTTGCCGTTTTTAAAAAAGGCATCCAATTGCTGTGGATCAGTAGGCATTAAATACGGCACAAAAAACACATCCATTTCCGGAATGCTTGAGCCCATGTAGCCTGTGGATTGGCCTACAAATTGCAACAAGCCTGCTTGTGCTTGCTCCAAAATGTCGGCTTCTTCGCCCAAGGTACCTACGGGGTACACTTGAATCTTGTGGTCGGAGTTTTTTTCAATCTCCTCTTTAAACTTCATGGCGTAAATTCCCTGGGGGTCACTCTCGCCTTCGCCCATGGCATACTTCCATGTTGCTGCGTGCATTGATGACATCAAAAAAAATGCCATAAGCGCCAATCGTAATACTCCATTTGGTCTCATGGTTACTCCTTAAAGTAATAAATTAGCCCAAAATATGGGCCTATTTTCATAATAGTGAAGCAAAACTTGAAGTTTTATTAAACCATAGGTTTTGCTAAAAATATGAATATGTTTATATTGGTGATTATTTTTGGTATTTTACAGCCCTAGACCTCACCTTGGATTGCGCCAACCTTTTGTTATAATGGCACGCGTTCTTCTTAGTATCACCCGCTTTTTCGTGGAAATTTAAAACGCTATACGATGAGGTCTTTATGGAAAAAAAACGTATCTTAATCACCAACGATGACGGCTTTGAAAGTGAGGGGTTACTCGCCCTCGTAGAAGCCATGCGTCCCCTTGGGGAAGTGACTGTTGTGGCTCCCACCACTGAAAAATCTGCTTGCGGACACTCACTAACCCTCACCCGCCCTTTGCGTTTTGTGCAAATTGCCGATGATTTTTTCAAACTCGATGATGGCACGCCCACCGATTGTATTTACCTCGCGTTGCACGCACTTTTTAACGAAGACAAAAAACCAGACCTTGTGGTTAGTGGCATCAATCTTGGGGCAAACTTAGGCGAAGACATCACCTATAGTGGCACAGCAAGTGCGGCCATGGAAGCGGTGCTACAAGGCATTCCTGCCATCGCTTTTTCCCAAGTCTTTGAACGAGGGGGCGCGTCACTAGACCGCTTTGGCTTTGACCTTGCCAAGGAGACAGCAACCACACTCGCGCGCAAAGTGCTCACAGAGGGTTTTCCCCTTGGCAAACGCCGCTTTTTAAATGTCAACATTCCTCCTTGTTCCCCAAGTGCATGCCAAGGAATGCGTGTCACGAGTCTGGGTAAACGGCTCTATGGCAACGAAGCCCATTTGCACCGCAACCCACGCGGGCTAGAATACTACTGGATTGGCGCTCCTGCGCTCCAGTGGAAAAGCACCGATAAAAAATTCTGCGACCTTACCGCCGTGGGAGAACATTACGTTTCTATTACCCCTATTCACTTAGACTTAAGCGCGTACGATGAGATGCAACGGTTAGACACATGGCTAGCGTAGCCTCGCGGTACGACCGCGTCAAACTGCTCGTTGGCGAAAGCGGTTTTGAACACCTTCAAAACGCACGTATTTTACTTTTAGGTGTGGGTGGCGTGGGGAGTTTTTGTTTGGATGCCCTAGTGCGTACAGGCGTGAAAAACATCACCATTGTGGACGCAGACACTTACGAGATTACGAACCAAAACAGGCAAATTGGCAGTGAGGCGGTGGGTGAAGTAAAAGTGCATCGTCTGGCTACGTTGTATCCTACAGTCATTCCCTTACATGTAAGGATTGATGAGGCGTGGATTAAGGCCCATGATTTTAGTGCCTATGATGTGGTCATTGATGCTATCGACGACATGCGTGCCAAGGTCGCTTTGGCCTTACATGTAAAGGAAGGGTTAGTGTGTTCTATGGGTGGGGCAAAACGCCTTGATCCCACGCGCATTTGCATTGATTCTATCTGGAATACTACGCAAGATGCTTTGGCAAAAAAGTTTCGGTACGAGTTGCGTAAAGCGGGGTTTAAAGGGGATTTACAAGTGGTTTATTCGAGTGAACCGCCCAACTGTACGGCACTAGGAAGTTTTGTGGGAGTAACAGGAAGCTTTGGGCTCGCCCTTGCAAGCTTGGCACTAAGAACCTTACTTGCGTCTAAAAATCTTCCTGAATCCACGTAACATCGGTTTTTAAAATCCTAATCGTATTGGCGATATCCGCACGTTGGACGTAGATGGCATGGCGACCCTCATAGAGCAAGTCGGCGCGAAAAACGCTCGTGCCGATGCGAAATTGTTGGTCGGGTTTGAGGAAAAACTGTTCTCCTAGTGCCATTCCCACAGGCTCAACAAGGCTCAAACCACTCAATCCAAGCACTACCAAATACGCCCACTGTATTTTTTTAGCAAAACGGGTGTACAGCATGCCAAAACCTAGCGCCAAAGAACACACGCCCAGTAGCACAAAAGGTTGGTGGTCAAAAAAATAAACGTTAAAATACTCCGCGATGCCTAAAGCGTCAAAATAGTGAAGTTTTAGGCCGATAAACACCAAAAAATCCACCATAAGCACCAACACAAGGCCCAGAATAAATCCATTGACTAGTTTGTAGCTCATCGTTTTCTCCTTGCACGGTTGCGCCCAAGTTGAATCAAGCGCGAAGGTGGGGCTTCAAAAAAACCACGCGCATCTTCCACCACTACATCTGCTTGCGCCTTGGCAAATGCCACATCAAATCCCTTACCCGTTGGGTTGGCCGAAGTGGAATACATCCACCCAAAGGGTCTTAAAAAAGCTGCATGTTCGGGGGCATCTACCCGCCGCAAAGCCTCGCCATTGGGAAATAAAAAAGTCGTTTTCTTAGCGTATCTTACCCATTTTTTAAAAGAATTGGGTACCCGCGCATGGGCTTGGAGGTCTTTACATGTAGCCACGCTTTTTAAGCAAGGCTGAGTTGGGTCGCGCCCTTTGATGGCGTTGAGTTTGGCTTTGTCTTGGGACAAAAACCCCACTGTCGTGTCGGTTTGAACCAAATACACACAGCGGGGGTTCATGGTTAGTTAAGGTAATCTTGCAAGGCTTTGGGCTCCAAAGCACTTTCGTTCTGGATGGCTTCAATGGCCGTCGTCGCAGCAAGCGCAGCAGCAATGGTCGTAAAATAAGGAATCTTAAAGCGCAAGACCGATTGGCGAATCTTTTTGGCGTCGTCTTTGCTGGATTTGTTGTCACTGGTGTTGATGACTAGGTCAATCTCTTTGTTTTTTAGCATGTCTTCCACATTGGGGCGACCTTCGCTAATCTTATAGACAAATTCGCTTTTCACGCCCGCCTCTTGAAGCATTTTGTAGGTGCCTGAGGTGGCAACCACTCGTAATCCAAGGGCTTCAAATTTCATCCCAATTTCTTTGGCGTGGGCTTTGTCCACATCTGTCAACGATACAAACACGGTGCCTTTTTTGGGCAAAATGTTATTAGAAGCAATCTGACTTTTCGCAAAAGAGATGGCAAAAGAGTCGCTAATACCCATGACTTCGCCCGTGGATTTCATCTCTGGGCCAAGGATGAGGTCTGCGCCTTGGAGTTTATTGAAAGGAAACACCGCTTCTTTGACCGCAATGTGGCCCTTCATTTTGGGTTTTAAAATACCCTCTTCCTCAGTAACCACGTTAAAGGTGTCGTAAAAAGCCAAAGCTTCACGCAAATTGCCTTGGAACATCACGCGGGTTGCTACTTTTGCCAAGGGCACGCCTGTTGCCTTGCTCACAAAAGGCACCGTACGGCTCGCGCGCGGGTTCACTTCAATCATATACAACGCGTCATTGTAAATAGCATACTGGATGTTCATGAGACCCACAACGCCCAAGTTTAAAGCGATGGTCTTGGTTTGGGCTTCCACTTCTTTAAGCAAACGCGCGCTGATGCTAATGGAAGGCAGTGAGCACGCACTGTCGCCGCTGTGGATACCTGCTTCTTCGATGTGTTGCATGATGCCACCGATGTAGACCTCTTTTCCATCACAAATCGCGTCCACGTCAAGCTCGATGGCATTGTCCAAAAATTTGTCCAAAAGTACGGGAGAATTGTGACTCACGCTCACCGCTTCGTTCATGTACGTGCGCAGCTCCTCTTCGTTGTACACGGTGCGCATCGCGCGACCTCCAAGGACGTAACTAGGGCGCACAAGCACGGGATAGCCAATCTTAGAGGCTTTTTCTAAGGCTTCTTTTTCACTGGTTGCCGTGTCATTTTCTGGCTGTTTGATGTCGTACTTGCGCAAAAATCCTGCAAACTTTTCGCGGTCTTCCGCCATGTCAATAACCCGCGCTGTCGTACCAATAATCTTTGCCCCAATCACCGTCAACCGCTTGGCAAGTTTAAGGGGAGTTTGTCCACCAAAATGGACAATTACTCCATCGGGTTGCTCTCTTTCTACGACGCTACGCACGTGTTCAAAGTCGATAGGTTCAAAGTACAAAATATCGCTGGTGTCGTAGTCGGTGGAAACCGTTTCGGGGTTACAGTTGTACATGATGGTCGTGACATCCATGTCTTTAAGCGCGTACGCCGCGTGCACACAACAGTAGTCAAACTCAATCCCTTGCCCGATGCGGTTTGGCCCACCACCGATAATCATGACTTTCTTTTTGTCGCTTTTGGGAAGTGGGGTTTTAGGCAAACGGGTGATGTTGGTGGAAGAGTACAAGTAAGGTGTAAGGGCTTTAAACTCCGCCGCGCACGTGTCCACTTCGTTGTATTCAAAGTCAATGCCAAGGCGCATTCTGGCGGTGTAAATGTCATTTTGTGTCAGCTCTAGGTTGTCTTGGCGGTTGATAAGCTTGGCAATCATCTTGTCTGAAAAGCCCATAGTTTTGGCTTCGCGTAACAAAGGCTCGTCGTTTAGAATATCCATGTCGATGCATTTTTCAAATTCCATCAACGCTTTAAATTCGTTCAAAAACCATGGGTCAATTTTGCTCCACTCGTGCACGTCTTCAACACTAAACCCGCGCCCAAACGCATCTGCTACGTACAACATGCGGTCGCTGTGCGGGCGGCGAATGTCTTTGATAAGCACCTCATCGCTCACTTTCACAAACTCAAAGCCTGACCACCCTGTCTCCATAGAACACAGTGCTTTTTGAAAAGACTCTTTAAAGGTACGCCCAATGGCCATCACTTCGCCTACGCTTTTCATGGAAGTCGTGAGGGTGGAGTTAGCTTGAGGGAATTTTTCAAAGGTGAAACGGGGGATTTTCGTAACGATATAGTCAATGACAGGTTCAAAACTTGCCGGCGTGCCCGTGATGTCGTTAGTGATTTCATCTAGTGTAAAGCCCACCGCCAATAAGGTTGCCACTTTAGCGATAGGATACCCCGTCGCCTTAGAAGCAAGGGCAGAAGAGCGACTCACGCGTGGGTTCATTTCGATGACAATCATGCGTCCTGTTTGAGGATGCACCGCAAATTGCACGTTTGACCCACCTGTATCTACCCCAATCTCGCGCAAAATAGCAAACGAGGCATTACGCATCTTTTGGTACTCTTTGTCGGTCAAGGTAAGGGCGGGTGCGACGGTCACAGAATCTCCCGTATGCACACCCATTGGGTCTACGTTTTCGATAGAACAGACGATGATGCAGTTATCAGCGCGGTCACGGATAACCTCCATCTCGTACTCTTTCCATCCTAACAAAGACTCTTCGATGAGGATTTCGTTAATGGGGCTGATTTCCAACCCTGTTTCTGCCAATTCTTTAAATTCGTCAATATTAAACGCCACCCCACTGCCTCCACCCGCAAGGGTATAAGAAGCGCGAATCATCAATGGAAAGCCGATGTTTGCAGCCGCTTTCATGGCTTCTTCCATGGAGTAAGCGTATTGGCTTTTAGGCAAATCCATCCCGATTTTTAGCATCGCTTCTTTAAAGGCTTGGCGGTCTTCGCCTTTTTTGATGGCTTCTGGATTAGCACCTAGAAAAACGATGTCCCCTAGCCTGCCACCCTCGTACAATTTCATGGCCGCATTTAGGGCAGTTTGTCCTCCCATGGTAGGCAAAATAGCGTCTACCTTTTCTTTTTCGATAATGCGCTCAATCACCTCTTGCGTGATGGGCTCAATATAGGTGCGATCGGCAAATTCAGGGTCTGTCATAATCGTCGCAGGGTTAGAGTTAATGAGCACCACACGGTATCCAAGCTCTTTGAGTGTTTTAGCAGCTTGTGTTCCAGAGTAGTCAAATTCGCACGCTTGCCCAATAATAATGGGCCCTGAACCTATGAGTAAAATTGTTTTTATGTCTTCACGTTTTGGCATCGCTTATTCCTCGCTCAAAGTTTACACAAAAACCCTCCAAGGGCTTTGGTCTAACCTTTAGAACACTACTCAACAACGTACATGTACATGGGTGCTTTGGCTTGCGTGTAGGGCAAAACCACCGCGCTTTGGTAGGATTCTTCTTGAATCACTTCAATGACTTTTCCCACAGGAACCCCTGCAAAAAAGATTTCATCCATCCCGCTTGTAGTTACCTCATCGCCCACTTTTGGTTCCATCCACATGGGAATGTAACGCACTTGAATGTATTGGTTGTTCCCCATGGCAACGCCTGGGATGTTGTCTTCTCCTACAGAAACGGAAAAGATAGATTTAGGATCACCTTGCAGTAAGCCCAAGGGTCTTCCTTGGTCAAAAATCACAATTCCTGCCGTGTTTCCTTGGTGCAATAGCCCATAAATGCGCGACTGATTAGCATCTTCAAAATCAAGCCACACGCGGTGATAGTTGCTTAGGTTCACATACGAAACCGCTTGCACCAATTTCACACTCGGCGCATAAGGCGGTCTTTCGTGGTCTTTTAATAACGCGTTCAATTTCCCCGCAAAAGCGATGGAAAGCAGCGCCGAACGTTCCAATTCGCTATTGTGTGCGCGAAGTATTCGGATCGCATCCCGCTGTGCAAGGTATTCTTCTGTCCACGTTTTGACGCGTTCAACGGTTGTAAGATAGCCCGTGGTAACAGAGGTTGAAAAATCTGCCACCACGCCGCGCGCATCTCCCCCATACTTCAACGAGATAAAGATAAATACCCCGATGATAAAAAAAAATTTAAGTTTGCTACTCATTCGCCAATTGTTGTAAAAGTTGAATCTCTTCCAAAGCCTTGCCCGTGCCTTTGGCAACGGCTAGCAACGGCTCATCCGCAACAAACACTGGTAATTTCACAATGTCCGCGAGGTATTTATCAATGCCACGAATCAACGCGCCCCCACCTGTCAGTACCACGCCGTTTTCCACGATATCGCCCGCCAAATCAGGAGGCATGACTTCAAGTACGTCTTTAAGTGCATCGGCAATCTCTTTCAACGGTTCACGCATGGCTTCACGCACATCTTCACTGGTCAGTTCAATGCGGCTCAACAGCCCACTCACTTGGTCACGGCCTTTAACCATCATGGAAAGTTCCGAATCAAGGGCCACGGCACTGCCCACTTCGATTTTAATCTGTTCACCCGTACGCTCGCCAATGAGCAAGTTGTATTTGCGTTTGACATAATCCACGATAGACATGTCGATTTTATCTCCCGCGGTGCGGATGGATTTGCTGATGACCAAACCGCCCAAGGAAACCACGCCAATCTCTGTCGTACCGCCCCCGATGTCTACCACCAAACTTCCTTGGGGTTCCCGCACAGGCAATCCCGCACCAATAGCCGCAGCCATAGGCTCTTCAATCAAAAATACTTCGCGCGCACCCGCACTCATGGCAGACTCACGTACCGCTTTGCGCTCCACTTGCGTTAACCCATAAGGCACACAAATGATGATGCGCGGACGTAAAAAGCTTTTGCGTTTGTGGGCTTTTTCAATGAAGTAGCGAATCATCTTTTCGGTCATGTCAAAATCCGCAATCACCCCATCGCGCATGGGTCGGATAGCCTCAATGTCACCAGGCGTTTTTCCCACCATCTCTTTGGCTTCGTGGCCTACGGCTAGAATCTTTTGGCGACCAAATTTATCGCGCTGTACCGCCACAACAGAAGGCTCATTGATGATGATGCCTCTGCCTTTTACAAGCACCAACGTATTGGCCGTACCAAGGTCGATACTCATATCGCTAGAGAAAAAACCGATTAACTGATCTAATATCATTCACATTGCCTTTTGTGCGCTACGCGCTTTTTTTATCTTTTTTGATGTACAAGGGTTTGGTACCATTCACAACCGTGTCTTCTGTGATGAGGATTTCATAACCTTCTAATTCGGGGAGTTCATACATGATGTCTACCATCAACTCTTCCATGATGCTTCGCAGTCCCCTTGCCCCAGTTTTACGCTTGATAGCCAAGCTTGCTACCGCTTCGAGTGCTTCAGGTTCAAAGGCCAAATCTGCCCTGTCAATGGCGAAGAGTTTTTTGTATTGTTTGAAAATAGCGTTTTTGGGTTCGGTTAAGATGCGCACCATCTCTTCTTGTCCAATCTTGCCCAACGTTGCCACTACATGTAAACGGCCAATCAACTCAGGAATGAGTCCATAATGCACCAAATCATCGGGTTCGATGAGTTCTAAAAGTCCCTCTTCTTCGCTCTTGCCACGTTTTTCTTGGCCAAAGCCTAAGACATTGTTGCCGATGCGGCGTTTGATGATTTCTTCCATACCATCAAAGGCACCGCCACACACAAACAAAATGTTAGAAGTGTCGATTTGAATAAACTCTTGGTTAGGATGCTTGCGCCCTCCCTTGGGTGGGATATTGACCACGCTACCTTCGATGATTTTTAAAAGTGCTTGTTGCACCCCTTCCCCTGAAACGTCACGGGTAATAGAACGGTTTTCGCTCATGCGGGCGATTTTATCAATCTCATCTACAAACACGATGCCTTGTTCTGCTTTTTTCACATCACCATCCGCAGCTTGCAATAAACGGGTCAAGATATTTTCCACATCTTCCCCTACATACCCCGCTTCCGTGAGGCTCGTCGCGTCACAGATGGCAATAGGCACGTCTAAAAACTTTGCCATGGTTTGCGCCATGAGTGTTTTTCCGCTTCCTGTTGGCCCGATGAGCAAAATGTTGGACTTGGAAATTTCCGTGTCATCTTCGTGCACAAGGTTTTGTTTGAAAATACGCTTGTAGTGGTTATATACCCCTACTGAAAAGACGCGCTTGGCTTTTTCTTGGCCGATGACAAACTCATCCAACATGGCTTTGAGTGCTTTGGGCACCAGAAGTTCTCTCTCGGTGGCTTTAATCGTTTCGCTCTCTTTGGTTTCTCCAAAGAAAATCTTGTGGGCTGAAATAACACAATGCTCGCAAATATAGACATGATTTCCTGCAATTAACCGGGTGTCATTTCCCTCTTTTGCGCCACAAAAACTACATTCTCTATAATTCATCTTGACCTGCCCTCTCGTATGGGATTCCCCGTTTTGTTGTTAGGATAAAGCGGCACAATGTTTGCACTTGGGGATTCGTGCTTGTTTCAAGCAGTGCTTGTGCGCTTTCTTTGATAGGCAATGTGCCTCGAAATAACTGTCGGTACGCCGCTTTAAGCGCACCGATCGTCTCTTTGTCAAACCGACGTCGAAGGCCGATGGCATTAAGTCCCCGCACCAAAGCACGGTTTCCTTCTGCAAGGCAAAAAGGAGGAATATCTTGGCTGATGGCACTGGCCCCACCAATCATACAGCCCTCGCCCACTTTCACAAACTGGTGAACGGGTGTTAGGCCGCCGATGACCGTATAAGAGCCAATCTCTACGTGGCCTGCGAGTGTTGCATTGTTTGCCATGATGACACGGTCTCCCACTTGGCAGTCGTGCCCAATGTGACAGTAAATCATGATGAAACAATCCTCGCCGATGCGCGTGGTGCCGCCACCTTTTTTGGTACCCGCGTTAATGGTCGCAAATTCGCGCACAATCGTACGCGCACCCACCACCACTTCTACGTCATCTTCTTTTTGGTATCCAAGGTCTTGGGGAGCCGTGCCGATGATGGCGTATTGGTGTACTTTTACCCCTTCATGCAAGGTAGTTTTTCCGCACACTTGCGCCCCTTGCATCACCTCAACCCCCTCGTGAAGGGTTGCTTGGGCACTCACAAACGCGTAAGGGCCAACCGTAACACTCTGCGCTAGCGACGCCCCTGCTTCAACGGTGGCGGTAGGGTGAATCGTTGGCATCTATTTGTCTACAATCATTGCTTTAAGCTCGGCCTCGGCCACAAGCTTTTCATCCACGTAGGCTTTTGCATCCAAGACCCAAATGGCGCCTTTGTGTTTGAGTACATCAAGGCGGTATTCGAGTCTGTCACCTGGGGTTACAGGGGCGCGAAATTTGGCCCTGTCGATGCTCATAAAATAGACCACTTTTTCTTTGGTTTCTTCTTGAGCACTTGGTTCCATGCTTTTAAACGCCAACACGCCACCCGCTTGCGCCATGCCTTCAATAATCATCACGCCTGGGTAAATAGGATGCCCTGGAAAATGGCCCTGAAACACCTGTTCGCCGATGGTGACGTTTTTATACGCAACGATAGATTTTCCCGCTTCCATCTCCGTGACACGGTCGATGAGTAGCAACGGATAGCGGTGGGGAAGAATGGTTTGAATTTCATTAATATCGATCATAAGTACCTCATAAGCAAAATCTGTCAATTTTAGCGAAAGGTTGCTAAAAGTTCTCTAACATCGTGGAAGAGTGTCGCTTCTATCGCTAGGGTTGTTTTGCCCTGAGGGAGGTGTTCGACCACTAAAATCGGTGTAAAAGAGTAGATGTCTCCTTCGAGTTTTTGCCTTACATGTAACTCTTTTTCAACACTCAATGGGGAAGCCAACACTTCTTTTACGCTCGAATATGTGGTCATTGCAAGGGTGTTGAACGCTTCTAGCGTAAGCATAAGGGCAGGTTCTTTGGAAAACACAGCGATGCCTTTTTCTCCCTCTTTCCATTCTCCTTGAAGCAACGGTTTACTAGGAAGGGAATAAAACAGCACATGGGAAGGAATCACCTTCTCCTCTTGCATCACCCGCGCGTGGTCTAAACGGTAATTTAAAAAGCGTTGACGGCGTTTTGGTTGGGGTGTTTCATACAAGGCCAAACGCTCGCCGATGGAGCCAGGTTGCACTTGGTTGTTTAAGGAAGAGGCCAGTTCCACACAGGGTTTGTTTTGGGCTTCGCGCTGGGCGGTAAGGGCAAACACGCACCCGCAATAATTTTGCTGGTACAGCCCCGCCTCTTTGGCTAAAGCAAACTGGGCTTGGGTGCCTCCGCCCTTGCGAAAATCCACCGCCACAAAAGAAACGCCAAAGGCGCGTTCCACTTCCTTGGCGGCGTATTCTAACTGAGGCAAGGATTTTTTTGGACTCATGAGCAAGGTCGTTGTGATGCGCGTGATGCCTAGCTCCGTAGCTTTTTTTGCGGTGGCGTTGAGGCGCGTGGTAAAGCACATTTCACACCGTTTGCCTTTTTCGGGTTCGCACTCCAAGCCTTTGGCTTCTTCTAGCCACGCTTCAAGGGCGTATTCACCTTCCAACAATGCAATGCCTAGCTCTTGACAACTGCGGCGCACGTCTCCTAGACGCAAGAGGTATTCTTCGTAAGGGTGGATGTTGGGATTGTAAAAAAACCCCACCAGAGATTCTTGTGGAAACTGTTCTTTAAGGCGCTGTAAAAAGTAGTGGCTATCCACCGAACAACAAATATGTACCAGCATTGGGAAACCCCGTTTTTAGGGCGATTATAACACAATTTTTCAAGGAGTTTGTGTTACAATTGTTCATGATTTAAAGGAGGATGGCATGGGTCCTTTTTACCAACGCGTGAGCCTATGGATAGGCGCTTTAGTAGCAACATATACCCTCGTCGGTGCGCTTATCGTGCCCCTGCTTTTGCCCGTGTTTTTGCCCTCTTATCTGGCAAAAAACCACGGTATTTACCTTGATGTTTCGCGCGCACGCTTGAATCCTTTTACCTTTTCTTTGTGGCTTCATGATGTGCGACTAGACGACCAATACGGCGCTACGGCGCTACGCATTGATACCCTTTTTGTGAATGCCAATCCCACCGCACTCGTAGCCAACACGGTTGCCATCGAAACCTTACGCATCATCAAACCTCGGGTATTTGTCACCATTACCACCGACGGACGCTTAAATGTGGCTCACCTATTACCACCCGCTTTGCCTAAAGAAGAGAGTGCTTCAGCGCCTTCTTCCTTGCACTTTCTTTTGAAAAATTTTGACCTAAAAGAGGGAAGCCTTACCTATACAGATGCGAGTAAAGCTGACGTGTTTTCTACTTCTTTTCAAGGGTTAAACTACACAGCGCGGGACTTAAGCACCAAGTTTGGGGCCGTAGGTGCGCACCATTTTGGCGGGGCGGGTTCGCTTTTGGACGAACTAGGCTGGGAAGGGGGCGTGAGCCTCAATCCCCTCAAACTTTACGGCAACGTCTGGCTTGAAAATGCGAGGTTGAAGGCGTTTTGGGATTATATGTTGCACGATTCCCCCTACACGCTTGCCAACGCCCACGCCACGCTTAGGCTTCCGTATTTGGCGCAGTGGGACGAAGAAGGTTTACATGTAAGCATCAATGACGCGCAATTACAGCTTACAGACGTGGCACTTTTAGAGCGTGCGCACCCCTTTTTTAGTGCTGTTTCTTTGGGCATTTCACAGGTGCAAGCCAGTATTAGCATGACCGAGGAAGGATTAAAAGGAGCCCTTCGCAAGGGTAATTTTGACGCGTCTGGGCTTGCCATGACCTACGCCAATGCCTTGCATGCTACGCTAAACACCATCGCCATGCAGGGCATGCAAGGCGTTGTTGAAAACCAACAAGCCTTTGCCCTCTTGCCTTCCACTCGCGTGCAAGGGTTTTGGGTCGCAAAAGCGGGTGAAGAAGCACCCTTTGGAACCCTAGAAGCCTTACATGTAAGGGGAATCAGCGTCCAAGAAAAAACCTTACATGTAAAAGAAATTGCGTTGGACGCTCCTTTTATTCAAGCCACACTACTAAAAGATGGTTCCGTGGATTTAGTCCACCTGTTACCTCCTGCGCAAACGCCCCAGGAAACCTCCTCGTCACCCTTTTTAGTACAGGTGGAAAAGGTACGCCTTGAAGGGGGTGAAGCGGTCGTATTGGGCATGCCTCAAACCCATCGTTTACGCCAGCTTTCACTGGAAGCTTCTGGCTTCTCTTCCGACCTTTTAACACCCGTTACTTACACCTCAAGCGCCCTAGCAGATGGGGCAAAGGTGACCAATACGGGCACCGTAACCATCGCGCCTTTTCACGCCCAAGGTGCGCTCACATTAGCGCACCCTAATCTCCCTCATTACGCCCCTTACCTGACGCCTTTTTTTCATGGGATTTTTGCCTCAGGGGCGCTAGAACTGCAAAGTTCATACACGGTGAACGACGATTTTTCTCTTCACGCCACCAGTGCTTTTACCCTCAACAACATGGCTATTCACAACCACGCCAACACGCCGTTGATGCGCTGGAAGGAACTGGATGTGAAAAACGTGAAACTTGACACTGCGCCGCTCTCTTTACATGTAGAAGGAGTGAGGCTTTTGGAACCCTACGTTTCTTTGCACATTCGTTCCGACATGAGCACCAACGTCGGAGAACTTTTTCCCAAAAATGCCGATGTCGCCACGCAATCTTCCTCTGCCCCGCTAGACATCCGTCTTAGCCGCGTCGAGCTTAAGGGCGGGTTGATGGACTTTAAAGACGACTCTTTGCCCTTGCCGTTTGCCACAAACATTCACTCCCTCAAAGGCACTCTTTCAACGCTAGATTTCACTTCAACCCAACCTTCCAAGCTAGCGCTCACAGGCTCAGTAAACGAATACGGCTACGTGCAAATTGACGGGGAAATGCTTCCTTTTGACCTTGCTAATCACATCGACATCGGCGTGCTGTTTAAAAACATCGACCTCACGCGCCTCTCGCCCTATTCGGGAAAATTTGTAGGCTACGCCATCAGTGACGGACGGTTGGATTTAGATTTGGGCTACAAGGTGCGCCAAAAAACCCTTCAAGGTAACAACAGTATCGTGCTACAAACCTTGACGCTAGGAGAGCGCATCGAAAGTCCCGAAGCGTTGAATCTGCCTTTAAACCTTGCCATCGCCTTGCTCAAAGACCGCAACGGGCGCATTGATTTAAACTTGCCCGTGCACGGGGATTTGAACGACCCACAGTTTAGCTACGGGGCCATCATTTGGCGCGCGGTAACCAACGTGCTCACCAGCATCGTCACCTCCCCCTTTCGCTTGCTGGGAAGTTTGCTTGGCATTGATGGCGAGACCTTAAAAGCCGTGGATTTTGACGCGGGTGTAGCGACCTTGCTGCCCTCCGAAGAGGAAAAAATGGCCCATTACCGCAAGATTTTGGAAGAACGACCACAACTGCGTCTCAACATAACAGGCACCTATCACGTCGTGCGTGACACAGCAGCCTTGCAGCAAATAGCGGCGCAAGAACGCATCGATGCAGAAATCAAAAAAGGGAAAGCATACGAGGATGTTCTTGTTCAATGGTTTAGCGAAACCTTTTCCAAGGAGCGATTAGAGACCTTGCAAAAAACCCACACTAAAGAGGGAAAACTTGACGTCGCGCTCTTTCATGAAGCAATGCTAAGCGCCCTTCAAAAAAGCATCGCCATCCCCCAAGAAGCCCTTGATACCCTTGCCAAAGAACGCGCCGAAGCACTCAAAGAAGCTTTAGCAAAAGCGGGCGTAGCCCCTGAAAAGCTTGACGTCCAAGAGCCCAAAGAAGGGAACGTAAAATCTGAACGCTGGATTGAAACGGCGGTAGAAGTGAGCGCCTAAAGGGCTACATCAGAAAACACCTTAGTGTATTTTGCTTCCAAAAGGGCGCACGCTTGGCGGTAATGGGGCGTAAGCGGCGAAGGGGTGGTGTCGATGAGCGGGCGGTACTTTTCGTAGGTTTCCCACACCTTGTGCGCTGAGGAAGGACGCCCTAAACGTACCAAGGCTAGCGCCGTAGCCCCGTTAATGAGACCTTTGAGGATGTAGCTTTCTTGACGAGTTGCGGGGTCATTTTTCCACGCACGCCACGTGTCTTCGAGGACTTCGTGGCCCTCCACAAAGTCTTCTTCTTTAACCACTTCCATAAATTTTTCCAATGCCTGCATGGCGTGCTCCTTGCGTAACTCCTAAATCATTGTAACAAAACGACCCATAAAAGAGACTATCGCTGTTTTTCAACTGCAACTTTAGAATGCTTTTAAAATTCCTTGGATAATATCTCGAAACTAACTTTTCACACAAGGGTACGTCATGTTCGGAAGCAATCAAGTACTTCACCGTGAAATTACGGCGCTTAAAGAAGAAAACACACAGCTCAAACAGCAGTTGCAAGAGGCGCGACACCACAATACAGAACTTCAAGGTGTTGCCAATAACGCTATCTCACGCACAGAATACAACTACATCAAAAACGTCGTTAGCATCTTGTTGGAAAGCTACGAAGATGGGATTAACTTTTTACAAGGCACCATCCAAGAAAACCTCTCCATGCTCCAAAAAATCAATGCGCTCAACCTTGATTCGGACACAACTGCCCAAGGCCTTCAAGAAAACACAAACCATATCACACACTCTATTGAAAACATTCAACACACCAGTAGCCGACTCCAAGATGATGCTAGTTCTCTTAACAATTCCGTAGAATCCATCACACAGATTATCAACCTCATCAAAGACATTTCGGACCAAACCAACCTCTTGGCACTCAATGCTGCCATCGAAGCGGCGCGCGCAGGGGAACACGGACGTGGGTTTGCGGTCGTGGCGGATGAGGTACGAAAACTGGCGGAGCGCACCCAAAAAGCAACCCAAGAAGTCGAAGTAAATATCAGCACTCTAAGGCAAAATGCCACCGCTATGACAGAAATGGGAGGGCATTTTTCGCAGCTTACCAACGACGTCATTGGTAAATTGAGCACTTTTCAATCCGTCCTCAGTAAGGTTGCTAGCAACTCAACGGCTATTCTTAATCAAACCCTCAACGTTACCAATGAAATCAACGTCAGCAATGGCAAAATCGACCACATTAAACTCAAACTCAGCGGTTACAAATCAGCGTTAAACGGGGAAAAAGTGCAGATTATAGACCACCACAGTTGCCGCTTTGGTAAATGGTTTGCTGAGGAAGTGAAAGGGTTGCTTAAACAAAACCCTGCGCTGATTACTTCCATTGCCTCCCACCATGAAAAGGTACATGTAAACCTTTCCAAAGTGGTCGAAGTCAGCAAAAGTGATGCGCAATACGAAAACATTCTCTCACTGCTAAAACAGACAGAAGCTTCGAGTAAAACAGGTTTTGAGTTACTGCTTGAAGGGATTAAGAAAGAAAGAAAATAGCCACAAAGGGAAATCCCTTTGTGGTTTTACGCTCGAAACTCCACAACCTCATCAAAACTCAAGCGGTGCTTGGCGCGTTGTTCGCTAGCGCGGTAGCCAAAAGGGATGAGCAAAGCGGTGTGAAAGACAGCCGTGTCGATGCCCAACATAGCGTTAATTTTAGCTGCGTCAAACCCTTCGATGGGGCATGAATCGATCCCAATAAACGCCGCGGCGCTCATCATGTTCGCCGCGGCGATGTAGCACTGTTTTTCACTCCATAGTTCCAAACTCTGGTCATCTCTGCCATCAATCCACGCTTTGTAAATTTCCATAAAACCATTAAAGGCTTCTTCGGCCAACCCAAAACGGCGCAATTGAGCTCTGGTGTACACGTCAGAACTGCGCACGTCTTTGCGCGCCAAAATGACAATCAAATCACTGGAAGTTGAAATTTGTTTTTGGCCCCAAGAAGCCGCCTCAATCTCTTTTTTCAAGGCTTCGTTTTGTACCACGAGAAATTTCCATTGCTCAACCCCAAAAGAACTAGGACTCACACGTCCTGCTTCGAGGATAAACCGTAAATCTTCTTTGGAGATTTTTTGGTCATTAAACAGTTTGCACGCATGGCGAAACTGCATGGCGTCTAAAAATTGGGTTTTTGGATTCATAAATTACTCCTACTATTATTAATTTAGTAGGCTTATTCTAGCACGAACGGTTTAAAAGTGGTGTACTCAAACAAGGTAGCGCCCAAAAACCCCGAAGGCTTTAAGGTTTGTGTCGGCGCGACCCCACGCAAGGCAAAGGTGGCGCTCACCAACGCCCCAGGGAAGCCGCTGGTATTCCAATGCTCCCACAGTGACGCCATACCACGAGGACACAAATAGGCCACGGCGAGGTGTTCTTTGGTAAAGGTATGGGTAAGAAAATTGGCTTTTTTAAAGGTCACATTGGGGGTGCGCAAAAGCGCTTTAAGAAGCAAAGAAAAGCCGTAAGGCACGGGCGAACGCTCATAGGCAATGACGTGTTTGTCGGGGTTGTATTTGGCAATGCACAAGGCCAAGGTTCCCCAACCGCTGCCTAATTCCACGACGGTTTTCGCGGGATGTTTTCGAACGCGCTTGGCGATTTCACACGCGGTTTTAGGCAGGGTTGGCGTGGGGGAAATCCCCAATAAAACACTCCAAAAGACGATAGAACTCAATACCCCAAGCAAACCCACGAACAGGAAAAATTCTACCACTTCACTCCTTTACATGTAGAGAGTTTTGTCGCCTTACATGTAGAGATTTTTTGCCTCACCC